>LNFH01000094.1 GCA_001464235.1 Rhizobiales bacterium Ga0077556 | reverse complement strand
CCTTCGTGGCGAGGCTGAGGGTTTTGAATTTCGCGCTGTGCGGCTGCGAGAGCCTTCGCGATATGGCGGATGCTATCGGATGAACGTGCGGACATGACCCTATGCCCCCGCCAGGATTTCGAAGGATACCGCACCGGTCTTGCTACGCTTCGCTCGCAGTCCCCGACCGATTGCTTCCGCGGCATCGAGCGGTACGAGAGCCTTCAAACCATCCTTGGCGGCGAGGTGATCGTCGTGTGCTTGCTTGGTGTCGCGAAATTTTGCGGCAAGCACCGCCCACTCGTTGCTGCTGCTCATGTCGGCAATGCGAATGATCTCAGACTTCGGCAGCGGAGGAGGTGCACCGATTGGACGGGGCAGCTCGCCAGATTTTACGCAGTTCCAGAAGCGTTGTTCGGCTTCCAAAAGTGCGTCCTGATAGATCGGATCTGCATCGGCCGTGATAAGTACCCATTTGTCACCACCGGTCAAAATAGAGAGCCGAGCTGAATACATACCAGCTACCGCCATGTTGTGTTGGAGTTGAGGCATGTGCTTTGCCGCCGCCGCCTTTTCTGAGAATGACCAGGGCAGCATGAACTTTGCCTCAAATATGGCCCGACCGTTCGCGGTCAACCCGTCCAATGTGGCTGCCAGGAATTCATACTCCGGATGAAACAGGCGCATCTGATGGTCCGACACGACCGCGCCAGTCTGCCGCTCAAACCAGTCGGTGTTGAGTTTCTCCGTGGCGTGGCCCAAAGCCACTACCAAGTTTCCAGAATAGTCTTCAGACGGGCGGGCGCCGCTTTTGAATTCCCACAGCTTCCGTAGCGCTGTTTCATCAGATCCCATGATAATCTTGGCGTCTGAGCCGCCGATGAATTGCCGACGTATGTCATCCGAGTTGATGTTTATATTCTCGCACGGAGATGATTTTGATGTGATTTGGGCATACATGGCATGATCCTATCTATACATATGACGCGACCGTATTTGTCGGCGGCGATGCATGGATGCTCCGATGGTCGGGCAGATCAAGTAAAAAATTCAGTTGTTACGGCAATAAATGACTTGATGGTGCGAGGGATGTGAGCCTGAATACTCAAAACGGCAGGCTGAACTGAAGCGAAACAAGGATCGATTGTTGCAAGCGCAGATTTGCGAAGGGAGACAATGGTTCCGCCAGCACCCATCAGGGCGTGTCCCAGTCGAGTTTTGCCTGTCCCCGCGGGTGGCGGCCTTCGAACCTGGCAGAGCCCGTTGCCCATCACAGCAAGGGGCGGCAGGCCGTCGGCAAAAGCTCGTTGATGATGGACCTGCGAAGTGTGCACTTCCCTGCAGATTTCCCTGCACCAGGGAAACGCACATGCTGGTGCGGGTGCGTCATCGCAGTCGGATGCGCTCGCCTGTCGTTCGCCACAGGCGCCATGGATCGACGGTTGGTTGTGCCGCCGCGCGCTTAACGACGGCCGACGTCGCCGTTGGCGAGGCGGCGCTCCCAGGCGTAGGCGGCCTCGACGATGCCGGTGAGGTCGTCGTGGGCGGGAGTCCAGCCGAGGCGGGTGCGGGCGAGGGTGGCGTCGGCCACCACCGCCGCGGCGTCGCCCGGCCGGCGCGGGGCATAGTCCGCCCGGAAATCGACCTTGGTGACGGCGCGCACCGTGTCGATGACCTCCTTCACCGAATAGCCGTGGCCGTAGCCGCAATTGGCGACGAGGCTCTCGCCGCCCGAGCGGAGGTGGGCGAGGGCGGAGAGGTGGGCGCGCACCAGGTCGGTGACGTGGATGTAGTCGCGCAGGCAGGTTCCGTCCGGAGTCGGATAGTCCGTGCCGAAGACGTCCATCTTGGCCCTGAGGCCGAGGGCCGTCTGCACCGCCACCTTGATCAGGTGGGTGGCGTTCGGCGTCGACTGGCCGGTGCGGCCCTTCGGATCGGCGCCGGCGACGTTGAAGTAGCGCAGCACCACGTACGAGAGGTCGTGGGCGGCGGCGGCGTCGCGCAGCATCCACTCGGTGATGAGCTTGGAGGTGCCGTAGGGGCTTTCCGGGCGGGTCGGCGCCTCTTCGGCCACGGGCATGACCTCGGGCGTGCCGTAGACCGCGGCGGTGGAGGAGAAGATGAAGCGGCGGACACCGGCGGCCACGGCGGCAGCCATGACGGCGCGGGTCTTCACGGTGTTGGCGAGATAGTAGCCGAGCGGGTCGGCGACGGAATCCGGCACGACGATGCGGGCGGCGAAATGGATGACGGCATCGACGCCGTGGAGCCGCATCACGGTCTCCACCAGGCCCTGGTCACCCATGTCGCCGACGACGAGGGTGGCGCGCGGGTCGACGGCCCAGGCGAATCCGGTGGAGAGGTTGTCGAGCACGACGACGCTTTCGCCGGCGTCGAGCAGTTCGAGAACCATGTGGCTGCCGATGTAGCCGGCACCCCCGGTGACGAGAACGGTCATGGTGTAATCCCCGCGGGCGGCCGTAGCGGCGCGCCTGATGTCCCGGTCCTGACCTAGCGCAAAGAGGTCAAGAAAGTTCCAAGACGGGGACGCCGGTGCGGACCGGGGTGAGCGCGACCTCCCGGCGGGCGGCTGCGTCGCGGGCGGCGCGGCCGACCGAGCGATAGGCGAAACCGGCCCGGGTGGCCGTTTCGGGCTCGAAGAGGTTGCGCAGGTCGACCATCACGGCGGCGCGCATCGCCCGCGCGGCGGCGGCAAGGTCCATCGCCGCGAAGTCCGGCCACTCGGTGAGGATGACCACGAGGTCGGCGCCGGCGAGGGCGTCGCGAGCGCTCGTCGCCATGGCGACGCCGGGCAGCAGCGGGGCTGCCTCCGCCATGCCGGCGGGATCGAAGGCAGTGATGCGGGCGCCCTGCTTCTGCAACTGCGGCAGGATGACGAGGGATGCGGCCGACCGCATGTCGTCGGTGCCGGCCTTGAAGGTGAGGCCGAGGACGGCGATGGTCTTTCCCGCCACCGAGCCGCCGGCGGCGCGCACGATCTTGCGCACCATCTCGCCCTTGCGGGCATCGTTCACCGCCACGGCCGTCTCGACCGAGCGCAGCGGCACGCCGTGATCCTGGCCGGTCTTCATCAGCGCCAGCATGTCCTTCGGAAAGCAGGAGCCGCCGAAGCCGGGGCCGGCTTTCAGGAACTGCGCGCCGATCCGCGGGTCGAGGCCGATGCCGCGGGCGACGTCGCCGACGTCGGCGCCGATCTCCTCGCAGAGATTGGCGATCTCGTTGATGTAGGTGATCTTCAACGCGAGGAACGAATTGGCGGCATACTTGATGAGTTCCGCCGCCCGCCGGTCGGTGACGAGGAGAGGGGCGCCACGCTCCGTCAGGGGCCGGTAGAGCGCCGCCATCACCGCGGCGGCGCGGGGATCGCCGGTGCCGACGACGATACGGTCCGGGCGCATGAAGTCGGCGATGGCGACGCCCTCGCGCAGGAATTCCGGGTTGGAGACCACCGCGAGGCCCTGCGTGGTGGTGATGGTCGCAATGAGGCCCTCGACCTCGTCGCCGGTGCCCACCGGCACCGTCGACTTCACCACGACCACGGCGCCGGGGGCGAGATGGGGCGCGATGCCGGCGGCCGCCCCCATGACCTGACCCATGTCGGCATGGCCGTCGGAGGGACGGGGCGGGGTGCCGACGCAGATGAAGACGGCCGAGGAGCCCGGCACGGCGTCCGCGAGGTCGGTGGCGAAGGACAGGCGGCCGGCCGCCACCTCGCCGGCGACGAGAGCGGCGAGGCCGTCCTCGTAGATCGGCATGCGGCCGGCGCGCAGGCCCGCGATCCTGCCGGCGTCGCGGTCCACCACCACGACCCGGTGGCCGATGGCGGCGAGACAGGCGCCGGTGACGAGGCCGACATAGCCTGCGCCGATGACGGTGATGGGCTTCGCGCGATGCTGCATGGCGTATGCCTCGCCGGGCGGGGTGCGGTGATTCCCGCCGCTCCCCTTCGGCAAAGCACCTGTCGGTGACAGCGGGACGACAGGCGCCCCGCCGCGCCTCACGCCACCGGGGGCGGATTGCGCGTCATCATGGTGCGGCGCTGGTGCCAGTAGGGATAGGCCGGCGGAATGGCGCTGGCTGCATCGAGGGCCGCGGTCTGTTCGGGCGTCAGCTTCAGCGAGCAGGCGGCGAGATTGTCGCGCAGCTGCGTCTCGTTGCGGGCGCCGATGATGATGGAGGAGATGGTGGGCCGCGCGAGGAGCCAGGCGAGCGCCACCTGCGCCATGGAACGGCCGACCTCGGCGGAGACCTGTTCCAGCGCGTCGGTGACGGCGTAGAGCCGGTCCTCCGGCACCGGCCAGCTCGCGTCGGTGGCGAGCCGCGAATCCTCGGGCGGGCGGCGGTTGCGGCCGATCTTGCCGGAGAGCTTGGCGCCGGAGAGCGGCGACCAGACGAGGGTGCCGACGTTCTGGTCGAGGCCGAGGGGCATCAGCTCCCATTCGAAGTCGCGCGCCACCAGCGTGTAATAGGCCTGGTGGATGACCGGCCGCGGCAGGCCGTGGCGGTCGGCCAGCGCCAGCATCTTCATCAGGTGCCAGCCGGAATAGTTGGAGACGCCGAAATAGCGGATCTTGCCGGCGCGGATCAGCGCGTCGAGAGCGGCCAGCATCTCCTCGATGGGGGTGAGGGCGTCGAAGGCATGGAGCTGGTAGAGGTCGACGTAGTCGGTGCCGAGGCGCTTCAGGCTCGCCTCGCAGGAGGCGATGATCTTCGAGCGCGAGGTGCCGATCTCGTTGGGGCCGGGGCCCATGGGCATGCCGGTCTTGGTGGCGACGATGACCGCGTCGCGGCGGCCCCTGATGGCCTGCCCGAGGATCTCCTCCGACAGGCCGGCGGAATAGCCGTCGGCGGTGTCGAACATGGTGCAGCCGAGCTCGAGGCAGACGTCGACGAGCCGGGTCGCCTCGGCGATGTCGGTGGCGCCCCATTTGCGGAGGAACTCGCTGCCACCGCCGAAGGTGGCGGTGCCGAGCGTCAGGGCGGGGATCTTGAGGCCGGAGCCTCCGAGCGTGCGGTAGTCCATGGGCCTGCCTCCTCCGGGCGATCGGGCGTCGCCGTCAGGGGAGGAGTGTCGGGAGGGCGGGGGCATCCGGGAAGGGTGCTGGAAGACG
The DNA here is from genome assembly GCA_001464235.1 of Rhizobiales bacterium Ga0077556. Lineage (GTDB taxonomy): Bacteria > Pseudomonadota > Alphaproteobacteria > Rhizobiales > Phreatobacteraceae > Phreatobacter. Next base: position 19,340 of record LNFH01000094.1, on the reverse strand, counting down.
GGCTGGCATGCCTGCAGCGTCATTCAACACTTGTGTTGATATCCACAGAAGTGTTGATAGAGTTCAGCCATGAACGCCTCGGAATTGAAGCGCTTCCTCGCCCGGAACGGCTGCGAATTCGAGACCCACAAGGGTGGCTCCGGCCATCTTACCGTCCGCCGCGGCGAGCGAACGTCCCAGCTGCCGATGCACGGCAAGGGCAAGGAGCTGGGGACGGGGCTGGTCAACAAGATCCTGAAGGACCTGGGACTGAAGTGATGCTGCTGCTGCCCATCGCCGTCGCGCCCGACGACAACGACACGCTGCTCGTGACCTGCCGGTTCCTGCCGGAAGTGACCACTTTCGCCGATGACCTCGTCGACGCGCGCGACAAGGGGAGGGAGGCCGTCGAGGAGGCGTTGGGGGGGCGGCTGGCACGGTGGGAGGCGTTCGACCTTCCGGACGCGGACGAAACGCGTGCCGCGGTCGAGGCCGGCACCTTCGTGAAGGTGTCGCTCCAGGCGACGATGAAGGTCCTGCTGTTCCGCGCCTGCAAGCAGATGGACGTGACGCGCGCCGAGCTGGCGCGGCGGCTCGGATGGCACAGGGAGCAGGTCGACCGGTTGTTCCGGATCGATCACGCCAGCAGGGTCGACCAGATCGACGCGGCGATGGCGGCCATCGGCAAGACGTTCGACCTCGAGGTCCGTCCCGCCGCCTGAGAGGGCGGCCGTCAGGCCCGCCCGCCCGCCACCAGCTTCGGCTGCACCACCGGGACCGGGCGCTCGCCGAGGCAGCGCATGGCGATGTCGAGGGAGGCGAGGCCGTCGGCGCCGCCGGTGACCGGCGCCTTGCCGGTGCGTACGCTGTCGATGAAGGCCACGAGCTCGGCGCGCAGCGGCTCGGCATAGGCGACGGAGAGGTGGCGCATCGAATAGGAGCCGTCGGGCTTGTAGTCGAAGCACTCGGTGACCTGACGGGTGATCAGGTCGCCGGAAATGTACTTGTTGCGGGTGGCGACATGCACCGTGCGCGCCTTGAAGGGCGTCAGCCAGTTGGTGTTGATGTGGGCCAGCACGCCCGAGGCGGTGCGGAACTGCAGCAGCGCGATGTCCTCGCGCTCGGCATGGATGGAATTGGTCTGCGGCTGGATCTCGGCGATCTCCGAGCCGGTGAACCAGCGGATCAGGTCGATGTCGTGGACGGCGAGGTCGATGACGACGCCGATGTCGGACATGCGCGGCGGGAAGGGGCCGACGCGGGTGATCTGGATGGAGAGGATGTCGTCGCCGGCGATGGCCTGGCGGATCGACTGGACCGCCGGGTTGAAGCGCTCGACGTGGCCGATCATCAGCGTCACGCCGGCCCGCTCGGCGGCGTCGATGATGCGGCGGCCCTCCTCGACGGACTGGGCGATGGGCTTCTCGACGAGGACGTGGATGCCGCGGGCGATGGCGGCGAGCGCGATGGGCGTGTGGAGCTGGGTGGGGGCGGCGATGGTGAGGGCGTCGATGCCCGCGTCCATCAAGGCCTCGAGGGAGGCGAAGCCAGGGCAGCCGAGGCGGGAGGTGACGAATTCGACCTGGGCCGCATCGGGATCGGCGACGCCGGCGAGGGTGACGCCCGGCAGCTCCGCCAGCACCCGCGCGTGGTTCTTGCCCATGACGCCGAGGCCGACGACGCCGACACGCAGGGTGGATCCGGCGGATGGGGACTGGGTCATGACATGGCCTCGGGAATCATTGTGCGGGCGGCGGCAGGGCCACCTCTTGCCGCTCCTATACGATTTCGCACGGTGCCAGCGCAAACCGGCGCCGTTCACGATGGATGACGGGCCGTGTCAGCGCCGCCAGCCGGCAAGCGCCGTGGCGGCCGACTGGCGACGGGCGAGATCGGCGACGTCCGAGGCGACCACGCGCTGCCCGAGGGGGAAGACCGAGGCGGCGGCGAGCTTCAGGTGGGCCCAGCCGAAGGGAATGCCGATGATGGTGACGAAGCAGGCGAGCGCCGCGGCGACGTGGATCACCATCAGCGTGAAGCCGATGGGCACGAACCAGATGACGTTGCCGAGGAAGCGCAGCACGCCCATGGCGCCCGACGGGCGCCCGGTCAGCTCGCTCGCCCAGACCACGTCGCGGCCGAAGGGCCAGAGCGTGTAGGAGCCGATGCGGAAACAGGCGAAGGCCCAGGGCAGGCCGACGATGGTGATCGCGGCGATCGCCCCGGCGACGAACCAGGCGAGGCCGGCGAGGAGACCGCCGAGGACGAACCAGAGGATGTTGAGGACGAGGCGGACGGGTCCCATGGCATTGCGATCCGGACGGAGGACGGGGCAACGGTGATATAGGAACGCGCCTGCCCCGGCGCATCGGCACGCCACCATCGGCACCGCGAGGGTGGACTGGCGCACGCGCTTCAGTCGGCTGGCTTCGCCTTCTCCGGAGCAAAGCGGGCGATGGCGGCCTGAATACGGGTGCTGTCGACATTGAAATGGCTGATGTTGATCACGATCTCGTCGCCGCCGTTGCGGGTGCGTATCCCGTACTCCCAGGTGCCGCCGAGGGGCCCGTATGGCGCTGCACTCGCGACGTTCACGACCAGAATTTTCCCGCCTTCGTAGGCCGTGGAGACCCCGGCGCTGGTGATGGCCTCCCACGGCAGCCTGTGGGTGAAATGGTCGGGCATGACGATGCCGTCCGCGTCGATGATGAGCTGCGGGCCGGGACAGTTCAGGATCCGTCGCTGCTCGAAATACAGGAAGACCAGAATGGCCGCGAAGGTGACCATGCCGACGACGACGTTCCGCGGTTCGCCGGTCCACCAGAGGTAGATCAGAGCCAGGACGAGGGCCGCGACAAAGAGATAGGACCTCAGCTCGTAGCGCTTGCGGTCGAACCGGGCGACGAGCGGGGCATCGGGAGGCTCGGGCATGGCGTCTCCGGCATCGGGAGGCAGCGCTATCCCCGGATCATGTTGGCCCGTGGCAGGGCCTGCAAGCGGAAACGGCGGTTGGACACCCGCCGCCCGCGGCCCTAAAACCAGCAGCCTGAAACACCGGGAGACGCATATGCCGGCCATCGCCGACCTGAAGGTCAAGCTCTACACGGACGGGGCCGAGAAGGCCTCCATCGTCGAGATGGCGAAGAAGCCGTGGATCCAGGGCTTCACCACCAATCCTTCGCTCCTGAAGAAGGCCGGCGTCTCCGATTATGCCGCCTATGCGAAGGACCTCGTGGCGGCCGTGCCGGACCATCACATCTCCTTCGAGGTCTTTTCCGACGATCTGAAGGACATGGAGGCGCAGGCCCGCGTCATCGCCACCTGGGGCAAGAACGTCTACGTCAAGCTGCCGGTGACGAACTCAAAGGGCGAGCCGCTCTACGACCTCATCCACAAGCTCTCCCGCGAGGGCGTGAAGATCAATTTCACCGCGCTCTACACGGTGGAGCAGATCAAGGCCTCGGTCGAGGCTCTGAAGGGCGGGGCGCCCTCCATCATCTCGGTCTTCGCCGGCCGCCTCGGCGATGCCGGCCACGACTACATGCCGGTCATGACCTATGCGGTGGGCCTCGCCCGCGGCACCGACACGATCGAGGTCATCTGGGCCTCGACCCGCGAGGTCTGGAACGTCATCGAGGCCGACCGCATCGGCTGCCACATCATCACCGCGCCCGCCGACATCCTGAAGAAGCTGGAGGGCCTCGGCCGCGCGCCGGAGGACATCTCGCTCGACACGGTGAAGGGCTTCGTCGCCGACGCCAAGGCCGCCGGGCTGACCCTCGACGTCTGACGCCGGCCCCCGCCGAATGCCGGTCTTGAGGCCGGCGGCGGGGCAGGGCCCAATGGCAGCATGGATGGCGCGATTCCCCTCGAGCAGGCGATACCGCCGGGCTTCGTCCGGCTCGGCGAGACCGAGGGGTTCATCGGCCTCGCGGGGCCCTATTACTGGCGGCCGACGCCGTCGGGAGCGGTCGAGTACGGCTTCGGCGCGGAACTGCGCCACGGCAACCCGAACGGCGTGCTGCACGGCGGCTCCATCACCACCTTCATGGACACGGTGCTCGGCTACGAGGTGATCCGCGTCACCGGGCGGCGCTGCGCCACCATCGCGCTCAACACGCAGTTCCTCGCCGGCGGACGCGCCGGCGACTGGGTCACCGGCCGCATCGCCATGCGGCGGCTCACGGGATCCATGGCCTTCGTCGACGGAGAGGTGCTGGCCGGCGAGACGCTCGTCGCCACCACCACGGCCATCTTCCGCCTGTTCAAGCCGGACGGCGCGCCGCATCTCCTGCGCGGCGGGCCGCCGATCGCGGCCGGCTGACCCACGCCGAATCGCTTCTCCTCGTCTAAACCTTCATTCGGCCGGAATGGGCGGCTAGCGCCCTTCGGCGTCGGCGGCCCGAACCGCCATGGCGCTCACAAGGATCCCGTCGGTCGTGATCAGGAACATCTTCTCGGTCTCGGCGCTGACGCTGCTCAGCCGGCTGTTCGGGTTCATCCGCGACCTCATGTTCGCCGCCATCCTCGGCGCCGGACCCTTGGCCGATGCCTTCTTCGTCGCCTTCCGCATTCCCAACCAGTTCCGGTCCATCTTCGCCGAGGGCGCCTTTTCCTCCGCCTTCGTGCCGGGCTTCGCCAAGGTCGCGGCCGAGCGGGGACAGAACGCCGCCCTCGTCTTCGCCGACCGGATCTTCGCCTATCTGATCCTCGCCCAGCTCGTGCTGCTGGCCGTCGCCTTCATCTTCATGCCGACGGTGGTGTCGCTGATGGCGCCGGGTTTCGCCGACGATCCCGTGCGCTTTCCTGCCGCGGTCGAACTCACCCGCATCACCTTCCCATACCTGGCGCTGGTGTCGCTGGTGATCCTGGTCAGCGGTGTCCTCAACGCGGTCGGGCGGTTCGCCGCGGCGGCGGCGACGCAGGTCGTCCTCAGCCTCGGCATCATCGGCGGCCTCCTGCTGGCGCACCACTTTCCCACGCCCGCCCATGCCGCCGCCTGGGGCATCATCGTCGCCGGCATCCTGCAGTTCGTCCTGGTCTCGGTGGACGCGCTGAGGGCCGACGTCATGGTGGAGCTGCGCCTGCCGAAGGTGACGCCGGAGGTGAAGCGCTTCTGGAAGACCTTCGTGCCGGCGACTCTCGGCTCCGCCGGCACACAGATCGCCGTGCTCGCCGACACGGTGGTGGCGAGCTATCTCGTCGCGGGCTCGGTCTCCTGGCTCTACTATGCCGACCGGCTGAACCAGCTGCCGATGGGGGTCATCTCCATCGCCGTCGGCACGGTGCTTCTCTCCGAAATGAGCCGGCGGGTCTCGGCGGGCGACGAGGCAGGCGCCCGCACGGCGCAGCTGCGCGCCATCGAGCTCACCTTCGTCTTCACCCTGCCGGCGGTCGCGGCCTTCGTCGTGGTGCCGGACATCCTGATGAAGGCGCTGTTCATGCGTGGCGCCTTCACCGAGAACGACGCGGTGCAGTCGGCGCGGGCGCTGGCCGCCTACGGCACGGGCCTCGCCGCGCTCGTTCTGATCCGGCCGCTCACCGTCACCTTCCATGCGCGCGGCGACACCACGACGCCGGTCATCGCCGTGGCGGTGGCGATCGCCGTCAACGTGGCGTTGAAATTCGCGCTGATGGGGCCGCTCGGCCATGTCGGGCTCGCCGCCGCCACCAGCGTCGGCGCTTGGATCAACGTGACGCTGCTCCTCGTCTTCGCCCGCCGCAAGGACCTGTTCACGCTGGACTCGCGGGCGCGCACGGTGCTGCCGCAGATCGCGGTGGCCTTCGCCGTGCTGACGCTCGCCCTCGTCGTCTCCTCGACGATCATGGCGAGCCTGCCGGGCCCGGGCCTCGACCCGAAGCTCGCTCTCGCCATTCTCCTGGTGGTGGGCGGGGCGTCCTACGGCCTGGTTCTCGTCCTGCTCTTCGGCAAGCAGTTCATGGCCGATCTCAAGCGGCTGAGACGGGGCATCTCCGGCTGAGCCTGCCGTCCCCTCAGCCCTGCGGCGTCGTGACCTTGCGCTGGCGGGCACGCTCGATGCCGAGCTTGTGCTCGCGCCAGATGACGAAGATGCCGGAGGCGACGACGATGGAGCCGCCGGTGATCACATAGGCGCTGGGGAGGTCGGCGAAGACCAGATAGCCCATGATCACCGCCCAGATCATCGAGAAATAGTCGAAGGGCGCGATCAGCGAGGTGTCGGCGTAGCGGTAGCTCAGCGTCAGGAAGATCTGGCCGAGGCCGCCGGTGACGCCGACCATGACGAGGATGAAGGCCTGCAGAGGCGTCGGCACGACCCACTGGCCGACCGCGGGCAGGGCGAAGCCCAGCGGCCAGGTGAGGAGGGCCAGCGTCGCGCACAGCGCCATGAAGGTGAAGACGATGGCGGCCGTCGTCTCGGTATTGACGAGCCGGCGCACCTGGATGGTGGCGAAGGCGGCGCAGACCGCCCCGCCGAGGGCGAACATCGCGCCGGTGCGCTGGCTGTCGGGGCGGTTGCCGAGAGCGCCGACGTCGAGATGGGGCCAGAGGATGACGAGCACCCCGACGAAGCCGACGGCGACCGCCGACCAGCGATAGACCCGCACCTGTTCGCCGAGGATGAAATAGGCCAGCGGCACCACCATGAGCGGCGCGGCGTAGCTGATGGCGGTGGAGTCGGCGAGCGGGAGCAGGGTCAGGCCGACAAAGCCGGAGAACATGCCGGCGGCGCCGATGACGCCGCGCTTCATGTGCGAGCGGAAGCTCACATAGCGGAAGGCGTCCATCACCTCGTGCCGCCAGGCGAGCATGAGGAAGAGCGGGATGAGGGCGAAGAAGGAGCGGCAGAAGACCACCTCGCCCACCGGAATTTCCTTGCCCGCCACGCGCACCAGCGTCGACATGGAGGTGAAGGCCACCGTCGACATCAGCTTGAAGAGGATTCCCGTGGCGGCGCGGGACAGGACGGGCATGAAGCGGGGAGGGGCTCGGGAGGGATTTTTCTCCTCTCCCTTCAACCATGCCGGAACGGATTCAGGCAGGGCCAATGCTGCACGCATGCCCTGCGGTGCGATCCCGCTTCGGCCCGGTCCCGGCCATGGCGCCGCCCTTTTCCCGCCGGTGCCGCCGGTTGCGCGGCAGGTCGCGGCGGGTAAGGTCGCTGCACCACCCTGCAAGAGGTGGTGCCACGACCTCATCGTCACTCAACGGGACCTTTCATGGACAGCCTCAATCCGACCCTCAACGCCTGGGCGCCGCGCGTGCTCTCGATCCTGCGCATCATGGCCGCGCTCGTGCTGCTGCAGCATGCCTTCGTGAAGCTCTTCGGCTTCCCGATGAGCGTCAACTTCGCCCCGGTCGGCTCGCTGCCGTGGATCGCCGCCTGCATCGAGCTCGTTACCGGGCTCTTGATTCTGTTCGGCTTTTTCACCCGCCCGGCCGCCTTCATCCTCGCCGGCACCATGGCCGCTGCCTATTTCATCGGGCACGCCGGCCGCGGATTCTTCCCCATCCAGAACGGTGGGAGCCTCGCCATCATGTACTGCTTCACCTTCCTCTACCTGGTCTTCGCCGGCCCCGGTCCGTGGAGCGTCGACGCCCAGCGCTCGAACAATCCCTGATCCCGATCCGTCACGTCCTGTGACGACGACGGCCGCGAGTCGCCTCTGGCGCTCGCGGCCTTTTTCATGTGCGGTGCCAGACGGTTACTTTGCGGTGACCGCTTCGGGACGCGACTTGTGCGCACACAAGATCGCGGCCTCGGATCACGGCTGCGTGAGGGGGCGAGGCTTCAGCGGCGGGGCGGGGCGCGGCCCTCGCGCGCCGGCAGGGCCTTGAGATAGGCCGCCATGGCGGCGCGGTCGGCCTCGGAGAGCTGGGACGTGTTGCGGATCACCGAGGCCATGGCGCCGCCGGTGGAATCGCCCCCCGGCGTGAAGCCGTCGGCGAGGAAGGAGGCGATGTCGTCCGCCGACCAGGAGGCGATGCCGTCGCGGTGCGGCGTGATGTTCGGCACCCAGCCCGCGCCCTCCGGATTGGGGCCGCCGGCGAAGCGGCGGTCGGCGGTGATGGCGCCGGTAAAGGCGCGCGGCGAATGGCACTCGGCGCAATGGCCGGGCCCCTCGACGAGATAGGCGCCCCGGTTCCAGGCGGCCGGCTTCGACGGATCGGGCCGGAACGGCTCACCGTCGAGGAAGGCGAGCTTCCACAGGCCGAGGCCTCGGCGCACCGTGAAGGGGAAGGGCAGGTCGTGCGGGCGGTTCGCCGTGGCGTCGGCCGGCAGCGTCTTCATGTAGGCGAAGAGGTCGCGCACGTCGGAGACGGTCATGCGCTGGTACGAGGTGTAGGGGAAGGCCGGGTAGTAGTGCTCGCCGGCGGGCGAGACGCCCTTCAGCATGGCGTTGGCGAAATCGGCCTCCGACCAGCGGCCGATGCCGCGCTCGGGATGGGGCGAGATGTTGGGCGCGTAGAAGGTGCCGAAGGGCGATTTCAGCCCGTGGCCGCCGCCCATGCGGGTGCGGTCGGGCTGGCCCTCGGTGACGTGGCAGGAGGCGCAGCCGCCGGCCGCGAAGACGAGCTTGCCGTTCTCGACGTTCGGTGCGGGGCCGGCGAGGGCCGCCGGCGCAAGGCGCTGGGGCATGGTCAGCCACCAGAAGGCGGCGCCTGCGACGACGCCGAGAACCGCCACCAGCACCAGCAGCCGCCTGATCATGCCTCACCCTCTTCAACGGTTCGCCGCGCGAGCCACCGGGGCCCGCGCGACGCATGCGTGTGGCGCGCGCTCAGTTGCGGCGGGCGCGATAGGTCTCGTGGCACGAACCGCAGTTCTTGGTCACCTCGCCGAAGGCGGCCTGGAAGGTGGCGAGATCGGTCACCTTGGCGCCTTCGGTGCGGGCGTCGGCGCCCCACTTGGCGACGGCGGCGGTGAAGGCGGCGCGGTTGGCCCAGATGGCGGGCAGGGCCGCGGTCTCGCCGCCGGTCTGGCTGCCCTCGGGGAAGAGGTTTGCATAGGTGGCGGCCGCCTGCTCGTAGGCGGCGAAGATGGCCCGGGCCTGGGTGAGGTCGAAGGCAGCCTGGCCGCGCGCCATGCGGGCGCCGAGGCCGGTCTGCTGGCCGACGGCCTTCATCGATTCCTTGCGCGCCGCGATGGGATCGCTGCCCTGGGCCGTGACGGCGAACGTGCCGATGGCGAGGACCGCCGCGGCCATGATGAAGCGCTTCATGAGTCTTTTCCCCCTGGGTGTCCTCGGTGAGGACGATCCGTCGGCCCTCTGCCGACTGGAACCATTCCACACTAGGGACCCCGCGGCCGGGTATCCCCCAATTGCGCGGGAGTGATCACGCCTGCGTTATCTCGCCGCAGTTCATTGCGCGGGTGCAATTTCCCGCTTGCTCTTGTGCAAATGACCGGGCCGCGAGCGGCCCGGCCGATGCGCGAGGGCTCAGGCCGCCTTTGCCGCCTTGGCCTGTTGGATCGTCTGCCAGACGAGCGCGGGCGTCGCGGGCATGTCGATCTCCTTGATGCCGTAGGCCCGCCACAGGGCGTCGACCATGGCGTTCATCACCGAGGGGCAGGCGCCGATGGTGCCGGCCTCGCCGGCGCCCTTGATGCCGAGGAGGTTGGTCACGCAGGGGACGTTGCGCGTCTCGAAGTGGAAGTTCGGGATGTGGTCGGCCCGCGGCATGGCATAGTCCATGAACGAGGCGGTGAGCAGCTGGCCGCTCTCCTTGTCGTAGACGGTGCGCTCCAGCAGCGCCTGGCCGATGCCCTGGACGATTCCGCCATGGACCTGGCCGGCGAGCAGCGTCGGGTTGATGGTGACGCCGAAGTCGTCGACCACCGTGTAGCCGACGATCTCGGTGGCGCCCGTGTCGGGATCGATCTCCACCTCGCAGACATGCGTCCCGTTCGGGAAGGTCGGCTCCGGCGGGCGCCAGGTGCCGTGGCTCTTCAGCTTGTCCTCGGCGCCGGGGAGGGAGGCGATCTTCTCGTAGGAAATCGCCTTGTCGGTGCCGACGACGCGGACCGCGCCGCCGACGATCTCGACGTCGGCGACGCCGACCTCCATCTCGGTCGCCGCCATGTCCTTGATCACGTCAGCCAGCGCCCGGGCGCCGACGTCGACCGCCGCACCGCCGACGGGCAGCGAGCGCGAGCCGCCCGTGCCGGTGCCGGTGGGGATCAGGTCGGTGTCGCCCTGCAGGACGGTGATCTTCTCGACGGGGATGTCGAGATGCTGCGAGGCGAGCTGGGCATAGGCCGTCTTGTGGCCCTGGCCGTTCGACTGGGTGCCGATCTTGATGGTGACCGAGCCGTCCTTCTCGAGGCTCATCCAGGCGTTCTCGGGGGCGCCGCCGCCGCAGGCCTCGATATAGGTGGCCATGCCGATGCCGCGGATCTTGCCGGCCTTCTTCGCCGCCTTCAGTCGGTCCTTGAACGTGTCCCAGCCGGCGACCTCCATGGCGCGGGTCATGTGGCCGTCGAACTCGCCGGAATCGTAGGTGCGGCCCACCGGCGTCTTCCAGGGGAACTGGTCGGGCCCGATGAAGTTGCGGCGGCGCACCTCGGCCGGGCTCATGCCGGTCTCGATGGCGATGCGGTCCATCAGGCGCTCGATGAGATAGGCCGCCTCCGGGCGTCCGGCGCCGCGATAGGCGTCCACCGGCACGGTGTTGGTGTAGGCGTATTTCAGCCGCACGTGCATGGCCGGGAAGGCATAGACGCCGGCCAGCATCAGCGCGCCGACATAGGGGATGAAGGTCGCGTACTGGGAGAGGTAGGCGCCCATGTCGGCGACGGTGTCGACCTTCACCGCCAGCACCTTGCCGCGCCTGTCGAGCGCCGCCGTGGCGGTGGAGACGTTGTCGCGGCCCTGGCTGCAGTTGACGAAGTGGTCGCCGCGGTCCTGCACCCAGGCCACCGGCTTCTTCAGCTTGCGGGCGGCCAGCATGCAGAGCGGATATTCGCGGAACATGAAGGTCTTGGTGCCGAAGCCGCCACCGACGTCCGGCGTGATGACGCGGATCTTCTCCTTCGGCAGGTTGAAGATCTTGGTCGCCAGGGTGTTCTGGATGCCGTGGCTGCCCTGGCTGCCGAGGGTGAGGGTGAAGCTCTTCGCCTTGGAATCGTATTCGGCGAGGCAGCCGCGCGTCTCCATGTAGTTGGTGACGAGGCGGTTGTTGACGATGGTCAGCGACACCGTGCGGTGGGCTTTTGCGAAGGCCTTCTCGGTCGCCTCGGCCTCGCCGAGATGGACCTCGCCGCAGAGATTGCCGGGGATGTCGGGCCAGACCTGCGGGGCGCCCTTCTGCAGGGCGTCGACCGCGTCGACGATGGGCTCGCGGGCCGTCCACTCGATCACGATGGCTTCCGCCGCGTCCTTGGCCCGGTCGATCGTGTCGGCCACGACGAAGGCGATGCCGTCGCCGACGTGGCGCACGGTCTTCGAGCAGAGCACCTCCCAGGGCGGATTGGGGATCGGGTTCACCGAGGGCACCTGCGACAGGCAGGGCAGGTTGCCGATGCCTTCGAGGTCGGCGTGGGTGAACACCGCCTTGACGCCCTTCATGGCGCGGGCCGCGCTGGTGTCGGTGATGACGAAGTCGGCGAAGGCGAAGGGCGAGCGCAGCACGTAGCCGACCAGCGCCCCCTCGGGCACGAGGTCTGAGACGAAGCGCCCCTCGCCCTTGATCAGCGGGGCGTCCTCGATCCGGCTCAAAGCCTGGCCCATTCCGAATTTCGTCGGCGTCATGTCGCGTGCTCCGGGGAACTCGGGGCGCAGAATGGAACGCTTCGAGGCTGCGAGGCAAGCCTTGCCATCAGCAGGGGCGCCGCCGGCCGGCGCATGGCTGAGAGGGCTCGAAGGTTGACGCGATAGGGCTCAGAGGTTGACGTTGCGTTCGTTGCGCGCGAAGGTTGTTCCCCCTCTGAATGTCTCCCCTCCCTGGCTGCTCCGATGTCGACTACGGACCCCGTATGGCTCGATTTTCTCGACTTCGCAGCCCTTAGGAACCAGCGGTACGTCTATTTCCGGGGCCATGCGGACGCTACCTACGAGCTGATTCCCGGAATCGGGCGACCAGACCGCACGCCACCCGGCGGTTGGTCACAGGCCGCCGAACGGGAGCTTCTTCTATCTTTTAAACGGGAGGCGCGGCGGTACGAGCCGGGGCTCGGCTTCTCTGACCTGGCGTGGATTGCGCTGGCCCAGCACCACGGATTGCCCACGCGTCTGCTCGACTGGACCACCAACCCCCTCACCGCCGCGTGGTATGCGGTGAACGCCAAAGATGATGCCGATGCCGTCGTGCACGTGATCCAAGTCGATCCCGACGACATCTTCGACGAGGAGGATCCGGCACGGCCCATGCCCGGTCTCTTCACCGGGACGACCGACCCATTCCTCGCGAGGGTGCCGGCGGTCGCTGCCCGGATCACGGCCCAACAGGGTCTTTTTTCCGTCCATTGTCGTCCCACCACTCCCTGGGTCCCGGCGGCTTCAGGGATGATTCACGACCGTTTCGTTATACCGGGAGCGTCCAAAGGCTTCTTCCGGAGGGCTCTTTACCAAGTCGGGTTCGAGCGCCACCGGTTGATGGTGGACCTTGATGGATTGTGCAGTGCGTTGGGTTGGGCCTATATCAACAACCTCTGAGGTGCGTGCCATGATGTCTTTCGCTCTCTCCGCATCTGCCGTCGGCGAATCGCAACCTTCCGCTAGCGCTGAGCGTTCTCATCAGATGGGCTATCCTGATTCTGACGTGTTGACGCCGATCGCCGACGACGCTTCTGCAGCCGAAAGGGTTCAGGGGCTCGCATTGCTGCGGCAGTTTCTCAAGGCGGACGGCTCGATCTGGCTGGAGCTCGCCATGCTCTATCCCGAAATCGAGCCTTTCGCGCTGTCGGTCAGCTCCGATGCATTCGTTCTCGATCGCGAAGGCGCGTTCAGTGCCAAGGCCGAGGCCCTGTTCCGAGTGCCGACGAAGCGGGCGAATGGCACCCCCGACATGGCGTCGATGGCTCTGCCGGTCGCCGTTGAAGGCAGCGTCCTCGACGGCGGTTCGTTGTTCGTCCGCTCGCTGCGGCTTCTCCCCAGGGCCGGATGACCCGCGTCGCGTGAAGCAGCAGCTGTCCTCGACGCCCCCCGCCGTCTATCTCGGCCTCGCCTTCTGCCTGGTCTCGGTGGTCTGGTGGTTCGCCTATTACGCGCAGTACGGCGGCGCTTTCGGCCTTCTCGGCCTCAAGCTCGCGTGCATCGGCTTCGCGACGCCGGAATGCGCCTTCTTCCAGGCCCAGATTCGCGGATCGATCCCGCGCTACGTGCCGGTGCTCTGGTATGCGGGCATGATCACGCTGGCCTTCGGCGTCTTCCAGATCTGGCAGCAGCGGCAGAAGTGAGCGGTCAGAAGGCCTTGAAGGTGATGATGGTGTGGGTGTCCTGGATGCCCGGGATAAGCTGCACCTGCTCGTTGACGAAATGGCCGATGTCGGTGCCGGGCTCGACGTAGAACTTCACCAGCAGGTCGAAATTGCCGGCGGTCGAATAGATCTCCGAGGCGATCTCGCGGTCGGCGAGGGCGGCGGCCACCTGGTAGGCCTTACCGAGCTGGCATTTGATCTGGACGAAGAAGGCGATCATGGGGACCCTCGCGGCATGCAGGCCTCTCAAATGCCATCAAAGGGCGCGCGCGTCATCCCCCGAAGGCCATCGCCAGCCGGCTTGCGCCGGCGACGGGCCTGGCGTAACTCTGCACCATCTCATCGGGGTGCCCTTTGGGGCTGAGAGGCCGGTCACGGTCAACCCGTCGAACCTGATCCGGATTATGCCGGCGGAGGGATTGGGATGACGAGGCGGCCAAGGCCGCCACCCCATCTTCTCTGCCTGGCCGACCCGGTGAGACCGGAGACCGTCGATGGCCAGAGTCACTCCCGACCAGATCGCCGCCCTGCACGACGTCCTCCGCGCCAAGCGCCCGCTCGTGCAGAACATCACCAACTACGTCGCCATGACGATTTCGGCCAACGTGCTGCTGGCGCTCGGCGCATCGCCGGCCATGGTGCACAGCATCGAGGAGGTCGAGGAGTTCGGCCGCTTCATCGACGGCCTGGTGATCAACATCGGCACCCTGCAGCCCGCCTGGATCGCGTCGATGCAGCTCGCGGCCTCGACCGCCTCGGCCGCCGGCAAGCCCTGGGTGCTCGATCCCGTCGCCTGCGGCGCGACGACCCTGCGAACCCGTGCGGCCACCGACCTTCTGGCCTTGCGGCCGACCATCGTGCGCGGCAACGCCGGCGAGATCCTGGCGCTGGCGGGGGCGAGCGGCGCGGCCTCCAGGGGTGTCGATTCGCTGGCCGGGTCCGACGCCGCGATCGACGCCGGCCGGGCGCTGGCGAGGTCGAGCGGCGCCGTCGTCGCCATCACGGGGGAGACGGATTACGTCACCGACGGCAACGACGTCTTCGCGATCTCGGGCGGCCATGCCCTGATGCCGCTCTCGACCGCCATCGGCTGTGCCCTCACCGCCACCGTCGCAGCCTTCGCCACCGTCGCGCCGCCGCTCGAGGCGACGGTCGCCGCGCTGTCCGCCTATGCGAGCGCAGGGAGCCTTGCCGGGGAACGCTGCCCCAACGGGCCCGGCCATTTCCCGGCCGAGCTCTGCGATGCGCTGCATGGTCTGGATGCCGCGGTGATCGCCGCCCGCTCCCGCGTCGAGCTCCACCGGCCATGAAGCCCGACCTCGACCTCCGCCTCTATCTCGTCACCGACCGGGGCCTGGCAGGCTCGCGCGGCGTCATCGACACCGTGGCCGCTGCCGTCGCGGGCGGGGTCACGTTGGTCCAGGTGCGCTCGCCCGGAGCAACCGGCCGCTCCTTCGTCGAGGAGGCCCGCGCGCTGAAAGCCTTGCTCACCCCGCTCGGCGTGGCGCTCCTCGTCAATGACCGCGTCGACGTGGCGCTCGCTGCGGATGCCGACGGCGTTCACGTCGGCCAGAGCGACATCGACGCGGCGGCCGTCCGCGCCATGCTCGGTCCGCACAAGATCATCGGGCTCTCGGTGGGCTCACCGGCCGAATGGCAGGCCTCGCGGCACCAGCTCGCTGCGGTCGACTATATCGGCGCCGGTCCGGTTTTCGGGACCATGACGAAGACCGACGCCGGCGCCGCCATCGGCTGCGACGGCCTCGCCGCGGTCGTCGCGCTCAGTCCCTTGCCCGTCGTCGCCATCGGCGGCATCGGGGCCGGGAATGCGGCGACGGTCATGTCCGCGAGGCCTCAGGGTGTCGCCGTGGTCTCCGCCGTCATGGGCGCCGGGGACCCGGCCCGTGCCGCCCGCGACCTTCGCACCATCGTCGATCACGCGCTGGAGACCACCCCATGACCGCCATCGCCGTCACCATTGCAGGCTCGGATTCCGGCGGCGGCGCGGGCATCCAGGCCGATCTCAAGACCTTCTCGGCCCTGGGCGTCTACGGCGCCAGCGTCGTGACGGCGCTGACCGCCCAGAACACCCGCGGCGTGCAGGCGATCCACGACGTGCCGCCGGACTTCATCGCGGCGCAGATGGATTCGGTCTTCGCCGACCTGAAGGTGGGGGCGGCCAAGATCGGCATGCTGTCGCAGGTGGCCGTCATCGAGACGGTGGCGGCAGGGCTCGACCGGCATCGCGTCGGGCAGGTGGTGCTCGATCCGGTGATGGTCGCGACGTCGGGCGACCGGCTGCTGAACCCCGATGCGGTCTCCGCGCTGCGGCGGCTCCTGTTCCCGCGCTGCGTGCTCGTCACGCCCAACCTGCTGGAGGCCGCAGCCCTCCTCGACCAGCCGGTGGCGCGGGGCGAGGACGACATGCTCGCCCAGGGGCAGGCGCTGCTCCGCCAGGGTGCGCGAGCGGTCCTGATGAAGGGCGGCCATGCGACGGGGGAGACCAGCGTCGACCTCCTGGTGTCTCCGGCGGGAGCCGTCAGGCTGGAGGCGCCGCGCGTCGCCACCCGCAACACCCACGGCACCGGCTGCACGCTCTCCTCGGCCGTCGCCGCGGGCCTCGCCAAGGGCTTTCCGCTCGGACAGGCGGTGAGCGAGGCCAAGGACTACGTGACGGACGCCATCGCCGCCGCCGACCGGCTCGCGGTCGGCGAGGGGCACGGGCCTACCCATCATTTCCACGCCTGGTGGTGACATGACCTTCAATCGCCGTTCTGCACTCGCCGCCGGCGCCGCCGGGGTCCTTGCCGCCCCCGGCGTCGCGCGGGCTCAGGCCCTGCGCTGGCGTCTCGTCACCTCCTGGCCGCGCAACCTGCCCGGCCCCGCCTTCTCGGCCCAGCGCATCGCCGACCGGATCAAGCTCCTGTCGGGCGGGCGGATCGAGGTGCAGGTCTTCGCCGCGGGCGAGGTGGTGCCGGCCTTCGCCGTCCACGAGGCGGTGGGCAACGCCACCGTCGAGCTCGGTCACACCGCCTCCTTCTTCGCCATCGGTCGGGAGCCGGGCCTCGCCTTCTTCACCACGATCCCCTTCGGCCTGACGCCGCCGGAGCACAATGCCTGGGTGCTGAAGGGCGGCGGGCAGGCGCTGTGGGACGAGGCGGCGGCGCGCTTCGGCGTGAAGCCCTTCCTCGGCGGCAATACCGGCGTGTCGATGGGCGGCTGGTTCCGGCGCGAGCTGCAGTCGGCGGAGGACGTGAAGGGTCTCACCATCCGCATGGTGGGCCTCGGCGCGGAGCTGTTCCAGCGGCTCGGCGCCACGGCCATCGCCGTGCCGCCCGGCGACATCTATCCGGCGCTGGAGCGCGGTGCCATCGACGGGGCCGAGTTCACCGCACCGGGGGCCGACATCCAGCTGGGGCTGTGGCGCGTGGCGCCGTTCTACTACGCGCCCGGCTTCAACAAGCCCAACGGGTCGAGCGAGCTCGTCGTCAACAAGGCGCTGTGGGACGGGCTGCCGGCCGACCTGAAGGGCGTCGTGCAGGCGGCGAGCGAAGCGGAGCAGGCGGTGGCGCTGGCCGAGATCGAACTCCTCAACATGGAGGCGCTGGCGACCATGGTCTCGACCCACGGCGTCCGGCTCCGCGGCTTTCCGACGCCGATGGTGCAGCTCGCCCGCCGCCACGCCGGAGACCTCCTCGGCGAACTCGCCGGACGCAGCCCCATGGCGGGCAAGATCGCCGCCCACTACACCGCCTTCCAGGGCAGGATCGGCCCGTGGACGCGGATCTCGACGCATGCGGCCCTCGGCGCCCGCGAGGTTTGACCGGGGGCGGGGCGCCTTCGGCATTTCGCGACCTTGCGCCACGGGGGTGAGGGCCATAGAACGGCAGAACGAACGTTTCGTTCGACACGACGCACGGGACAGCTTGCCGACTATGGCCGACCGCGACCCCAAGAAGATCGAGATGGATGCCGGGGCGCATGTGCTCTCCGGCAACTGCGCAAGGCCTACAACCTGTCGCTGTCGGAGCTGTCGGAACAGTCGGGCGTCGCCAAGTCGATCATCAGCCAGATCGAGCGCAACGAGACCAATCCGACGCTCGCCACCATCTGGCGGCTGAGCCAGGCCCTCGACGTGTCGATCGAACGCGTGCTGGCGACCGCCACCGAAGAGCCCTTCCTCGAGAAGCTGTCGCGGGCGGACACGCCGCTGCTGGTCTCCGACGACGGCAAGTGCCGCCTGTCGATCATCGGCTGGATCAAGACCGTCGAGTGGCTGCAGTGGTACGACTTCCAGTGCGACCCCGGCGGCATGCTGGAGAGCGAGGGTCACCAGCGCGGCTCCATCGAGAGTCTGTCGGTGCTCGAGGGCGAATTGCAGGTGGAGGTCGGCGACCGGGTCGAGGTCATCGGGGCGGGCGAGAGCGCGCGCTACCGCTGCGACGGCCGCCACGTCATCCGCAACGTCGGCACCGGGCCGGCCCATGCGGTGATGGTCTGCATCCTCAAGGCCGCCGTGATGGAGTGAGGGGTCGCCTTTGCGTCCCGTCTCATCGGCCCTGCCCAAGTTCTTGACGCGGAATCGCTTTCGGCGCTCGTCCTGAGGCGGAGATTCCGGTTCTTCACGTTTCGATTCAGCCGCCGCGCCGCCGCCTTTCGCCGGCGAGGATGACCAGCGCGATGCCGGCGAGCATGGCGGCGGAGGCGAGGACGAGGCGCGCCGTCAGGGCCTCGCCGATGAAGACGACGGCGCCCGCCGCGGCGATGGCCGGGACGGTGAGCTGGATCGAGGCGGCGGTGACGCGCGGCAGCGCGGGCAGGACGGCGTACCAGACGGCGTAGCCGAGGCCTGAGGCCAGCGCCCCCGAGGCGACGGCATAGGCGAGGCCCGCAGGCTCCGGCGGATGGATGCGCCAGCCCCAGGCGATGAGGGCGAGCGCGACGGGGAGGCAACGCAGGAAGTTGCCGGCGGTGTCGGCGAGAGGGTCGGTGGACCCGCGCCCGAGGCCCGAATAGACCGCCCAGGAGAGGCCTGCCGCGACCATCAGCACGACGCCGGCGTGCGAGGGGGCCGACACGCCCGGCGCGACCAGCCAGACGAGGGCCGCGAAGGCCGCGGCAAGGCCCGCCCATTCCAGCGGACCCGGCCGCTCTCCGGCCGCGACGGCGCGGGCCATCATGCCGAACTGGACGGCGCCGAACAGCACGATGGCGCCGACCGCGGCACCGAGCCAGAGATAGGCGATGGAGAAGGCCAGCGCATAGACGAAGAGCGCGGCCGCCTGCGCCCAACTGCCCGCCACGGCTGGAACGCCCGGCCGCCGGCCGACGATTTGCGAGAGAAGCGCCAGCACCAGGGCGCCGGAGGCGAGGCGCCAGCCGGTGTAGCCCATGTCGTCGATGGCGCCGTCCGCGAGGGCGAGGCGCGCCAGGATGGAGTTGGCCGCGAAGGCAACCATCGCCGTCGCGGTGAGGGCGATGGTTCTCAGCATGGACGGCTTCATGTCCGGCAGGGGAACGGCGGACGGGTTTCTCCGCGCCCGCCGCACCGGATCACTGCCAGGCGATGACCTTCTGCTTCTGCTCGCCGAGGCCCTCGATGCCGAGGGTCATGACGTCGCCGGCCTTGAGGAAGCGCGGCGGTTTCATGCCGAGGCCGACGCCGGGCGGGGTGCCCGTGGTGATGACGTCGCCGGGTTCCAGCACCATGAATTCGGAAACGTAGGAGACGATGGTCTTCACGTCGAAGATCATGGTCTTGGTCGAGCCGGTCTGCATGCGCTCGCCGTTGAGGTCGAGCCACATGGCGAGCTTCTGCACGTCCTTGACCTCGTCGGTGGTGACGAGCCAGGGGCCGAGCGGTCCGAAGGTCTCGCAGCCCTTGCCCTTCATCCACTGGCCGCCGCGCTCGATCTGGTACTCGCGCTCGGAGACGTCGTTGCAGACGCAGAAGCCGGCGAC
>LNFH01000093.1 GCA_001464235.1 Rhizobiales bacterium Ga0077556 | reverse complement strand
CCGATCTTCACGGTGTGGACGTCCGTGCGGATGCGAACGTCCGAGGTCCGCGACAGCGCCGTCGCGCCGGGAGCCTGGGTGCCGGCGCCGAAGTTCACGTAGAGATATTCGGCCTTCACCGTCCAGTTCTGCGCCACCGCATATTCGAGGCCGGCGCCGATCGCAAAGCCGACGCGGGTCTGGTTGAAGGTGCCGAACAGGGCGCCGGTCGCGGTGTCGAACGTGCGGTTCTTGAGGCTGCCGACGGCGAGGCCGCCGGTCGCGTAGATCAGGGCGCGATCGACCGCGAAGCCGGCGCGGGCACGGAAGGTCGCGAGGAAGTCGGTGCGCGATTCGCAGGTGAAGCCGGCACCGGGGCAGGCGCGGCCCGAGCGGAAGCCGGCGGCGGACACGTCGGCCTCGAGACCGAGGACCGCCTGGTTGATCTGCCAGTTGTAGCCGATCTGCCCGCCGCCGAAGATGCCGGCCGGACGCGGGGAGACGGTGGCGCCGCCGGGCAGATAGGTCCAGTTCGCCGTTCCCGTGCCGTAGCCGACATGGGCGCCGAGATAGAAGCCGGTCCAGTTGAACACCGGTGCCGCGATGGCGGCCGGCACCGCGACACGGGTCGCGCCGAGATCGGCGGCACCAGCCGTGCCGGTGGAAACAGCGATGGCCGCAACGGCGGCGAGAACGATCCTGCGCATCAGCAACTCCTTCGGCGCGGCGCGCCGTTGCCATTGAAAAAGACAATAATACCGGCCGGCGCCGCAGCCTGTATCCGCGCTGCAACAGCCGGGCGGCGAAGCGCGGAGGGCGTGAGCCCCGCGCGGCGGCCGGGCGGCCTTCGAGGGTCCCGGCTCATACGATCTGCCCGCCGCTGGACAGGTAGTGGGCGAGCGGATTGACGCCGGCGGCGGCCAGTTCCGGATGGGCGGCCAGATAGGCGCTGGTGTCGAAATTCGGGCCGGGATCGCGGCCGTCCCGCCAGCCGTAGAGCTCGTAATGGATCAGCGGGTTGATCTTGCCCCATGAGCCGCTGGGATCGATGAGGGGGTAGCTCGCGGTGGAGAAGAAGGCGTTGGGGTCGCGGCCCTCGCGCCAGCCGACGCTGCCGTAATGGGCTTCCGGATCGATCTTCGACGCCCAGACGTCGGGATTGCGGGCGTAGTAGAACAGATCGTCGACCAGCGGCGAGCCGTCTTCGCGGACGATGGCGCCGTCCGAGAAGGTCAGCCGACCGAGCCCGCTCACGTCGTGGACCGTGCCGTCCGGAGCGGTGAGCAGCGCCGTGTTGCCGCGGAACTCGACCTGAGCCGCGGAGAAGGCGAAGTCGAAGGTGTCGCTGACCGAGGGATCGCGCCAGGTGATGTCGATGGCGACGCTGGCCGTGTCGGTCGCCCCGGCCTTGTCGGCTACCGTGTAGGTGATGGTGTCGACGGTGCTCTGGCCCGGGGTGAGGCTGCCCGCCCGGGTGGCCTCGAAGGTCAGCGAGCCGTCGGCGGCGATGAGGAGGCGGCCATGGGCCGTCTCCACCACCGCCGTCCCGGAGGTCGGAACGGCGATCGACTGGCCGCCGGTGAGCTGGATCGTGACGACGGACAGCACGTCGCCGGCATCGGCGTCGCTGTCGTTGGCGAGCACGTTGAGCTTCACCGTCCCGTGGAGATCGGCCGAGGCGGCGTCGTCGACGGCGATCGGCGCGACATTGGCCGGCAGGAACCCGCCGTCGAAGGAGCCCACCTGCGAGCGCGCCGCGATGGCCTGGGTGAGGAGGGCGGCCCCGGTGAAGGCGGCCGCGGCGGCGTCCAGCGCCAGCGGATCGGTGCCGGCGGCCTCGATCGCGTCGGCTGCCGTCTTCTGCGCCACGATGCTGGCCGCGGTCACCGCCGACAGAAGCTCGTCGGGCGTCGCTGCGGAGGACATGATCTGGTCGAGCAGCGCATTGCTCGCCACCACCATCGCCGAGACGCTGGCGGCGACCTGTCCGGTCAGGCCGGCGGCGGAGACGATGGCCGCGACCGTGGCGGGATCGGCGAGGTCGATCACCTGCCCGCTGCCGGCCGCCGCCACCCGCGCCGCGATGGCGGCGAAGGCGTCGGTCGCCCCGGAGGCCGCCTCGATCATGGCGACCGTGTTGAGGATGCCCGCCGCGATGGCGAAGGCCTCGGCCGCTCCCGCCGTTCCCGCCTTCGTCGCGGCGATGGTGTCGAGATCGTTGATGTCGAGATCGGGCGACAGGCCGAGCGCGAGGGTCAGCTTCTGCTGCGCCTCGACCGGGTCGCCGCTGCCGGTGGACGCGACCTTCTGGATCAGCGTCGTCAGCGGCGTGATCACCGTCGATCCGGCGGGAGCGGTGAGTTTGCCGGCGAAGGGCAGGTTGGTCGAGATGTCGGTGCCGCCGACCAGCACCAGCGGGGCGGCACCCGCCGCGATCGTGTAGACGCCGCGGGCATCCGTCGTGGTGCTGGTCTCGCCGGGGTCGAGCTGGCCGTTGAAGTTGGCGTCCGAGAAGACCGTGGCGCCGGCGATATAACCGTCGAGGCCGAGGCCCGACAGGATGTCGCCGCCGATGTCGGTGACCCAGTCGCCCACCTTGTGCGCCATGTCGCGCAGCACGTTGCCGAACTGGTCGAGACCGGTGCCGACCAGCAGCGCGCCGTCGGCGATCCGGTAGCCGAGGATGCGGTAGGAGTCGTTGATGTCGGAGAGGGCGCCGTTGATGGTCTGGGCATAGGCCATGATCTTCTCGCCGATGGCGGCGAGGTAGACGTTCTTGATGATCGTATCGAGGAAGGCGCTGCCCAGCGCCCTGACGTCGTCGCCGAGCTTGCCGGTATCGCCGGTGAACAGGTGCACCATGAAATCGGCGAACCGCTCGCCGACGACGCCGTAGAGGCGGAGGTCCACGCCGGTCTGCAGCTTGTAATAGTCCATGGCGATGTCGAGCGTCGCGCCGGCGATCGCCTCGGGGTCACCGCTGCGCACGGCCTCGCCGAAGGCGACGAAGTGCTCCGTACTGTCGATGACGGTCTGGGCCGCCACCGAGCCGAGCTTCGACATGGTGTCGCCGAGGAGGCTCGCGGTGGCAGCGGCCATGGTGAGCTGACCGCGCAGGTAGAGCGTCGGCCCTTCGCCGAGCGCATCCTGCACGGCGCCCATGGCCAGAACGTAAAGGGCGGCCTTGGCGCCGATCTGGGTCGCGGTGAGCATGAGCCCGACGGGCGTGCCGGCGAAGGCGGCGTTGATGACGGCGCTCGTCCCCACCTTCGCGGCGATCTGGCCGCCGAACTGGGCGTAGGCTTCGAAGTCGGTCGGGTTGGTGCCGACGTGGAGATAGGCGGCTCCGAGCGGGGTCAGATTGAACATCGCCTCAAGGCCGACCGCGACCTTCTCCACCGCGGCGAAGAACTTCTGGTCCGCCTCGCTCATCGTCATGGTCGGGCTGACGGTCGAGCGGATGATCTCGCGAACGGACTCGTAGACCTCCACCTTCTCGAGTTCGGTGATCGCGCCCGCTCCCGAGGTCAGGTGCATCAGGACGCCATAGCCCGCCAGCAGGTCGTCCTCGTAGGCGTCGTCCGAGAGCTGGAAGAGGATGTCGCGCACGAGGCCGGGATCGGAGGGATTGGCCTTGAGGTAGAGCTTCGCCCGCAGGTGCAGCCACGACAGGGCGATGTCGTGCATGATCTCCGGATCGGCGCCGGCCGAGCCGATGCTGGAGGCGGTCACCAGGCGGTCCAGCGCCCCGAACACCTGGTCGAGCGAGAGATTGCCGGCGGCATATTCCCGGATGAGAAGGTCTTCGGCACGGCCGTGGACGAGGCGACGGCTGAGCACGGCGAGGGCGTCGTTGTAGTCGGACGTGAAGCCGCCCTGGCGTTCGGAGAGCAGTTCGACCAGCTCGGCCAGGGACTGGTCGTAGGCGTAGCTGATGCGGCCGACGCCGGGGAAACTCGGTGAATAGTTGTCGCCGAACAACAGCGTGTTCAGCGTCTGCTGGATGTTGACGGGCTCGATCGCCGAACGGCGCACGTCGTAGTTGACGAGCACGTCGTTGGCGAACTGGTAGAAGGTGAAATTCGTCTGCTCGGGCAGCAATGCGCGGGTCGATTCCCAGGCGAGGAGATCGCGGGCTTCCGCGAAGGTGATCGCGTCAGGATCGCGCGCGTCGAAGACACCGTCGACACGGCCGGCGGTCAGACCTTCCGCGACGCGGCCGGCGAGCTCCGCCGACAGGTCGCCGAGCACGATCCGGTCGATCAGAATCGCGTTCAGCTGGCCGGCAAGTCCGGGCTGGTTGTACTGCGTCAGGAGCGACTTGAGCCCGATCAGCGCGGCATGGGCGGAGCCGCCGTTGTCGTCGGTGTACTGGTCGATGTCGGCGACGGCCTGGGCGAGCGTCATCTGCCCGGCGAGGACCTTGACGAAGTCGACGGCCGCCCGCGGCAGGGCCTCCGCGAAGAACGGGTCGTCGGCCGGGCCGAAGCGCTCCGCCTTGGCGGCGAAATAGGCGCCGGCGACGGCCGCCGCCGCCTCGGTGCCCACGAGGCCGATATCCATGGCGAGGCGGTCGATCTGCTCCGTGTCGAGCGTGCCCGCGGCGAGGGCGCGGCCGAAGACCTCCGCCGGATCCATGCCGTCCTGGATGAGGCCGACGATGGCCTGCCGCGCCGCGGCGAAATCCGCTCCGGTGAAGCCGTCGCCGAAGGAGAGACCGAGCAGGATGTCGAGCGCCTTCGGGGCGGTGAGGGTGCCGGCCTCGACGGCCGCGGTGACGGCGGCGGCGGCCTGGGGGCCGAGCCCCGCCGCCTGGATCAGCACGCCGAAGCCGACGGGGCGGGAGCCGGTGCTCCCCGTGGCCTCGTCGATGAGGACGGGCAGCGCGGCGGCGAGGTCGAGATGCCCCCCGGCGGCAAGGGCCTTCAGCGCCTCGCCGATGGCGAGCGCCGTCGTCTGGCCCGAATCGGTGGCGAGCGCATCGAAGGCGGAGGCGAGAACGCGGGTCGCGCCCACCCCGGAGAGGCTGCCCTCGTTCACCGCCGCGGTGATGGTGTCGAGGACGCCGGCGCGGTCGCGCGGCAGCAGCGTCGCGATCTGCGTGCCCGCCTCCTGCTGCATGGCGGTGCCGCCGAGGCCGGCGAGGTCGACGATGAGGGCCGTCGCGTCGACCACCGTGATGGCCGGGGTGGTGCCCGCGACGTCGCGGATGGCGCCGAGCAGCTGGGCGTCCGACAGGCGGTCCTCCGCCCGGAAGGCATGGAGCCGGGCGATCACCGCGTCGGACAGGGCGTCCACATCCGTGGCGACATGGGCGAGCCACTGAACGATCCGGATGATCGACACGTGATCCGCGGCGGCATCGACGGCGTCGAAGGCGGCCGTGACCGCCATGTCGCCCTCTGCGATGAGCTGGGCAAAGGCCTGTTTCGACGCGACCAGCGGCAGCGGGCTGCCATTGGTGATCGTGCCGGCGGCCACCAGCATCACGACGAGCGCAAACTGGTCGATCAGGCCGTCGATCACGGCCTGCTTCAGGCGGCCGATCTCGATGTCGGCGGCGGCGAGGCCCGGCGCATCCGCGGCGAGGGCGGACAGGCGCAGGCCGATGGTCGCACCGGCGTGGGCCTGGACGGCGATGTCGCCCGTGCTCGCCGCCGCGAGCTCCAGGAGGGGGTGGTTGCCGAAGGCCGCGGAAATGTCGAGGCCATGGTTGGCGAACCAGCTTCCAAGCAGGCGGCCCATGGCCATCTGGTGCGCGGTATCGTCGGACAGGCCGGCCCGCGCCAGCAACGTGCCCAGCTGCGGCGTCACCCCGCCGCTGCTCAAATCGGCCGTCACCAGCGCGTCTAGCGCCGCATAGGTGAGAGCGCCCGACAGCAGGAGGGTGCGGATTTCGCTGGACCCTGCCTCGTTCAGGGTGCTGCCGTAGGGATAGCGCTCGGTCGTGACGATCGCCTGAACCAGCCGGCCGGGACCAAGTCCCCCCGCCTCGAAGGCCGCATGCATCATGGCGACGGCGGTGGGCAGGTCGGTCGTGCCGGCCCCGATCAACGTCGCGACGAGGGTGCCGAGGGCCTTGCCCATGGCGGTCGCCAGCGCGCCGTCCGGTACGGCGCCCACGGCGTAGATGGCGACGTCCAGCGCGACCTGGACGGTGACGCCTTCGCCCCTGACGAAATCGACGAAATGCTGGAGCTGGTTCGGCTCGAGCCCGGCGGCGAACAGCGCCGAGACCGCCGAGCCGGCATTGGCCGCGGACACCAGACCGTCGCGCGCCATCAGAGTCGCGAGGTTGAGCGTGCTCAGCGGGCTGGAGGCGACCTGCATCAGCCACTGGAGCGCCTCGGCTCCGGTCGCGAGGCCCTCGCCGATCAATGTGGCGACAAGGGCAGCCACGAGCTGGTCCGCATCGTCATAGGTCGGGTTAAAGCCGGAAGCGAAAGCGTAAAGCGCCTTCAGCGCCGCCTCTGCCGACAGGTCGCCCTGGACGATCATCGCCTCGATCTCGGCGGCCATGGTGGCGCGGAGTTGACCATCCAGCTTGGCGAAACTGGCGGCGAGCCAGACGGCGCGATGGCCTTCGAGAGCGCCGGAATCAACCGCCGCGCGGATGTCGGCCATCACCCCGTCCAAGCCGAGCTGCCCATTGCCGACCAGTGACAGGAGATGCCCCGCGATCGGCATCGCGGCGTAGATGGGCGCCGTGCCGGCCGCTGCGACCAGTACGTCGAGGACCTCATCGATCGAGGGGCCGTCGGGACCCTGCGCGATCGCGCCGAAAATCGTCAGTATCTCCGCCGGAGCGAGAGGCCCGAGCATGAGCCGGCCGATGACGCTTCCCACGAGGGCCTGCAAGCCCGGGACATCGTGCGACGCGAGGGCGCTCAACAGAGCCACCTCTCCAGGGGGCCAGCCGAGGCGGAAAATCGTGTCTGCGGTCGTGTGGATCGTCCCGACGGCGTCGGCGGCGGTGACCGCGCCGGATTCGATCAGCGCGCCAAGGGCATGGCCCACCAGCTGCGGCAGATCGAGTGACGGGGCCGAGCCCGTCCGGTAATCCCGGACGACGGCCATGCCTGCCATGACCTCGATGGCCTCGAGGGCGGTGAGAGCGCCTTGCGTGACGGCGGTCCGGAGCAGGGACAGGCCCGCGTCACCGGCCAGCAGCCCCTCGCGCACGAGGGCGCCGATCAGCCCACCCGTCTCCGACAGCACGGTCGCGCCGCGGCCATGGGCGGCGGCGATGGCGGCTGTGACGGCATCAGACGCGGAAATCCGCCCTTCCGCGATCAGATCGACCAGAGTATCGGCCGCCGACCACCTCAGGAACAGGGACGAATCCCCCCCCGAATAGGCGTTCATGCCGAGCAGCCTGACCAAGGTCGCGACGCCTGCCTGTGCGGACATCGCGCCGACGGCGACCGACTGGGCAATGTCCGAGGTCAGGTCGGCGGGGGTGATCTGCCCGGACTGGATGAGGAACCCGATCGCGATGACTGCCGACGCGCTGTTGTCGCCGCTGCCGGCGGCCATGCCCATCAGAACCATCGCAAAGGCCGGCAGTGGGATCGGCGGATCGTTGATCAGCGTGCCGATGTCGAAGGCGGGCCAGGAGGCGAGCGCCGCGCCCACGCCCAGGCGTTCCTGCGACGTGCCGTTCGCCGCCATGCCGAGGGCGATGAGGGCCTTGTTGTCCGCCGACACGGCGGTGTTGGCTTCGATGAGGCCGAGCAGATCCCCGATGGTCGCCTGCTGCTGGCGGACGAGATCGAGAAGGCCCTCGCCGACGTCGAGGCCGATGCGCGGGTAGAGGGTGGAATCGGAACTGCCGCCGAGCGTCGCGGGATTGAGGGCGGTGAGCGAAGCGAGCACCGCGACGACCTGCTCGATGGACGGGCCGGAACCGCGCGAGGCGACGATGGACGCCACGAGCTGGTCCGCCGTCAGCCCGAGCGCGGCGCCGACATGGCCGATCTGGCGGGCCTCCACGGTGAGATAGGAGCCGGCCTGGGCGGCGGTCTTCACCAGCACCCCGAAGACCGCGGTCGCGGACAGGGCAAAGGAGGTGACGACGGCGGCGATCTCGGCTGCCGCCGCGGCCTGCAAGGCGTTGTCGCCGACATGGGAGAGGACCGAGAGGGCCTGCACCCCGAGTTCAGGCCTCAGCCCGCCGCCGGCGTAACCGACGCGGATGGCGTCGCCCAGCGCGTCAGCCAGCACGTCGGCTTCGGCCCAGCCGGTCTGCACCGGATAGCTCAGGAGAACGCGCTCGACGATGGCCAGCGCGTCGGCCGGATGCTGGGGCGAGGCCGGATCGATCATCGCGGCGGCGGCGACGATGGCCTGTGCCTCGGCGACCCCGGACGCGGTGAGAGCGTCGCCGATGGCGGCGCGGGTCGTGGCGCCGGCCGCGAGCATGGCGCCGAGCGCCGCGCCGATGCCGACCTGCATGGCGACGCCTTCGGAGAGGAAGCTCGTCAGCAGCGGCAGACCGGCCGTCGGGGAAATGGCCTCCGGCGAGATCATGGTGCCGAGGATCTGCGCGAACTGGACCGGCGACAGGCTCCACGTCGTGTAGTCGAGCATCGCCGCGCGGATGGCGGCGGCGAGGCTCTGCGAACCGACGCCATGCGCCAGGACCGCGGCCATGACCGGCACGCCGCCCATCCCGGCAACCCCCTGGAACAGCGCGAAGAAGTCGGCCTCGGCGAGGCTGCCGTCCGACAGCATGTCGGCCAGCGCGAATCCGGCGGCGGCCACGGTTGCCGGCCCGTGCGGGTTGCCGCTGGTGAACACGGCACCGTTCATCGCCAGCGCGAACAGCGTCTCGGTGATGACCTCGTCGGTGAGCGACGGAACCCCGGCCGCAGCGGAGAGGAAGGACTGGACCGCGTCGCCTGCGGTCACCGCGCCCTGCCGGATCAGGTAGGACAGGTGGGTGGCGAAGGCGGCGGGATCCAGATCGCTGCCGGAGAACTCCACCAGCATCGCCACCGCCGTCGCACCGGGAATGGCGGTGGACACGGCGGCGGCCAGCACGGCCGGCACCAGTTCCTGCTCGAAGATCGGATCCTGCGAGACGAGATCGGCGATGGTCGCCCGCGCCGCCGTCCCGGCTTCCGTGGAACCCGTCGCGACGACGCCGAGCAGAAGTCGAAGCGCCTGGCTGGAGGTGATGTCCCCTGCCGCGAGAAAGCCCACGACCGCGTCCATGGCCGCGTCGATGCGGGGAGCGTCGGAGCCGATCAGGGCGACGATATGGGCCTGCGCCGCGCCAGGTATGCCGGCCGCCACCGACGCGGGACTGGCGTTCAGCGTCATGCCGAGCAGGATGGACACGGCTTCGCCGGCCGAGAGCGAGGGCGGAACGCCGAACTGGGAATCGCCGTCGACCGCCAGATCGAGCCCGCTCAACGCTTCGGCGGAGGACAGCGTGCCGCCGGCGATGATGTCGGCGAGGCCGGAGCCGAGCGAGAGCTCGCCCGACCCTTGTAGATTCTGCGCCATGGCGGCGACGACGGCCATCACCGAGGACGCCGACAGGCCGGTCGTGCCGACGAATCCGGCGATGAGGGCGATGGCGCCGCCGGGCGTCACGACGCCCTCGTCCACCAGAGCCGTCATGATCGCGGCGATGTGGCCCATGTTTCCGGAGAAACGCGCCATCTCCACGGCGGCCGAGACGGCCTGGAGGGCGGTCATCTCGCCGGCTTCGGCCGCCGCGGCGAAGCGGTCGGCGAGGGTCGCCAGAGCGATCAGACTGTTGCCGACGACGGCGTGGAGCAGCGGGCCGCTGACGGCCCCGCCGCCGCCTCCGACGAGGCCGATGATGAGGTCGACGGCTTCGTCCGCGGTCAGCGTGCCCGCGAGGAGCGGCGCGTAGATCGCCTGCCGCGCATCGCCCGCCACCAGCGTTCCGTCGGCGACGAGATCGGCCAGGGCATGACCGACGCTCTTGCGCAGGTCGCCGTCGCCCGCACCGGCGATGCCGACCAGGAGCTCCGCCGCCACCAGGACGGTGAGACCCGGGCCGACCCCGGCCAGCACCGTCTCGACGAGGTGCGCGTCGGTCATCGACAGCGTCGTGGCCAGGGACGCGATCTGTTCGGCGGCCGCCAGCCGGGCGCCCGGCAGCAGGCCGGCGGCCTTCTCGACGATGACGCCGACGACCTCGGCGGACGTGAGCCGGGCCGCGGCCACCAGCGCGGCGAACTGGGCGTTCGCCGCCGAGACCAGCGACTGCGTCAGCGCGATCTCGCCGGGTGCGTTCAGCCCCTGCGTCTCGACGTCGACGAAGCGCGCCAGCACGATGGCCTCGAGCAGGTCGAGCACGGAGGCGGGCGTCGCCGAACCCGCGGCGAGGGCTGCATCGACGCCGCCCGTCAGGGTGGCGACCGAGATTGTCCCGGCGGCGAGACCGTTCTTCAGCGTCACGGCGGCGGCGGCCGGGAAGCCGGCCGCTCCCGTTGCGGCAAGGCCGATCAGGATGTCGGTCCCGAGCGCCGCGGTGACCTCGCCCGCCGTGACCGCCTGGAGGATGTGGAACGTGACGGTCCCGGGCGCGGCGGCGACGTCCGGCACCAGGGCCGCGAGGCCGGCCAGCGCCGCCTCGGCCTGCCCCGCCCCGAAGACGGCGACCATGATCTTGATCACCTTCGGCACGAGGATGCCGTTCGGATCGGGCACCGCGAGGTCGCCGATCGCGGCCAGCACCGCGGCCTTGTCCGGCGCCGCGAGGCCGGAGATCTGCGCGGCGGCGGCCGCGCCGAAATCACCCGGGGCCGCCGGGTCGGTCAGCGACAGGCCGACCGCCGCCGTCAGGATCGCCCGGTCGGCGGTCGACAGGTTGGCCGCCGCGTTGATCTGGGTGATGAGCGTCTGGTGGCCGAGCGTCGGGCCGAACTGGGCGATCGCCTCCGCGGCGGCGCGCAGATGGCCGTCCGCATCGGTCACGCCGGTGGCGATCGCCGTCACGGCGAGTGCGGGATCGAAGGCACCGGCTCCGTGGGAGGCCTGGAAGATGTAGCCGTAGATCTCCGAGCGGGCGCTCTCGACCTCGGTCAGCGCCACGAGAACCGCCAGCGCCTGGGCGGGAGCGAGCGTCGGCGAGGGATTGGAGGTGGCGATCTCCGCCGCGACGAGCAGCCTGGCGTCGGTGGCGGTCAGGCGGCCGGCCGAGAGCAGCGACACGAGCCCGGCATAGGCGTCGCCACGGATGCCGCCGTCCACCGCGATGACGTTGATGAAGAGGCGCCCGAACGCCTCGGCGCCCATGCCCGGCACGGCGGCGGCGAGGTCGTCCAGCCCCGCGTAGCCGAGCGCGCGGATGGCGGCCGAAGCGTCGGACGTCAGCGTCAGCAGCGCGTCCAGCGCGGCCGAGGCGAGGGCCGATGAGCCGGTGGACAGCGCGGCGATGGCCGCGACCGCCGCGGCTCCCGCCGCCGGATCTCCGCCGGCGGCGATGCGGGCATAGGCCGTGATGGCGGTGCCGGCCGGGAAGTCGCCGGCGGTGACGGCCGCCTGCACGTCGGCGATGGTCATGTGACCGTTGGCGACGAGGAAGGCGACGGAGGTCGCCACCGGGTTGACCGCCCCGGGCGCATCGATGCCGAGAAGCACCAGCGCGCCGGCCGGCGTCAGCATGTCGGCTTCCACCTGCACCTGGACCGGCACGATGAACGTGCCGGGGGTGATGGCGGGGCCGGTCTGGTTGTCCTTCAGCGCGGTGATCGTGGCGAGAGCCGCCGTCTCGGCGCCGCCGCCGAGGGCGTAGAGCCTGGTGAGCAGGTCGGCCGCCTGGCCGCCCGTCAGGTCGCCCGCCCCGATGCGGGGCGCGAGTTCGTCCAGCACGTGCTGCGCGCCTGTCGGATCGCTGATCAGCATCAGGGCGATCGCGTTGGCGGCCGCCTGCACCTGCGACGACGTGCCGAGACCGGCCGTCTGCGCCAGGGTCTGCGGGTCGGTGAGCAGGATGTTCAGCTGCTCGTTGAGCGCGTCGGACAGCGCCTGGCCGGCGCCGGGCAGCATGGCCTGGAGCGTGTCGACAGCCGTCTGCCGCGTCAGCGCGCCGCCGAGGATCAGGTCGGCGATCTCGCTCTGGACGGCGGTGTCGACGGCCGCGCCGCCGGCGGCGGCGAGGTGCGCGAGCAGCTGCACCGCCTGGATGGCGGTGGCGGCGCCGCCGACGGCGTCGCCGATCGCCGTCGCTGCCGCGGCGGCGGTCATCAACCCGGCGGACACGAGGGCCGCCACCTGCTCGCCGGCGACCGACTGAAGCGCCGCGGATCCGGCCGCCGCGACGTCGACGAGCGTGGCGACCACCACAGCGGCGGTGACGTCGCCCGCCGTCACGAGATCGACCACCGCCTCGGTCGCGGCGCTGCGGACTGCCGTCGAGCCGATGGCCGCGACGATCGCTCCGGCCTTGACGGCCCGCAGCTCGTCCAGCGCGCCCGACGCCACGGCGGCGGTGATCGCGGCAAAGCCGGCGACCGGTCCGGCGCCGCCGTCGAGCTGGGCCGCCAGCGCCTGGTAGACATCCGCGAGAGCGGTGACGAACTGGGCCGTGGCCGTCGCGGCCAGAACCAGCGCGGCGACGGGCGAGGTGAGAAGGCCTGCGGTGACGGCCCCGGCGATGCCGGCGACGGCGTCCGCCACACCGAGGCGGCCGCTGACCATGGCGAAGCCGATCTCTCCGCCGGCCAGCACCTGCGCGACGTCCGATCCTGCGCCGGCAAAGCCGATCAGCAGGTCGAGGGCGACGTCGCCGTCGATGGTTCCCGCGCTGAGATGGCTGCGGAGCGCTCCCATGGACGTGCCGAGGGGGATGGCGCCCTCCAGATCGGCCAGTGCGGCGCCCATCAGGGCGGCGCCGCCCGGCTCGAGGGTGGCGAGTTCGATGGCCGTCAGGACGAGCAGGGTCGCCCCGTTGCCGCCGGCGCCCGAGACGAAGGCGGTGCCGGCGCCGGCGGCGACGTCCGCCGCCGTCAGGCCCTTGCCGTGGATGTAGCCGGCGAGGGCCGAGGCCATGCCGGCCATGAGGCTCTGGTTCGGCGTGAAGCCGCCCAGCGAGAAGGCGCCGTTGGAGCCGATGGCCACCAGAATGCGGATGCCGTCCTGCGCCGAGACGCCGAGCGGATCGAGGGCGGCAGCGAGGGCGGCGGCGGCATCGGCGCCCGAAATGACGCCGTTCTGCACCATGCCACGCACGCCGTCGCCGGCATTGTGCAGGGCGTTCTGGGCGAGGATGACGGGACTGCCGCCGCGCGTCCCCATGGCGGCGAAGAAGGTCATGGCCTCCACGGCCGTCAGGTCGCCGCCGCTGACCGCGGTGTTCAGCACGGTCACCGCCATCGACGGCGAGATGAACTGGCTCGGGCGGAAGAAGTCGCTGTAGAGAACGTCCACCAGCGTGGCGAAGGAGCGGGCGGCCGGGACGAGCAGGTCCGCATCGGCATCGGCGATCTCGACGAGGAGCTGCGTGCCGGCCAAGCCGGAGGTCACCGCCATCAGCGCGGTGAAGGCGGCGTCGACGCCGGTCAGGCCCTGGTCGATCAGCGCCGCGAACTCGCCCGCCAGGGTCGCCAGGGTCGTCGCTTCATCCGGCTGGCTCTGGTAGGCCGAACGCAGGTAGACCAGCAGGCCGATGACCGTGGCGGCAGGAATCCCGCCGTCGACCGCCTCCGCGTGCAGCACCGCCGCAACGTCTGCGTAGGCCATGTCGGCGCCGTTGTCGTCAGCCAGAATGCCGATCTTGTTGGCGGCGGCCCAGGTGAACTCGGGGCGGAACTTCGCCGCCACCGCGAGAGCCGTGATGGCCAGGTTCACGTTGGCGGGGTTGGCCGCGATGAGGGCATCAATCGCGGTGCTGGCCGGATTCCAGGTGGCGGAATCGTTGCCGATCGCCATGGCGGAGAACATGGTCAGCGCCTGACGCAGGCCGATGTCGCCGTTGGCCAGCGCCGCATCGACCAGCGCGATCGCCGCGGAAGCCGGGAAGGGAGAGGTCTGGCCGCCGCCTTCGCTGCCGCCGCCTTCGCTGCCGCCGCCTTCGCTGCCACCGCTGTAGTTGCCGGCCAGTCCCGCCAGCCTGGCGAGGCCGAAGCCGGCCTCGACCGCGGCGCCGTCGCCGCCGGTCTTCGCCATGGCCATCAGGATGTCGGCGGCCTGGCCATAGGTCGCCTGCCCCCCGTCGACGGCCCAGACGATCCCGTTGGTCGTGGCGGTGGTGAGCGAATCGCCGGGGGCGATGAACTGCACCAGCGCCGCGCCGACGCTGTCGAGCGGCTCGGTATTGCCCTGCAGCGCCGACAAGCGCGCGGCGAAGGCGGTAAGCGCCTGCCCCGGCGCGAGGGCGAGATCGATCGCCACCTGGCGGATGAGCGCGATCCCGTTCGCCGTGGTGACGCCCGCCCCCGCCTGCGCATAGACGGCCTCGGCGATGGCAATGCCCGCCGAGCCGTCCTGCAACGCATCCGCCGTCAGATCGAGACCGGACGTCGGAAAACCGGCGATGGCATCGTAGTTTGACGAGCTGGGCATGTAATAAGACCTGTCGGGGGATAGACTTCCGCTGCCGACATTTGCACGGCTTTTACCATCTGTCGTCTCATCCAGCGCAGACGGGCGCCGCGCGCCCGGTCTGCTGTCCGGCCCCCTGCGAAGCCTTCGGAAGCCTCGACACCCCGGCCCTCCGATCGGCGATGGCAGGGTCGCCGCGAGGCGCCTTGCGCAGCGGCCCGACCTCAGGACAATGAGGGCTCCGCATCGCTGCCGAAGGTCCGCCGTGCCGCCATTGTCCCTCCGCCCCGCCACCGCCGCCGACGTTCCCGCCATCACCGCCATCTACGGCCCGAACGTCGCGGAGGGGGTCGCCTCCTTCGAATACGAGCCGCCGGACGCGGCGGAGATGGCGAGGCGGCAGGAGGCCATCCTCTCGGCCGGCTATCCCTATCTCGTCGCCGAGATCGACGGAGCGGTGGTGGGCTATGCCTATGCCAGCGCCTACCGGAGCCGGCCCGGCTATCGCTTCACCTGCGAGAACTCGGTCTACGTGACGCCGGCCGCCAAGGGCCGCGGCGTCGGCAAGGCGCTGCTGAGCCGGCTGATCGACGACTGCGCGGAGCGCCGCTACAGGCAGATGATCGCGGTCATCGGCAATCTCGGCAACCACGGCTCGATCGCGCTGCACCGGGCCTGCGGCTTCACCGTGGTGGGCGTGCTGCCGTCCATCGGCTGGAAGCATGGCCGCTGGATCGACAGCGTGCTGATGCAGCGGAGCCTCGGCGAGGGCGACACGGCCGCGGCGGACCCGGGCTGACCCGCATGTCCGCCTTCGAGCGACTGCCCCTGCGCCAGAAGCTGATCGCCGGTGGGATCGCCGTGCTGCCGATGCTCCTCTGGGGTCTGTTTCTGCTGCTGGCCGTGCCGACGGATGCGGGGCCCGAGCACTGTTCGCGCGACAGCCGCTGGCGCGCCGAACGCCAGGGTGAGCGCATCGTCTGTGGCGGCTGGCCCATCGCCTACCAGTTCGGCCATGTCGCGGCGCTGTTCACCGGCATGGGAGCCGGCGCCCTCTATGTCAGGCTCCGCACGCGACGGGCGAACGAGGCCGGATCGGCAGACGACCGGGACACCTGACCCGGCCGGGAGCAGCCCCCTGCCGACCGCATCCGTCGATGTCACGGGCACGACAGCCGAGGCCCGCGATCTCCCTCGTCTTCGGGCCAAATATTTTCCATGTTTTCGGGCGCCGTCCGGCCTCCTGCCAAGTCGTGAAAAGGATGTCTGGAATATTTTTCTTGCACCTGCTGCAAATTACCCCTATAAGACGACATCGATGTTTGCTCGGCTGAACTTTGTTTATTGCCGCTTCGGCGCGCTCCTGACGAACTTCCCCCTTTCGAAAATCGTTCTACCCCGACGCGCTTCCGCGCGGAGGTCTGCTATTGCCAAAAGGGAGGGTTCTTCATGACCACCGGCACAGTGAAATGGTTCAACGCCACCAAGGGTTTCGGCTTCATTCAGCCGGATGACGGCGGCGCCGACGTTTTCGTCCACATCTCTGCCGTCGAGCGCGCCGGAATGCGCGACATCGTCGAGGGCCAGAAGCTCGGTTACGAAGTCATGCGCGACAACAAGTCGGGCAAGATGGCGGCCGAACAGCTCCAGGCTGCTTGATTGCACTTCGCCTCGGGTCCGGTCACCACGGATGTACTGGGACCAGCGACCAAGGCGAATTGATAGGGAAGGCCGGGCTCACGCCTGGCCTTTTTTGTTTCCCGCGGCCGCAGCGGCCGCCGACACCCGAACGGAACGCCCCATGAATGATCTGTCCCCGTCGCACCAGAAGGCCAACGCCGCCTTCCTCAAGGTGCAGAAGCAGTCGATCACCCGTGACCGCGTGTTCTCGGACATCGCGGATTCGAACAGCGCCCGCACCGAGAACATGAACAAGCTGCGCGAACTGCGCCTCGCCCGCGAGCGCAAGGACGCGATCGACCGTGCCGCCGCCGCGGCTCTGCCGAAGGTGCGCGTCCGCCGGCCGAAAGCCGCCTGACGGCCCAAAGGCCGGGCCGGTCAGGCCAGCGCCGCGGTCCCCAGCGCCAGCGAGACGGCGGCGGAGAGCGCGAGGCGCAGCCGTCCGTACCATTCCGGCGCGACGGTGCGGCAGGCGAGGCCGTAGTCCATCAGGCCGAGCAGGACGAAGGCGAGGGCCATCGTCCACAGGCCGGGCGTCGCCGGCAGCAGGGTGGCGCCCCAGCCGATGATCGCCGGCACGACGGCGATGACGTAGTCGCGGGTCGCCAGCCGCGCGTCGCCATAGCCCATGGCGATGCCCCAGCGCACCCCGCCGAGGAACGACAGGATGGCCACCGCATAGGCCATCAGCGCCGCGCGGATCGCCGGCTCTCCCCCGATGAGCGGCAGCGAGGCGCCGGCGAGGAGCGCCGCAGCCAGGACGAGGAAGGGCGCGAGACCGCCCACCCCGAGCCAGAGGGTGACCGCCGGCATCGGCGCATTCCCGTCGTCCGTTTCATTCGCCGCCATCGATCAGATCCGCCTGCCCGTTGCCCGTCGCGCTTTTCGGCGCACGGGGCTCCTTACGCTCGCCGACGCCGTTCGGGTCAGCCAGACGGGACGTGACCGCGCGAGGACGAGCCGTTACCACTGGTCGCGTCGCCGACCATGGATCCTCCGAGCCCGCCATGCGCCTCCTCATCGCCAATCCCAACACCAGCGCCCCCGTCACGGACCGCCTCATGGCGGCCGCCGCCGCGGTGAAGGCGCCGCAGACCGAACTGATCGGGCGGACCGCGGCACGCGGCGTGCCCTACATCGCCACCCGCGCCGACGCGGTGATCGGCTCGGCCGTGGCGCTGGAGATGCTGGCGGAGGCCGACGGGGGGATCGACGCGGCGGTCGTCGCCGCCTTCGGCGATCCGGGCCTCGGCGGGGCGCGCGAGCTCTTCGACTTTCCGGTGGTGGGCATGGCGGAGGCGGCCATGCTGACGGCCTGCATGCTCGGCCGCTCCTTCGCCATCGTCACCTTCTCCGGCGGCCTGGTGCCCTGGTATCACGAGTGCCTCGACTGGAACGGGCTGCGCGGCCGCTGCGCCGGCATCTTCGCCCTGCAGGGCGCCTTCACCTCGCTCGCCGACGTGCAGGAGGAGAAGGAGGCGGCCCTCGTCGACCTCGCCAACCGCGTGGTGGCGGAGCACGAGGCCGACGTCGTCATCCTCGCCGGCGCGCCGCTGTCAGGGCTCGCCCAGGCGGTCCGCGACCGCGTCCCGGTGCCGCTCGTCGACGGCATCCAGGCGGCCGTGAAGCAGGCCGAGGCACTGGCGGCCCTGCGGCCGGCCAAGGCGACGGTCGGCACCTTCCGGCGGCCTGCCGCGAAGACCTGCACCGGCATTTCCGAGCCCTTGCGCCGCCGCTTCGAGCGCCGGGACGCGTGATCCCTGCCGCCTGAGGCGCGTGGTCGCAGGCGCGCCCCACCGCGGGGTACCGGCGGCCCACGCCGCATTTCAGCCACGATCGGAAGGCTTTTCGCCGCCGATCCGGGCCCCTCTGATGGCGCAAGCCATGATGTCGGATCGTCTCGCAACCTCGAGATTCGGGTCCGATCATGGAACTCATCACCACCTTTCTGTTCTCCGTCTGGCTGACCAAGCCGGTCTGGATGTGGCTCGCCTTCCTCGGCATCGTCGTCGTGCTGCTGGTCCTCGACCTCGGCGTGCTCCATCGCGGGCACCGGGAGATCGAGACGCGCGAGAGCCTTCTCCTCTCCGCCTTCTACATCTCGCTCGGCGTCGCCTTCGGCGCCTGGGTCTGGTGGGCGCTCGGCCCGGAAGCGGGCATGAACTATCTCACCGGCTTCGCGGTGGAGAAGGCGCTGGCGATGGACAACGTCTTCGTCATCGCCATGATCTTCGCCTTCTTCGCCGTGCCGCGGAAGTACCAGCACCGCGTGCTGTTCTGGGGCATCATCGGCGTCATCGTGCTGCGCGCGATCATGATCGGCGTCGGCGCCGCCGTGGTCAGCCAGTTCTCCTGGGTGCTGTCGGTCTTCGCCGTCTTCCTCATCGCCACCGGCGTGAAGATGCT
The DNA here is from genome assembly GCA_001464235.1 of Rhizobiales bacterium Ga0077556. Lineage (GTDB taxonomy): Bacteria > Pseudomonadota > Alphaproteobacteria > Rhizobiales > Phreatobacteraceae > Phreatobacter. Next base: position 5,095 of record LNFH01000093.1, on the reverse strand, counting down.
CGTCTTCAAGGAAGGCGAGACGGACATCTCGACCAACCCGGTGCTCGCCTTCATGCGCCGCCGGTTCAACGTCACCGACGGCCACCACGGCGAGAGGTTCTTCGTCAGGCTGCCGGATCCCAGGGCGCCCGAGAGCGGCCGCACCGTCTGGTTCATGACGCCCCTGTTCATGGCGCTGGTGCTGATCGAGATCGCCGACGTGATCTTCGCGGTGGATTCGGTGCCGGCCATCTTCGCCATCACCACCGATCCCTTCATCGTCTACACCTCGAACATCTTCGCCATTCTCGGCCTGCGCGCCCTCTATTTCGCCCTCGCCGCCATGGTCCACCGCTTCCAGTACCTGAAGACGGCGCTGGCGCTGGTGCTGATCTTCATCGGCGCGAAGGTCTTCGCCGCCGATCTCCTCGGCATCGACAAGGTGCCGCCGGCGGTGTCGCTCAGCGTCACCTTCGGCCTGCTGGCCGGCGGCGTGCTCTACAGCCTGTGGAAGACCCGCGGTCAGGCGTCTCACGCGGGACGGCGGATGGCATAAGGTAGCGCATGGACGTTCTTCTCTCCCCGGTCATCCTGTTCTTCGTGCTCGGCGCGCTGGCGGCTGCCGCCCGCTCCGACCTCGCCATCCCCGAGCCCATCGCCAAGGGGATGGCGCTCTACCTGATGGCAGCCATCGGCCTGAAGGGCGGCGTGCAGGTGGCGGAGGGCGGCTTCTCTCCGACGATGGCGGCGGCGGCCGTGGCGGGCCTGGCGCTGAGCTGCCTCATTCCGCTGGCGGCCTTCGGGCTGCTGCGCGGCATCGGGCGGCTCGGCCGCATCGACGCCGCGGCGGTGGCCGCGCATTACGGCTCGGTGAGCGTCGTCACCTTCGTGGCGGGCAGCGAGATGCTGAAGGCGGCCGGCATGGCACCGGCGGGCTTCATGGTGGCGGTGCTGGCGCTGATGGAGACGCCCGCCATCATCGCCGGCCTCATCCTCGCCAAGGGCAGCGGCTCCTCCGACGCCCACGAACGCGGCGAGTTGCTGCGCGAGACGCTGCTCAACGGGACGGTCGTCCTGCTGCTCGGCAGCTTCGCCATCGGCCTCATCGTCGGCAAGGAGGGCTTCGCGCCCATCGCGCCGGTCTTCGACGGCGGCTTCCGCGGCATCCTCTGCCTGTTCCTCCTCGACATGGGCCTGATCGCCATCCGCAGGCTCCGGGAGACGCGGTCGCTGACCTTCCGCCTCGCCGGCCTCGGCGTCCTGATGCCGGTGATGAACGGCACGGCCGGCACGGTGGTCGGCCACCTCATCGGGCTCGACGCCGGCTCGGCGGCGGCCCTCGGCATCCTTTGCGCCAGCGCCTCCTACATCGCCGTGCCGGCGGCCATGCGCCTCGCCCTGCCGCAGGCCGATGCCGGCCTGTCGCTCGCCATGTCGCTGGCGGTGACCTTCCCCTTCAACATCGCGCTCGGCATTCCCGCCGTGTCGCTGCTCGCACGGTGGTTGGCGTCATGAACAGCACGGCCCGACGCAAGAAGGTGGAGATCCTCGCCGACCAGCCGCTGGTGCGGCGCATCGTCGAGGTGGTGAAGCGCTGCGGCGTCACCGGATACACGGTGCTGCCGGTGGCGGCGGGCGGCGGGCGGCTCAACGCCTGGTCCGACGACCAGATCGCCGGAGCCTCCGCCAAGGCGCTGGTCTTCACCATCACCACCGAGACCCATGCGCGGGAGTTGGTGGAAGCTCTCACCCCGCTGCTCGACAGCCATGGCCTTCTGGTCTGGGTGAGCGACGTCGAGGTCATCCGTCCCGAGCGGTTCTGAGGCCGATCACCTCCGCGTGTGCGAGGGATCCCCACGCCGCCCGCCGGCGTAGCGGATGCCATGACACAGGCACTCTCCATGGCCCTCGGCCTGCGGTTCCGGACGCTCTTCCCGATGGTCTTGCTGCTGGCGGCGGGACTGCTCACGCCTTCCGCGCCAGCGCTGGCGCAGGATGCGGGCCGCGCCTGGGAGGTTCTGGCCGCGGGCGGCGTCGTGCTGTTCCGCCATGCCAATGCGCCGGGTGGCGGCGATCCGCCGGGGATGCGGATCGGCGACTGCGGCAGCCAGCGCAACCTCGACGCCGCCGGGCGCGACCAGGCGCGGCGGATCGGCGCGGCCTTCGCCGGCCGCGGCATCGCGGTCGGGGCGGTGCTCACCTCCCAGTGGTGTCGCACCCGCGAGACCGCCGCACTGGCCTTTCCCGGACGGGCGGAGGACGCACCGGCCTTCAACTCGTTCTTCGGCGATCGGGCCGCAGGGCCGGCTCAGACGACGGCGGCGCGCGCGATCCTGTCCCGCTGGAGCGGACCCGGCGCCCTCGTCGTGGTCACCCATCAGGTCAACATCACCGCGCTGACCGGCATCTTCCCCGCATCCGGCGAGGGCATCGTGCTGGAGCGAGACGGCGGCGGCTGGCGCGTCGCCGGCCGGATCAGGCCCTGAGACGGCGGGCGCGGCGCGCCTGCCAGCGTCCGAAGGTCCGCGAGAGAAACGGGCGGACCGGCAGGAACAGGCGATAGGCGCCTTCGAGAACCGCCGTGACGCCCGGCAGCCGCGCGATCCGGGCGAGCCAGCGCCAGCCGGGAACATGGGCCCAGAGCGCCACGAAGGCGGCGGCGCCGGAGCGCAGGGTGCCGTCGGCCTCGCGCACGTGGAAGCGCGCCATGGCCTCGCCCGCCGTCAGGCCGGGCGCGGGCGGGGCCTCGGACTGGGAGACGTCCACGAAGCAGAGGCGTTGCTCGCCGTCCTGGCGGCGGTAGAGGTCGATCTCGGCCCGGCAGAGCGGGCAGGAGCCGTCGAAGAAGACGGTCGGCTTGTCGGCGGGGGCTGTCATCGGGCGGGCCTTCCGCAAGCGGCGGCTTCGGGAGCCGTCATGTCTGATACGTCGGCGGGGGCCCGGCGGTTCGGTCGCCGGCCGGTGGTCCGCCGACGGGCGTGCGACGTAACCGACAGGACCCGCGACGGAACGAGGGACGCATCCGGCCGTTGCCCTTGCCGGGCACGCCCCGATGCCCCGCCGCCAACCGCACCCCGAGGAGACACCGCCCGATGACCGCCCGCCTCGCCACCGCCTATGGCGTCACCTTCCTCGCCTTCGTCCTCATCGACGTGCCCTATCTGATGACGGTCGGCGTGCCGATGTTCCGGGCGGTTCTCGGCGACGTGCTGCTGCAGGACGCGCGGATCGCCCCGGCCGTCATCTTCTACCTGCTGTTTCCCGTCGGCATCGTCTTCTTCGCCAGCCGGCCGGCGCTCGTCGACGGCTCGCTGGCCACGGCGGCGATCAACGGCGCGGCCTTCGGCTTCTTCGCCTACATGACCTACGAACTGACCAACCACGCCACCATGCGGCTGTGGAGCTGGAACCTCGTCGTGGTCGACACGCTGTGGGGGACGGTCCTGACCGCCGCGTCGGCCGTCATCGGCGTCGCCGTCGCCCGCCGCGTCAGCGTCCGCCCGGCGGCGTGAGCGCCGCGGCAGGCCACCACAGGCGCCGCGACATCCAGCCCATGACGGTGAGGAGGCCGGCGACGCTGAAGGCGTTGATGCGGCGGAGCGAGGCCACCTCCTCCGCCGTCACCGCCACCAGCCCTTCGGCCCCGGCGAGCCGCACGGCCAGCATCAGGGCGGCGGTGGCCGCGAGGGTTGCGGCGACGGCGACGGAACGGTTGCCGCCGGTGAAGAGCAGCAGGGCGAGGACGAGGCACGGCAGATAGAAGAGCTCGACGCCGGAGGCGGGCCCCATCGCCACGGTGCAGAGCGCCGTGTTCGCCATGCCGGCGACGAGCAGCAGGGCGCCGCCGCGCGCTTCGCTGGCCCGCGCCACCCGCGGCACGGAGGCGAAGAGCGGCGCCGAGGCCCAGGTGAGCAGCGCCGGCCAGGCGCGGCCGCCGAGCAGAAGATAGAGGTAGAGCGGGTAGAAGGGCTGGTTCGAGACGACGATGAAGGCGACGGAGGCGGCGAGCGCGCTGCGCGGCGTCGCGCCGTCGAAATAGGCCCAGAGGGCGGCGGCCGTCCGTTTGGCGCGAGCAATCATCATCATCCTTCCGGCGCCATGCGCCACCATCTCCCTTCCCATACAGCCGAAACGGCCGATCGGATCGCACGAGGTGGCTTCGCGAGGCCCCGGGAAAATAAGCCTCGGCCGCACCCTCGCGTTTCCGGCGCGAGACACCATCTGTCATCATGTGCGCACCGGTTGCCTTGTCCTCGCTAGGACGGACGCGAGCGGCGCACGCGGCAGCGAGCGGTTCCCGGGGCCATCCCGACGTCCCGCTCCCGCGCCGACCGGCTCGGTGACGATGCACCGATGGAGGAGAGCCTCCAGGACGCATCGCACCCGAGACCGGAGTTCGCCGTGACCCTCGCCTTCCCCAATGCCGCCCGTCCGGTTCTGGGGCCACGAGTCGCAGTTCGAGTTCACCTTCGAGGTGGATGCCGACGCCCTGCAGCGGCTGAGCCCCCACAGCGCCGACGACGAGAGCTCGCTCCTGCGCGCCTTCGACGCCAACCGAAGCCGCATCCAGACGGCGGCGGGCCTCGCCCACGCGCGCGGCCGGCAGAGCATCTACCGCCTCTCCGTCACGTCATTCGACCGTTCGTAAAGGAGGCCGCCATGGCCAGAAGCGACTCACGCGGCAACCGCGAAGCCAAGAAACCGAAGAAGCCGAAGGCCGTGGAGGCGCCCGCCGCCACCACCAGCTTCGCCGCCGTCCAGAAGAAGATCCTCGACGCGGCCGCGGCCCGCAAGAAATAGCGGCGTCCCGCCAGGCCGCGGGGCCGGCAGACATTCACGATCGCGCCGGCCCTGGCCGCGCCGCGCCCCCTCGTGGCGGCGGGCGCCGGTCGCGGTGCCGGTGATTTCATGGGGCACCGGCCCCTCTGACACGACGGGAGCACGTTCCGATGGCCTATCGCAAACCGAACCTCGAGGGACGTGCTAGGGCGCATCCGGGTCTCGACAGCGCCGAGAAGCGCCAGCGCGAGGCCTTCGCGGCCGAGGAGAAGCTGCGCACCGCCCGCATGGCCAACATGGCGCGGCTCAGGACCCTGCGCCTCGAGAAGGAGGCCGC
>LNFH01000092.1 GCA_001464235.1 Rhizobiales bacterium Ga0077556 | reverse complement strand
GGCGCGTTCTGTGTCTTCATGTCCATCCGATCTAGCTTCCTTGGGGCATGCCGGGCAACCGGTCAGAAGGCGACACAGGCGCGGCGCGTCACGACGCCCACCGATTCCTGCCGGAACCGGCGGCGATAGGCGGCGGCGACCTCGGCGAGACGCGGCAGGTCGCGCGCCTCGTCGCCGAGGACGATGGTGACGACCTTGCCCGGCTCGCGGACGATCCGCCCGTCGGCGTGGCGGTACTGGCCGCGGCTGTCGGTGATGGTGAGGCCGGCAGGAAAGCGCGGGGTGATCTCGCTGTCGACGAAGCGGGCGAAGGCGCGCTCGCCGACACCCACGGCGTCGCCGATGTTGCGGCCGAACAGGAGCTCGGCGACCAGCCGCTCGCGGCCGCCCGGCGGACAGGACGGAGCCGAGGCCGTGACGCAACCGGCAACCGCCAGCGCGGCGCCGGCGACGACGATCGCTCTCACCCCTCGCCGCATCCCCGTCAAAGCCGCGCCGTTTCGTACCAGAAGCGGTTGATGCTGTCGGCGAGGTCGCGGTAGCCGTCGGAGGAGCGGGGTTTCACGACATAGGCGTTGGCGTGGGCCCGGTAGCTGCGCCGGATGTCGTCCTCGCTCTCGGAGGAGGAGAAGATCAGGGTCGGCACGCCGCGCATGACCTCGTCGCGGCGGATGCGGCCGAGGACGTCGTGGCCGTCCATGCCGGGCATGTTGAGATCGAGGAGGACGAGGTCGGGATTGAAGCGGGGGATCTCGGCGAGGGCCGCCTCGCCGCTGTCGGCGTGCCTGATCTCCAGCTCCTCGGCCGTGCCGGCGAAAGCGTTGCGGAGAAAGAACACCTCGTTGGGATCGTCATCGACGATCAGCAGCTTCCGTCCGGAATGGCGCATCGTCTCCTCCTGCCGACCGGTCCTTCTTGTCGCGCTGTCGGGGCAGCGTGAACTGGAAGCGTGCCCCTTTCGGCCAGTCCTTGTCGAGCCAGATTTCACCGCCGTGGCTCTCGACGATGCGGCGGCAGAGCGCCAGCCCAAGGCCGAGGCCGGGATAGCGGCTCTCGTCCTTGTGCAGGCGGCGGAACATCTCGAAGATCCGGTCGGCGTAGAGCGGGTCGATGCCGATGCCGTTGTCCTCGATGCTGACCTCCCAGGAGCGACCGGCGGGGCGGGCGCGGATCTTCACCACCAGCGGCTCCTCGCCGCGGTATTTCAGCGCGTTGCCGATCAGGTTCTGGAACAGGCGGACGAGCAGGTCGCTGTCGCCGTCGATCCGCGGCAGGTTGAACACCTTGATGGTGGCGCCGGCCTCGGCGATGTCCGCGTCGAGCAGGGCCATGGCCTCCCGCACCACGGCGGCGAGGTCGACGTCCTCCCGCTTCACCTGGGCATAGGCGACCTGGGTATAGGCGATGAGGCTGCGGATGAGGCGCTGCATGCGCTCGACGCTCGCCATGATCCGCGTCGCATAGCCGGCGGCCTCGGGATCGCCCTCGCCGACCTTCAGCCTGAGCATGTCTGAGAACATGTTGATGTGCCGCAGCGGCGCCTGCAGGTCGTGGGAGACGATGGCCGAGAACTGCCGGAGCGCCTCGTTGGTCTGGCGCAGCTTGGTCTCCTGGTCCTGGCGCTCGGTGTCGTCGCGCACCACGACGATGATGCAGGGCTCGTCGGAGCCGACCCCGCCGATGCGGCTGTAGGCCGCTTGGATCCAGACCCAGTGGCCCTCCTTGTGGCGCAGCCTGTGGATGCTGAAGCCGAGCTCGCGGCCCTCGCCGATCGCGCGGTTGACCGCATCGACCCGGCTCCAGTCGTCGGGATGGACGACGTCGGCGGGCCGCACGCCGAGCATTTCCTCGGCGGTATAGCCGAGGAGGCGCTGGGCCGAGGGCGAGGCGTAGAAGATGCGCCCCTCGACGTTGCGCAGCAGGATCATGTCGCGGACGTTCTCGGCGAGGAGGCGATAGCGCTCCTCGCTGGCGCGCAGGGCGAGGCCGCGCTCCTCGACGCGCAGTTCGAGCTCGCGATTGGCCCGGGCGAGGGCCGAGGCCTGCAGGTGCAGCTTGACGGATGCGCGGCCGAAGGCCTCGCCGACCCGGTTGACCTCGGCGACGCCGGTGCGCGGCACCACGGTGAGCTGGCCGCGCTCCATGGCAGCGGCCGCATCGGTCATGGCGGTACTGGCGAGGGCGAGCCGGCGGACGATGAAGCTCGCCAGGAGGGTCGCCATGCCGATCAGGCCGGCGGCGACGGCAAGGATCCAGACGAGAGACCTCCAGAGAGACCGGTTGAGTGCCGCCACCTCGACGCCGAGAGCCAGGATCCAGCCGGAGATCGGCGATCGGCTGTAGAAGGCCGAGACCTCGACCCCCTCCACATTGACGCCCCGCCAGATGCCGCTGGTGCCTGTGAGGGCGTTGAAGGCCGCCGAGGGGCGGCCGATCATTTCCGCGTGGCGGGACGAGCGGGCGATGACGAGGCCGGTGCGGTCGATGAGAGACGAATAGTAGGGCACCGCGACCTGGAAGTCGGTCATGATCCGGACGAAGACGTCGGGGCTGAACGTGGTCGAGACGACGAAGACCACTTCGTCGTTGCGGACGACCGGCAGGAAGATCGCCACCGCGTAGGTGCCGGTGCCGCGGCTGACGAAGAGGTCGGAAAAGACCGGGGCGCGCAGGGAAACGGCATCGCCGATGGGATCGATCACCGGCCATTGCGGCAGAGGGCTACCCGGCCGCGTCGCAGTGTCGACAACCACCTGACCGTCGACGCGGCGGAGGCGGATGTCGATGCCGAGGCTGGTGAACTCGCGGGCCTGGGCATCGAAGCGGGCGAAGTCGCCCGCGTCGATCGCCGGCGAGGTGGCGAGGGCGCGCAGCACGGCGAGGCGCGAGGACAGAACACGGTCGATCTCGGCCGCCACCGTCTCCGCCCGCTGGAGAGCGCCCGCCTCGAGCTGGCGATTCTCGGCCTCGGCGAAGCGCCAGGTGAGGAAGGCCGCGAGCAGGAGGAGCGGCACGGTCAGGGCGGCCGCGAAGGCGGCGAGGTAGATCGCGAGCGAGCGTTCCGTCACCACGCCGTCCACGTCGCCCCCGCCCGCCCGATTCGACAGGCCGCAGCATATCACCGCCCGCAGGCGGTTGCCGCTCGGTCAGGTGGGGCCGGGTTCGCCGCCGCCGCAGAAGATGTCGTAGACGACGCCGATGACGCGGCGGACGTCGTCGTTGGCGAGGCTATAGTAGACGGTCTTGCCGTCGCGGCGCGTGGAGACGAAGCCCTCGAGGCGCAGGCGCGCGAGCTGCTGGGACACGGTCGGCTGCCTGAGGGCGAGGATCGCCTCGAGCTCGCCGACGGAACGCTCCCGCTCCGACAGAAGGCAGAGCAGCAGCAGACGGTTCTGGTGGGCGAGGGCCTTCAGGAAACGACTGGCGTCACGCGCCTTCTCGGACAGGCCGACGGTCGCGGCGGACATGTCGGCCAATCCCGGCCCATCGATCGGTCGCGCCTTCGCCGGTGCCGCCGCCATACGTCCTCCTGCACGCCGTCGCCCACACCGGCACCGGCACGCGGGGGCCGATCCGGCGGAAGTCGTGCGTCCTATACCAACTTACCGCCCCGCCGTCATACCCGGACCGCGCCCCCCGCGCGGAGCGCCCCTCAGATGGGGAAGCCCTGACCCAGATCAAGGCTGGCTCGCTCCGCGAGGTTCATAGGCAAACTGCGACGTGGCTCACCCGGGCCCGCCGATCCATGCCACATCCGGGCAAAGGTCGCTCTCCCATGCGCATCCCACTGATCGTCGCCGCCCTGACGGCCCTCGCAACCGCTCCGGCCGCCGCCCAGGCGGCCGGCGACGCCGCCGCCGGCGAGCGGGTCTTCGCCCAGTGCCGCGCCTGCCACCAGGTGGGCGAAACCGCCCGCAATCTCGCCGGCCCCCAGCTCAACGGGCTGTTCGGACGGCGTGCCGGCTCGGTGGCCGGCTACAACTACTCGCCGGCCTACAAGGCTCCGGACGTCGCGGAGAAGACCTGGTCGCCGGAGAATTTCGCGGCCTACATCCGCGATCCGCGCACCGTCACGCCGGGCACGCGCATGGTCTTCGCCGGACTGCGCGACGATACCCAGATCGCCAACCTCGTCGCCTATCTCCGGCAGTTCGGGGCCGACGGGAAGAAGGCGCCCTGAAGCCCGGGCGCAGCCGCGTCGGGCGTCAGCGCAGCGGCGGCGCGTAGAGGATGCCGCCCATGGACCAGAGCTGGTTCATGCCGCGGGGAATGGCGAGCCGCGAGCCGGCGCCGACGTTGCGCTCGTAGATCTCGGCGTAGTTGCCGACGGCGCGGACGGCGCGGATCGCGAAGGCGTTGTCGAGCCCGAGCTTCACGCCGAGGTCCCCCTCGGCCCCGACGAAGCGCCGCACGTTCGGCTTGGTCGAGCGCATCGCCTCCTCGACCGTCGCTGTGGAGATGCCGAGCTCCTCGGCGTTGACGAGGCCGTGCGCCACCCACTTGACGATGTTGAACCAGGCGACGTCGTCGGCGCGCACCACCGGGCCGAGCGGCTCCTTGGAGATGACGTCGGGCAGGATGACCGCCTCGCCGGGCCTGGCGAGCTTGAGCCGCTCGGCGAAGAGCGCCGACTGGTCGGTGGTCAGCACGTCGCAGCGCCCGGCCTCGAGAGCCGCCAGGGCCTCGGCCGAGGTCGGCAGCGTGTGCAGCGTCAGCCGCATGGAATTGGCACGGAAGAAGTCGGCGACGTTGAGGGCGCTGGTGGTGCCCTCCTGCACGCAGACCGGCACGCCGTCGAGCTCCAGCGCCGAGACGATCGCCGGCCGGCGCAGCACCATGAAGCCCTGACCGTCGTGGAAGGTGATGCCGGCAAAGAGCAGCTTGAGGCCGGCCTCGCGCTCCAGCGTCCAGGTGGAGTTGCGCGAGAGCACGTCGATGCGGCCGGCCGCGAGGGCGTCGAAGCGCTCCGTGGCGGAGAGCGGCACATAGGTGACCTTCGCGGGGTCCCCCAGCACGGCGGCCGCGACCGCCTTGCAGAAGTCGACGTCGAACCCCGCCCAGACGCCGTCCGCGCCGCGGTCGGAGAAGCCGGCGAGGCCCTGGCTGACGCCGCAGAGGAGGCTGCCGCGCTGCTTCACCGTGTCGAGCGTGGCGGCGGCTGCGGGAAGGGCCGCGGCGGCGAGCAGCGTCGCCCCTGCCATCCAGCGGCGGAACAGGCGGCCGAGCGGCATCGCGATGGCGGTCATCGTGCGGTTTCTCCCGGGAGCGGCGACGGCGGGTGGCGGCGGTCAGAGCGCGGCGGCATGGCGGATCACGACCTTCGAACCGACGGGCACGCGGGAATAGAGGTCGATGACGTCGCCGTTGGCGAGGCGGAAGCAGCCGGAGGAGACGGCGTGGCCGATCGTCTCGGGCTGGTTGGTGCCGTGGATGCGGTAGACCGTCGATCCGAGATAGAGCGCACGCGCCCCCATGGGATTGCCCGGTCCGCCGGCCATGAAGCGCGGCAGGTAGGGCTGGCGCTGAATCATCTCGGGCGGCGGCGTCCAGTCCGGCCATTCGGCCTTGCGCGAGATGCGCACGAGGCCCGACCAGGTGAAACCCTCGCGCCCGACGCCGATGCCGTAGCGCAGCGCCCGGTTGTTGCCGAGCACGACATAGAGGAAGCGCTCGGAGGTGTGGACGACGACGGTGCCGGCCGGCTCGTGGGTGCGGAAGAAGACGAGTTGGCGGGCGAAGGGTCCCTCGCGGATCACGACCTCCTCGGTGGAGACCCGGCCGGGCTCGTCGCCGATGGACAGGGTCTCGCGCATGGCGGCGGGAGAGGCCGCCTGACCGCTGGCGGCGGCGGGCATGAGGGCGAGAAGGGCGGCGAGGAGAACGGCCGTTCGGGCGGAGCGCGCGGTCATGGCGGGGGTGTTCCGGGCTGGGCGCATGGGGTCAGCGGGCGGCGGTCGCGCCGCCGCCGGGGCAGCGCACGTAGACGAAGGTGCCGTAGCGGGCATGGACGTCGGGCGCGACGAAGCGCATCACGATGAGGTTCTCGGCGAGCGACAGGATCTGCCGGTCCTGGGGATGGCCGGGCGGGGCGTCGAAGCCGAGATAGATCTTGCCGTCGGCGCTGCCCTTCAGCGTCAGCTCGTAGAGCTTGGCGTCGTCGGCGACGTGCATCATCACGCCGTCGGTCGGGCCCTTGGTGATGACGTAGGGAAGGCGGCAGTGCTGCCGTGCCATGGCCTCGGTGCGCGGCCGGTCCCGGTCCTCGCGGAAGCTGGCGACGCCCCAGGAGCCGACCAGCGCGCTGACGGGGTAGGCCGCCGCCACCCGCGCCGGCTGGGGCGGCGCCTGTGTCACCGGGGCCGTCGGCGCCGAGGCGCAGCCGGCCAGGACCAGGGCAACCCCGGCCACCAGGAAGGGCGCGGCAGGGAGAGGCACGCGAGCAAAGGACGGCACCACTTTCCACTCCCGCTACGACCCGACGGGCGCAGTGAAGAATCTTCTTTTACCGTTGGCAATGGCCGCCAGGCCGGGCCCGGAAAAAATCCGTGATCGAAACCGCGTTCATCCCCGCGGCGGCGAGCGCAGCACGTGGCGCTACACGCGGAGGGCGGCTCACACCTTAACGATGCTCGCGACTTTACCCGCAACGTCAGGTGTTTCGGCGAAAACGTCCGGCCAGACGGTACATTTCCGCTCGCATCTCTCTGCGTAATCTGACATCGTTCCGCTGCCCATGCGGGCAGGTGCTCGCGCACCTCAGGCGCGACCGTCGTGCCGGCCCTGACGGAGGTCCGTCCGTCCAGGTAGTTGGAGTTCAACATGTCCCATTTGCGCAGTGGCCGGCTGGCCGCCACCCTCGCCGTGACGATCCTCGCGTCCGGCGCCTTCCTGAGCCTGCCCTCGACCTCCGCCCGGGCCGCCTCTCTCATCGACGTGGCGCCCCTCTCCTCCACCGACGGCACCGTGTCGCCGGTCGAGATGCAGCGTCGCGGCGGCGGCTTCCGCGCCGGTGGCGGCGGTTTCCGCGGTCCCCGGCCGGGCGTCGGTGGACGCCCCGGCTTTGCTGGACGCCCCGGCTTCCGCGGCGGACGTGGCGGCGGCAACGTCGGTGCGGCCATCGGCCTCGGCGCGGCGGCCCTGATCATCGGTGGCGCCGCTGCGGCGGCCGCGTCGCAGCGTGAGAGCGCCCGCGAGTGCTGGATCGAGCGGCGCTGGGTCGAGGGGCCGTATGGTCCGGAGCGCCGCCGTATCCGCGTCTGCGAATAAAATCCGGACCGAGATCAGGGGCCGGCCACGTCCGCGGGGACGAGGGCCGGCCTTTTCTTTTTAGCGTGCCGTGGCCGGGGAATTGTTGCGCGTCGCGCATTTCGACGTAAGTTGCTCGCGTCGTTTTGCGTCGCGTCCCCGCAGATTCCTGCCACTTCTGACTTCCGCCGGAGACTGACATGCGGCCGTTG
>LNFH01000091.1 GCA_001464235.1 Rhizobiales bacterium Ga0077556 | reverse complement strand
GTGGGCGGCCGACATCATCCGCGAGCAGGAGCGCGAGATCGCCGAGATGCAGGCCTGGCTGGCGCAGAACGGACAGCGCTGATCCGCCCGCCTGACGGCGGGCATGGCCGGCGCCATTCAGATGGCCCGGCCCACCGTGATTTGCGCGAAAGATATGAGCGTCCGCGCGCCAGTCTCACTTCAGCCTGTATCCGACCCCGGGTTCCGTCAGGATGAAGCGCGGATCGGCCGCGTCGTCGCCCAGCTTGTCGCGGATATGGCCGACGGCGATGCGCAGGTAATGCGTGTCCTCGACATGGGCCGGCCCCCAGATGGTGGTCAACAGCTGGCGATGGGTGACGAGCCGTCCGTGATGGCGGGCGAGGAGCGCCAGCACGTCGTATTCCTTGCGCGTCAGTTTCACCTCGGCGCCCTTCAGGGTCACGCTGCGCTTGGCCAGGTCGATGACGAGCGTGCCAATCGTCACCGCCGGCGTCTCGGTCGCGACGGGCCGGCGGCTGCGGGTCAGCGCCCGCAGCCGCGCCAGCAGTTCCCCGGCGGCGAAGGGCTTCGTCACGTAGTCGTCGGCGCCGGCGTCAAGGGCGGCGATCTTCTCGCCCTCGCCGTCGCGCACCGACAGGATGAGGATCGGCACCTGCGACCACTCGCGGATCGCCGCGACCACCGCCTTGCCGTCCATGTCCGGCAGGCCGAGGTCGAGCATGACCACGTCGGGCGCCGTCGTCGCGGCGCGCTCGATGCCGTCGCGGCCGCGCGCCGCCTCCTCCACCACCATGCCGGCGCTGCTGAGGATGATGCCGAGGAACCGCCGGATCGGCGCCTCGTCCTCCACCACCAGCACCCGCAGCGGCTGTCCGCTTTCGGTCATCGCGCCTCCTCGGGCGGCTCGCTCGCCGGCGCGCGGGGCAGGGTGAGGGCGATGGCCGTGCCGCGGCCCCCGGGCCCCGCGTCGATGGCGACGCGGCCGCCATGGGCTTCCACGAAGCCGCGCACGATGGCAAGGCCGAGGCCCGTGCCGGACGGTGCGCCGTCGCCGCGGGCGGCCCGGTAGAACTGGTCGAAGACCCGCTCGCGGTCGGCCAGGGGAATGCCGGGGCCCTCGTCGGTCACGGTCAGCGTGACCGTTTCGCCCGTGGCCCCGGCGCCGATGGTGATGCGTCCGCCGGGAGGGCCGTATTTCGCCGCGTTCTCCACGACATTGGCCAGGGCCTGGCCGATCAGCACCGGATCGACCAGCGCCCGCGGCAGGTCGCGCACCATGTCGACCACCAGATCGTGGCCGGCGAGGATGCGGGCGAGGTCGCCGCGCACCCGGCCGACCACCTCGCGCAGGTCGACGCTCTGCGCCTTGGGCGTCAGTGCGCCATGGCCGAGCCGCGTCATGTCGAGGAGGTTCTGGACGTAGCGGTCGAGGCGCCGCGCCTCGTCGAGGGCCGTGCCGATCAGTTCGGCGCGGTTCGCCGGGGTCAGCACGGTGTCCGCGTCGGCGAGTGTGGTGATGGCGCCGATCACGGTGACGAGCGGCGTCCTGAGGTCGTGGCTGACGGAGTTGAGCAGGGCGGCGCGCAGCTTCTCCCCCTCCGCGCGCACCCGCGCGTCCTCGAGATCGGCGCTGAGCGTGAAGCGTTCGAGGGCGACCGCTACCTGATCCTCGACCGCGAGCAGCAGCCGCTTGGTCTCCGGATCCAGCCCCGCGGCGGCGTCGCGGAACTGGACGCCGATGACGCCGAGAATGCTCCTTGCGGTGGCCAGCGGCACGAACAGCCAGTCCGCGGTCGGCAGCGTCGTGGTTCCGGCCCCGGCCGGTTCGTTCTTCTCGAAGGCCCAGCGCGCCGCGCCCTCGGCCTTGGCGTCGAGTTCGTCGATGGACGGATGCCCCTGCACCTGCTGGAGGACCCCGGACCTGTCCGGCATCAGGATCAGCGACCGGCAGTTGAGGGTCGCGGCGATGTGGGCGGCGGCTGCCCACAGGACGTCGTCGGCCTTCGTGGCGGAGGCGATCCTCCGCGCGAAATCATACAGCGTCTCGGTCCGCCGCTGCGCCGCTCGCATCGAATCCACCTGCGCCTTCAGCCGGCTCGCCAGCGTGCCGGTGAAGACGGCGCTGATGAGGAAGACGAGGAGCGCAATGACCGATTCCGACTGCTCGACCGCCAGCGAATAGTAGGGCGTCGTGAAGAAGAAATTGTAGGTGAGAAAGCCGAGGCCGCTGGCGAGCAGGGCGGCCGCGAGGCCGCGGCGGAACGCCACCAGCGACACCGCGAGAAGATAGACGACCGCCAGGGACGCCACCGGCAGGTGGGGCGAGAAGGGCCAGGCGAAGAGCGTCGCCGCCGCCATGGCGCCCACCGTTTCGGCGAGGATCGGTCCCCATTGGCGCCACTGCGGCAGGCGCGCCGTCTCCAGGATGCGGCGGCGCGCCGCGCGTGCCCCGTGCGCCACGACGGTGACCTCGAAATCGGTCGCCCGGTCGAGAATGCGCTCGGCCACCGCTTCGCGCAGCAGGCCGAGCGGCCAGCGGCTGCGCGGGCGACCGATGAGGACGCGCGTGACGTTGCGGCTCCTCGCAAACCCCAGGAGCTCCGACGCGACGTCCGACTCCGTCTGGAGCGTCACGACCTCCGCGCCGAGGGTCTCCGCAAGGCGCAGGGCGTCCGCCGTGGCGCCGCGCGCCTCCTCGCCGAGCGCCTCGTGCCGCGGCGTGACGACGGTGGCGACGATCCAGGGGATGCGGGCCCGGTCCGCCATGCGCTTGCCGGCGCGCACCAGCGCCTTCGCGACCGGCGCCTCGTTGATGCAGACCAGCAGGCGCTCCTGCGTCGGCCAGGGGCCCTTGACCGCGTTGGCCTGCATGTAGCTGAGCATGTCGGCGTCGACGCGGCTCGCCGCCGTCCGCAGCGCCAGCTCCCGCAGCGCCGTGAGATTGCCGCGGGTGAAGAAGTTCTCCAGCGCCTGGCCGACCTGCTGCGGCACATAGACCTTGCCCTCGCGCAGACGGTGGATCAGCTCGTCCGGCGGCAGGTCGATCAGCTCGATCTCGTCCGCCTGCTGGAGCACCTCGTCCGGCACGGTCTCCTGAACGCGCACGCCGGTGATGCTGGCGACGACGTCGTTGAGGCTCTCGATGTGCTGGATGTTGAGGGTGGTGGTGACGTCGATCCCGGCGTCCAGCACCTCCACCACGTCCTGCCAGCGCTTCGGGTGGCGCGCGCCGGGGGCGTTGGTGTGGGCGAATTCGTCGATCAGCGCGAGCTGCGGCCGGCGGGCGAGCAGGCCGTCGAGATCGAGTTCCTCCAGCGCCTGACCGCGGTAGGCGACGCGCTTGCGCGGCAGAACCTCGAGGCTGGCGAGGAGCCCCGCCGTCTCCGCCCGGCCGTGGGTCTCGACCAGGGCCACGACCACGTCGCGGCCGGCGCGCTGTCGCTGGCGGGCCTCCTCCAGCATGGCGAAGGTCTTCCCCACGCCGGGCGAGGCGCCGAGGAAGACCTTCAGGCGGCCCCGCCCGTCGCGCCGGTGCGCGTCGAGCAGGGCCTGCGGGTCGGGGCGGTCGGGTTCGGTCGTCGGCATGCGCGTCAGGGCAGTTCCGCGTCGAGGGCGAGATTGAGCGCCAGGACGTTGACGCGCGGTTCGCCGAGGACACCGAAACTACGCCCTTCCGTGTGGCGTTGCACCAGGGCCTCCACCCGTGCCGGCGCGACGCCGCGGGCGGCGGCGACGCGGGCCGCCTGCGCCATCGCCGCGGCCGGAGAGACGTGCGGGTCGAGGCCCGAGGCGGAGGCCGTGACGAGATCGGCCGGGGCCGGCGCGATGCCCGCGGCCGCCGCACGCGCCTGCACGGCCTCCAGGAGCGCCCGGGACGAGGGCCCGAGGTTGGAGCCTCCCGATGCGGCGGCATTGTAGGGCGCGTCCACGGTCTTGGTGGCGTCGGCGGGATCGGCCGCCGTCGTGGCGGAGGGCCGGCCATGGACGTAGCGCGGACCCGTGAAGGCCTGGCCGATCAGTTCGGAGCCGACGACGCGATCACCACGCGTGATCAGGGAGCCGTTGGCCTCACGGGGCAGGAGCCCCTGCGCGAGGCCGGTGATCGCCAGCGGGTAGGCGAGGCCGGTCAGAAGCGTGAACAGGACCGTCAGGACGAGGGCGGGGCGCAGCAGGGTGAGCATGGAAGCCTCCTTTCAGGCGAGGCGCAGGAGATCGACGAGGATGTCGATCAGCTTGATGCCGAAGAAGGGCACGATCAGGCCGCCGAGGCCGTAGATCGTGAGGTTGCGGGCGAGCAGGGCGGAGGCGGACGACTGGACGTAGGCGACGCCCTTCAGCGCGATGGGGATCAGCGCGACGATGACCAGCGCGTTGAAGATGATCGCCGACAGGATCGCCGATTGCGGCGTCCCGAGCCCCATCACGTCGAGCACGGCGAGGCCGGGATAGGCGGTGACGAAGAGCGCCGGCAGGATGGCGAAATACTTCGCCACGTCGTTGGCGATGGAGAAGGTCGTCAGCGCGCCCCGCGAGATCAGCAACTGCTTGCCGACCAGCACGAT
>LNFH01000090.1 GCA_001464235.1 Rhizobiales bacterium Ga0077556 | reverse complement strand
TCCCGGTCGATGTGACGGCGGAGGCGTCGAGGCCTCCGCCCGTCCGGGAGTATAGGGCAAGGTCAGGGAATGCGAAGGACCCAGCCCGGCTGGATGAGATCCGGATTGACGATGGGCGGATTGTTGGCCGCCACGATCTTCGGATAGTCGGCGCCCTTGCCGTAATGGGCCTCGGCGATCTTCCAGAGCGTGTCGCCCTTCTTCACCGTGTAGAACTTGGCCGCCGGCGTCTCCGCCGCCACGATCAGCTGGCTGGTGTCCACCTGCGCCACGCCCACCGTGTTGCCGAGGGCGAGAATGATCCGCTCGGCCTCCTCCTGCGACTTCACCTGGCCCGACAGCTGCACGTTGTTGCCGCTCGTGCCGATCTGCAGCTTGCTTGTGTCGAAGCCGTGGCTCGCCACCTCCTGCGTCAGCGCGGGGGCCGGCGCCGCCTGCGCTTCGCTGGCGCCCACCAGCTTCTTCCCGACGTTCTTCACGAAATCGAAGAATCCCATGCTCTGCTCCTCCCGGACCGGCCGCTCCCCGGCGGCACCGGCGAACAGTAGCGCCGCGAGGCCGCCCTGACCAGCGGACATGACGTTAAGTCATCTTTCGCTGCTGCGGTGCATGATGGGGCGCTGTGGATAAGGCTGCCGTACCGTCAAGGGGCTGTTGCAACCGCCTCCCGGCGGGGTTGCAATCATCCCGACGGACCAGACGATTCCGTGCGTTCCGTTGCGTGACAGGTGCCATCATCATGGGGACTGCGTCGTTGGACGTCGTGCTGCCGGACGGCAGGACCAGCGAGGACAGCGTGCTCGCGCTCGTCCTGTGGCGCCTGCATGACCCGGCGTGGAATCCCTCCTTCGCGGATCTCCTGGAGGATGCGCGAACCTGCGCTGACCCGGCGATCCGGGAATCCGATCTGCTTGCCCTGCTGCGCACCGCGGTCACGTCCGATCCGGCGCTGGCGCCGCGCGCCGGCTCCCTCGCGGTCCAGGCCAAGCGTCTGATGGCCGCGCGCGGGCTGTCGCGCCAGGGCGGGAGCGACCCGGCACCGCGCCCTCCGCGCCGCCGGCGCCTCGGCGGCCTGCGCTCCCCGCTCTTCGGCTCGTGATCACAGGGTCGGCGGAACCGCGGCATCCGTCAGGCGGAACTGCACCCTCTCCTGTCCCTGCCAGCGGTTGATGGCGGCAGATCCCGCGACGTGCAGCGGCCGGCCGCGGTTCGCGGCCAGCATCTGTCCCAGCGGCTGGCCGGCGGCGCGGAAGGCGATGGCGTCGACCGTCTTGCCGTCGCCGCTGCGCAGCCGCGCCCGCACATGGGCGCCGGCGAGCTCGTCGACATGGACCAGCGTGTGTGACGGCAAGGCGAGGACGGGCTCGGGATTGCCGGTGCCGAAGGGGCCGGCCCTGTCCAGCATCGCGACGAGGTCCGGCGTCAGCGCCCCGGCGGTGGTCGCCGCATCGACGAGCAGCATGTCCTCGCGCCGCGACCGGCTCACCGCCTCGGCGAGCTGGATCTCGAGGAAGGCGCGGAATTCGGCCAGCCGCTCGCGCTGCACGGTGATGCCCGCGGCCATGGCGTGGCCGCCGCCCTTTGCCAGGATGCCGGTGGCGACGGCGCGGCGTACCGCGGCGCCGAGGTCGACCCCGGGCAGGGAGCGGCCCGACCCGGTGCCGACGTCGCCGGTGAAGGCAATGGCGAAGGCCGGCCGCTTGAAGCGCTCCTTGAGGCGCGAGGCGACGAGGCCGACGACGCCGGCATGCCAGCCCTCGCCCGCCGTGACCACGACCGAGGCCCCCTCCTCCAGCGGCCCCAGGGCGGCGAGAGCCTCGGCCTCGGCTTCCGCCACCGTGCCCATCTCCACCACCTGCCGCTCGCGGTTCAACCGGTCGAGATCGGCGGCGAGGCGGCCGGCCTCCAGCGTGTCCTCGGTCATCAGCAGCCTCAGCCCGAGGGCGGCGTCGCCGATGCGACCGCCGGCATTGATGCGGGGGCCCAGCAGGAATCCGAGGTGATAGGGCGTCGGCGGCCCGTCCAGCCGCGCCACGTCCATCAGCGCGCGCAGACCGGCATTCTCGCGCCGCCGCATCACGGCGAGGCCGCGGGCGACGAAGGCGCGGTTGAGGCCGGTGAGCGGCACCACGTCCGCCACCGTGCCGAGGGCGACGAGGTCGAGGAGGCCCATGAGGTCGGGCTCCGGCCG
>LNFH01000089.1 GCA_001464235.1 Rhizobiales bacterium Ga0077556 | reverse complement strand
ATGAGGTCGAGCTGGAAGTCCTCCATGGCGGGATAGAGGATCTCCTCCACCGCCGGATTGAGCCGGTGGATCTCGTCGATGAAGAGGACGTCGCGCTCCTCGAGGTTCGTCAGCTGCGCCGCGAGGTCGCCCGCCTTGGCGATGACCGGGCCGGAGGTCGCGCGGAAGCCGACGCCGAGCTCCTTCGACAGGATCTGCGCCAGGGTGGTCTTGCCGAGACCGGGCGGGCCGACGAAGAGCACGTGGTCGAGCGCCTCCCCGCGCGAGCGTGCCGCCGAGATGAAGACCTCGAGGTTGGAGCGCGCCTGCGCCTGGCCGATGAACTCGGCGAGCCGCTGCGGCCTGAGATGCGTGTCGGCATCGTCGTCGCGGCGTTCGGCGGACAGGATGCGGCTGGGATCGGTCATGGGGATCGGCTCGACAACGCGATTTTTTGTCTATACACTAAAGAAGTGGTCGAGATCACGTTCGATCCTTTCAAGCGGCAGCGAACGCTTCTCGAGCGTGGCCTCGACTTTGCCGATGCGCCCCGGGTGTTTGAGGGCCCGAATTATACCGGTCTCGACGCGCGATTCGAGTATGGGGAGCCACGTTACATCACCGTGGGCCATCTGGCAGGGCGGATGGTGGTCATCGTCTGGACACCGCGCGGTGCCGTCCGCCGGGTCATCTCCATGAGGAAGGCGAATGAGCGGGAACAAGCCTGGTACGCACGATACGTCTCGTCCTGATGCGGCAAAGACGGAATGGGTGGATCCGGACGACGCGCCGGAACTCGACGAGGACTTCTTCGTCCATGCCGACCTCTATCACGGCGAAACCCTGATCCGCCGCGGCCGGCCGCGCAAGGCCCGTCCGAAGGAGGCCGTCTCGATCCGCCTCTCGCCGGAAGTCGTCGACGCCTTCCGGGCCACCGGCCCGGGCTGGCAGACACGCATCGACGAAGCACTGAAGGACTGGCTGGCGGGAACCGGAAAGGCACCCGCGAAGGACGAGGCCGGGGCGGGCTGAGCCGCCGTCACGAACTCAGTTCCTTGAGGCCCATGCGGATGAGGGTCTGCGTGTTCGCCTCCTCTCCCGCCTTCTTCGCCGCGGCGGCGATGGCGGCGGCGGCCTGCGGCTGGCCATAGCCGAGATTGGTCAGCGCCGAGATGGCGTCGGCCACCGGGCCTGCCACCCGCTTCTCGTCGACGTCGCCGGCAAGCTTGGCGAGAGCCGGATCGATGTCGGTGAAGCCCGGCGCCTTGTCCTTGAGCTCGGTGATGATGCGTTCGGCGACCTTCGGCCCGACGCCGTTGGCGCGGCCGATGGCCGCCTTGTCGCGCAGCGCGATGGCATTGGCGAGGTCGGAAGCCTTGAGCGTCGAGAGGACGGAGAGCGCCACCTTGGCGCCCACCCCCTGGACGGCGAGCAGCAGACGGAACCACTCCCGCTCGAGGTCGTTGGCGAAGCCGTAGAGGCGGATCATGTCCTCGCGCACCATGGTCTCGATGGAGAGCACGGCCGCCTCGCCTGCCGCCGGCAGCGACTGCAGCGTGCGCGACGAGCAATGCACCACGTATCCGACGCCGTGGACGTCGACGATGACCCAGTCGGGTCCGTAGCTGTCGATGGTGCCCTTGAGCTTGCCGATCATGTGAGGTCCGCCGTTTGGATCAGGCGCTTATAGCGGATTCGCGCGACCGGCGTTCACGTCGCCGGGGCAGGCCGGCTGACGCTTGAATCATCGCGTGAAGAACCTGAATCGATTTCCCGCAGCCGGAATCGGCGTCGCAGGACAGACGGCCAAGACTCTGGCGGATCGACATTTTCTCCCCTCCTGTTGAATCGGAAGCGCAAGCAGGCCGAAGCCGCTGCTTGCCCCCTGCTCCGGTTTTGGCGAGACAGGGCCATGGCCCAGCCGATTCCCACCTTTTCCCTCGAGCGGCGCGCGCTGAAGCAGGGGTTCGCGCCCGTCGCGGGCGTGGACGAGGCGGGACGCGGCCCCCTCGCCGGCCCTGTCGTCGCCGCTGCGGTGATCCTCGACCCGCGCGCCATTCC
>LNFH01000088.1 GCA_001464235.1 Rhizobiales bacterium Ga0077556 | reverse complement strand
CCCGCCGCGAGGAGCTCTACGCCGCCATCACCGGCTCGGCGCTGGCCTGCTCCATCGCCTCCTCGGGCCCTCTCCGCATCGACGCCACAGACATCCGCAAGGCGACGCTGCACGCCATGACCCGCGCCGTCGCCGGCCTCTCCCTGCCGGCGCGCCACGTCCTCGTCGACGGTCGCGACGTGCCGCCCCTGCCGCTCGGCGTCTCGGGCGAGGCCATCGTCGACGGCGACGCGCTGGTGCTCTCCATCGCCGCGGCCTCCATCCTCGCCAAGGTCCACCGCGACCGCCTGATGGTCCACGTGGACCGCGTCCATCCCGGCTACGGCTTCGCGGTCCACAAGGGCTACGGCACGAAAGCGCACCGCGAGGCCATCGCCGCCCAGGGGGCCTGCCTTCACCACCGCATGACATTCGGAACGCTGAAGACGTCGGCGGAGTGAGGGGGTGGTCGAGGCGCGTGCAGCCTCCGCGCAGGCCGCTTCGCAACCTCTTGATGGCGCAGACCGCATTGCAGGGCACCACTTCACCTCTCCCCGGCGGGGAGAGGTCGCCGAGCGTCAGC
>LNFH01000087.1 GCA_001464235.1 Rhizobiales bacterium Ga0077556 | reverse complement strand
GACCTATGGGCGCGGGCCCCCTCACCCGGCCTTTGGCCGACCTCCCCCGCCGGGGAGAGGTGAAGGGGCGGCCGAACCCCAGGCGGCTGCCGGCTCGTGCTCCGTCCGTCATCCCCGGTCGCCACGAGGACGCCGTGCCGGCGATCGCCTAAAGCCCCATCGTCTTCCGGATCGTCAGCATGTCGCGCCAGGCCTGCCGCTTGGCGATGGGGCTGCGCAGCAGATAGGCCGGGTGCAGCGTCGCGATGGCCTGGATGGTGCGCCCGCCCGTTTCGAAGCCCATCAGGCGGCCGCGCACCTTCATGATGCCCTTCAGCCCGAGCAGCGTCTCCGTCGAGGGCGCGCCCACGCAGACCAGCAGGTCCGGCGCCTTCAGCTCGATCTGGCGGCGAACGAAGGGCTCGCAGATGGCGATCTCCTGCGGCGTCGGCGTCCGGTTGCCAGGCGGGCGCCACGGGATGATGTTGGCGATATAGGCGTTGGTCTTCCGGTCGAGGCCGACGGAGGCCAGCATCCGGTCGAGCAGCTGGCCGGACTTGCCGACGAAGGGCCTGCCCTCCATGTCCTCCTCGCGGCCCGGCGCCTCGCCGACGAACATGACGCGCGCATCGCGCACCCCGTCCTCGAACACGGTGCGTGAGGCCGTCGCCTTCAGCGCACAGCCCTCGAAGCTCTCGACGATGGCCCGCAGCTCGTCGAGGCTCGCGGCCGACCGCGCCGCCTCCCGCGCCGCCGCAACCGCCGAATCGGGTGCCGGCGGCGCCCCGGCAGCGCTCACCGGCTGCGGCCGCGCCAGAGCCGGCGCACGCGCGGCCTCCTGCCGGGCGGCGAGAGCCTCGCGGCGGCGCGCCGCCTCCGCGTCGGCCTCGGCGAAGCGGTCGACGGCCTCCTCGCCGACGGCCATGTCCACGCCCGCGTCGCGGTAGAAGACGAGCAGCGCCTCGATGGCATCCGGGGTGAGCGACAGGGTCATGGGCCCATCATAAGCGAAAGGCCGGAGCGCTGCGACCCGCTCCGGCCCTCGGTCTCCACCCGCTGCGACCGCCGGGGAGACGAGACTGCAATGTGGCGCGGTCAGCGGCGCGGGTTGGCCACGAGCTGCGGGCCGGCGGCGCCGCCGTTCAGCGACACCCACTGGTTCGGATCGGTCGGCGACTGGCGCTTGATGAAGCGGTAGCCGGTCTCGTGCCAGAGCTTCACCTCGTTGGTGAAGTTGTCGAGGATGTAGTCGCCGCGATCGGTGACGACGGTCAGGATCGCGTGGCCGTCGCCCTTGAGATCGCGGACGACGGTGATCAGCATGGCCTCGCGCGGCACGCCGAGGGCGATGAGGCGGCGCTTCTTCTCCAGCACCAGGTCCTCGCAGTCGCCCTTCCCCCCGACCGGATAGGTCCAGTATTCCTCGACGCCGAAGTGATCCATGTCGGTCACCTGCTCGATCTCCCGGTTGACCTGGAGATTGACGCGGGCGAGCTGCGCGAAGGCGGCGGAGGTGAGGGTGACGGTGCGGGCGACCGGCGAACGCTCGGCGCAATCGACGGGATTCTCACCGCAGAACTGCACCCAGCCGATGGGCGCCGAGGTGACCGCACCCGCCGTCAGCGAGGCGAGCCGGCGTGCGCCCTGCTGGGCGAGGACGCCGTCGGACAGACCGACCACGCCGAGAGCTGCGAACAAAAACCAGGACGCAAAGCGACACATGGGTGAAAACCCCTGAACCAACGATGACTGCCCTGCGACCCGGGGCCATTAATCTCCTGTTAATCATTGCGGCTCAAGTGCGATGTTAAGAGATCGTTAAGAGATCTTTCCAATTGGTTAACGGGTGATGCCCCGACGCAACGCCGCAGGGGGCACCCCTCCCCCGGTCGATGCGTTGTCATCGGCGGGAAGCCGTGCTTTAGAAATCGACAAAAGTTGCATGGGGCTGCCCGGCCCCCATGAATGACGAGGGATCTCAATGGCCGAACCGATGGACCTGCCCGAGCGCGAGGGCATGGACTACGACGTCGTCATCGTCGGCGCCGGCCCGGCCGGTCTCGCCGCGGCCATCCGCCTGAAACAGCTCGATGAGAACCTGACCGTCGTCGTCGTGGAGAAGGGCTCCGAGGTCGGCGCCCACATTCTGTCCGGCGCCGTCATCGATCCCGCCGGGCTCGACGCCCTGCTGCCCGACTGGCGGGAGGATCCGGACCGCCCGCTGAAGCAGGAGGTCACCGACGACCGCTTCTACTTCCTCGGCCCCGCCGGCGGCCTGCGGCTGCCCAATTTCGGCATGCCGAAGCTGATGAACAACCACGGCAACTTCATCGGCTCGCTCGGCAACGTGGCGAAGTGGCTCGGCGCCCGCGCCGAGGCCCTCGGCGTCGAGATCTATCCGGGCTTCGCCGCTGCCGAAGTGCTCTTCGACGAGACGGGCGCGGTGACCGGCATCGCCACCGGCGACATGGGCATCGACCGCAATGGCGAGATCACCGATCGCTTCACCCGCGGCATGGAGCTGCGCGGCAAGTACACCCTCTTCGCCGAGGGCGCGCGTGGCCACCTCACCAAGCAGCTCATCAGGCGCTTCAAGCTCGACGAGGGTCGCGAGCCCGGCAAGTACGGCATCGGCCTGAAGGAAATCTGGCAGGTCAAGCCGGAGAACCACAAGCCCGGCCTCGTGCAGCACTCCTTCGGCTGGCCGCTGGACATGAAGACCGGCGGCGGCTCGTTCCTCTACCACGCCGAGGACAACCTCGTTTACGTCGGCTTCGTCGTTCACCTGAACTACGAGAACCCGACCCTCTCGCCCTTCGACGAGTTCCAGCGCTTCAAGCAGCACCCGATGGTCCGCCCGGTGCTGGAGGGCGGCAAGCGCCTCTCCTACGGCGCACGCGCCATCACCGAGGGCGGCTGGCAGTCGGTGCCGAAACTGTCATTCCCCGGCGGCGCGCTGGTCGGCTGCGCGGCGGGTCTCGTCAACGTGCCGCGCATCAAGGGATCCCACAACGCCGTCCACTCCGGCATGCTGGCGGCCGAGCACCTCGTCGAGGCGCTGAAGGCCGGCCGCGCCCATGACGAACTCGCCTCCTACGAGGCGAGCTGGCGCTCCAGCGCCGTCGGCAAGGACCTCTGGACGGTCCGCAACGTCAAGCCGCTCTGGTCGAAGTTCGGCACCATCGGCGGCGTCATCCTCGGCGGCGTCGACATGTGGATCAATGCGATCTTCGGCGCCTCGCCCTTCGGCACGCTGAAGCACGGCAAGGCGGATTTTGCGACCCTGAAGCCCATCGATCAGGTGAAGCCGATCGTCTACCCCAAGCCCGACGGGGTCATTTCCTTCGACAAACTGTCGAGCGTGTTCATCTCGAACACCAATCACGAGGAGGACCAGCCGGTCCACCTGCAGCTGAAGGACCCGTCGGTCCCGATCCGCGAGAATCTGCCGAAATACGGCGAGCCGGCGCGGCTCTACTGCCCGGCGGGCGTCTACGAGGTCGTCTATGCCGACCCGGAAGCGAAGACGGATCCGAAGTTCGTCATCAACGCGCAGAATTGCGTCCACTGCAAAACCTGCGACATCAAGGACCCCGCCCAGAACATCAACTGGGTGACGCCCGAGGGCGGCGGCGGGCCGAACTATCCGGGGATGTGAGGCCGGGCCGCCTGCGGGCGCCCCTTTTGTTTGCGACGGCCGCCCTGTATCGGCGAAGTGCGTCCTTCGAGGCTCGCCTGTCAGGCTCGCACCTCAGGATGAGGAGGGCAGTGCGAGGTCCGAGTGACGTCTAGAGCGCGACCGCGCCGCTTCATACGACCGTCATGCGCGACCGCGCTTCCTGCCTCTCGTGCCATTTGCTGCCATCCTCATCCTGAGGTGCGAGCACCGGCGATGCGCAGCGTCGCCCGGTGGCGAGCCTCGAAGGACGCACTTCATTCCTGCAGGGAACACGTCAGGCGGGACCTATCCCGACAGCGCCTGCCTTCCGGACCGTCCCCTCACCGCGGCGGCGGGAACTTCTCGAAGGCCGGCACCCCCGCGGGGAACTGGTGGAACGGCTGCGCCTCGGACGTGTAGAACACCACCTCCGGGCCGCCGAAGACGGACGGGTCGTCCAGACCGCCGACCTTGAGGATCACCGCGTTCTTCCGCCGCGGCGACAACGTCGCGAGATGCGTGCCGCAGGTCGCGCAGAACTCGCGCGTCACCGGGTTTTCGAGATCGGGCCGGGAATAGCGCGCCGGTTCGCCCTTCACGTAGCGATAGCCGTCCACCGGCACCGCCATGAAGTAGTTCTCGGCACCGCCGGAGATCTTCTGGCACTCGCGGCAATGGCACTCGCCGCGGAACATCGGCGCCCCCGCCACCTCGTAGCGCAGCGCGCCGCAATAGCATCCGCCCGTCAGCATGGTCGCCTCCCCCGCCCGCGACCTCTACCGCGATGCGGCGGAAAGGCTAGAGCGGGACGGCCGGTCTGGCGAGGCCGTCCTTTGGGCGGACCCTCAGCCCCTCACCCTGTGCAGCGTCATCCGATGGCCGTTGCCGCAGCGCGACGAGATGCGGTCGCGCGTTTCCAGTGTTACCGAGCACCAGGTCTCCGAGGTGCGGCTGCCGTCCGAGCAGCGGCCGCGGAAGTTGAGCCGTGACGTGAAGCCGGTGAGCCGGCCCCGCCCCTCGGTGCCGCAGCGGCCGGCGGCCTGGGTGTTGAACAGCTCGCGGGCGACGATCTGCGCCCCGCTCACCCGGATCTCGACGCCGGCCCGTCCGCCGGGCTGCGAGGCCCAGAAGCCGGCGAAATCGGCGCCGCGCAGGCGCTGCCCCTGCCCCTGCCCCTGGGCGGGAGCCTGCTGGGCCGCCGCCAGCCCGGGAAGCGCGAGGAGAGCCGCGAGAGCGAGGGTGAAGGTGCGCATGGTCATGGGCCCAGTGTGCCGCATCTTGCGGCGAATCCGTGGCGCCACCCTAGCGCCGCAGAGCGCCCGCCGCGACGCGCTTGTCGCCCGCCTGGCGGCCCGCTACCCCTTGGCCCCCGAAGGCCGCTCAGGTCGCCCGAGATCTCCGCCACCATGTCCGCCAGCCTCACCATCGCCGAACTCGTCGAGACCTTTCCCGACTTCCGCGTCGCCGTCCTCGTCTTCGACGGCCTGACCATCCCCGCCGGCCGGCCGACCGAACTCGACGCCCTGATCGCCGGGCGCGAGGAGGCCGCGCGGGCCGCCTGGGGCGGTACGGACCTCTCCGCCATTCCCGGCATCGCCGCCTGGCGCGCCGCCTACAAGGGCTTCGGCATCAGGAAGACGAGCTACCGCTGCTCGGTGGAGCGGCTGATGAAGAACGCCCTCGCCGGACGGCCGCTGCCCGCCATCAACGGTTTCGTCGACGCCTACAACGCGGTGTCCCTCTCGGCCGTCGCCTGTGTCGGCGCCGACGACCTCGACCGGGCCGCGGGTCCCTTCGCCTTCCGCTTTGCGCGGCCCGGCGACAGCTTCGTCGACATGGCGGCCGAGCCGGGCGAGGACCCGAACGACCCGCCGAAGGATGGCGAGGTGGTCTATGCCGGCGCCGGTCACGTCCTCTGCCGGCGGTGGAACTGGCGGCAGGACGCGCGCTCCATCATCACGCCTGGAACCCGCCGCGCCATCCTCACCATCCAGACCAACGGCTGGGGCGACCTCGACGCGGCGGTCGAGGACGCCCGCACGGTGATCGGCCGCGTCTGCGGCGGCACCGTCTCCATCGCCGTCGCCGACCGGAACCACCCGACGGTCCCAGTGGTTTGATGGTCTTGGCGCGGGCGATCGGTTGCCGCACCGGCGGCCCCGCCCCATGTCTCGAGACGGCCGCTCCGGTCGACTCAAGCCCCGAGGAGATCCCCATGAATCGTTCCGCAAGCGCCGTCTGGCACGGCACAGGCCGCGACGGCAAAGGCACGCTGACCACCCAGTCCGGCGTGCTGGACGGCACCTCCTATTCCTTCACGACCCGGTTCGAGGACGAGAAGGGCACCAATCCCGAGGAACTCATCGCCGCCGCCCATGCCGGCTGCTTCACCATGGCGCTCGCCTTCGCACTGCAGGCGAAGGGACTGACGCCGACGGAACTCAAGACCGAGGCGGTGGTCTCGCTGGAGAAGGACGGTGCCGGTTTCAAGGTGTCGAAATCGGCCCTCACCCTCAAGGCCGATGTTCCCGGCATTTCCGCCGAAGACTTTGCGGCGGTCGCCAAGGGCGCCAAGGAAGGCTGCCCGATCTC
>LNFH01000086.1 GCA_001464235.1 Rhizobiales bacterium Ga0077556 | reverse complement strand
GACCCGTCGATGATTGCGCTCCGGTTACCGCGCCGGAGCGCTTTTTCGTCAAAGGCTGCGCCCACGTTAAGCCGGCCCTCATACCTCCCGTGTCATGCTCTGGGTTCTGTTCCGCTCCCACAGCGAGGGCTCATGGCCGACGACGTGGCAATGAACTTCCGCAAGCAGCGCGGTCGCGTTCCCGGCCGCGAGGACGAACCGCCGTCGGGAGGTATATCCACGCTGGTGCTGGTGGCCGGCGCGGCCGCCATCGGCTTCGGCGCCTTCGCCTTCTTCACCGGCTCGGTCTCCCTGCCCGAAGCGCCCCGCGTGGCGGCCCTGTGGCAGTCTCCCGCCCCCGTCGCACGGGCGGCGACGGCAGACGCGGGCCCTCGTGTCATGTCCCTGGTCCCCGGCGTGCGCGAATCCACCACAGCGACGACCGGCCTGCCGCTGGTCGGCACCGCGGCGGTCGCCGTCACCTACACGCCGGTCGGCCCCGTCGTGTTGCGCAAGCCGGGCGGTTATGTCGAGATCGACGGCCCGCGCCTCCTGCCGCCGCCCATCGGGCCGCGCCGCGCCGGCAACGGCGTGCTGGACCATGCGGCCCGGCTCGCCAACGACCTGCGGGCGCTCGCCTACACCCCCTGCGACAGCCACCTCAGGCACCTCGCGGCCGCCAACATCACCCTCTTCGTCGCCGGATTCATGCCGCCGCGCACCGCCGTCGACCCGCATGCACCGGCGGACGCGGCCTTCTGGCGCCGCCCGGAGGCGAGCGTCGTGCGCCGTGCCGTCCTGCCGCTGGCCGAAAAGGGGGCGCTCGCCCCGGCCGATTTCGGCCTCGACGTCTCCCCCCAGGCCCGCGGGCTCTTCGAGGGCGTGAGCCTTGGCCGGGTGTCCTGCGGTTGACCGGACCGACGACTGCCCCTATTTCGCCGGAATCGGCGTATGTCATCGTGCAATGCATCATTGAGGCCCGGGGGAGAGAATCATGCCGCCAGTCCTGATGGGGGCCGCGGTCGCGGTCGTCGTGATCGCCACCTACGTCCTGGTCCGCAGGTCGCTGCAGGCGCAACTGCAGCCCGTGCGCGCCGAGCGCGCCGTCCGCCGCCTGCGGCGTGACCCCGTGACGGGTGAATACCGCCCCTTCTGACGGCTGTTGACCCCCTCGCGCCCGGTCTTTAAGGGACGACGCTTGACCGTCCCGCAGGCCGCATCGCGATGTCCAGTCCCGACCTTCCGCCGCACATGCGGCCCGAACGCTCGTTCCAGGGTCTGATCCTGGCGCTCCAGACCTTCTGGGCCGAGAAGGGCTGCGTCATCCTCCAGCCCTATGACATGGAGGTCGGCGCTGGCACCTCCCACCCCGGGACCATGCTGCGCTCGCTCGGCCCGAAGCCGTGGAACGCCGCCTACGTGCAGCCCTCGCGCCGGCCGAAGGACGGCCGCTACGGCGAGAACCCCAACCGGCTGCAGCACTACTACCAGTTCCAGGTCATCCTGAAGCCGAACCCGCCGAACCTGCAGGAGCTCTATCTCGGCTCCCTGGAGGCGATCGGCCTCGACCCGAAGCTGCACGACATCCGCTTCGTCGAGGATGACTGGGAGAACCCGACGCTCGGCGCCTGGGGCCTCGGCTGGGAGTGCTGGTGCGACGGCATGGAGGTGAGCCAGTTCACCTACTTCCAGCAGGTCGCCGGCATCGAATGCGCGCCCGTCTCGGGCGAGCTGACCTACGGCCTGGAACGCCTCGCCTGCTACCTGCAGAACGTCGAGAGCATCATGGAGCTGAACTTCAACGGCCGCGAGGGGCCCGAGAAGGTCACCTACCGCGAGGTGTTCCTGCAGGCCGAGCAGGAATATTCCCGCTACAATTTCGAGCATGCCGACACGAGCGCCCTGTTCCGCCGCTTCGCCGAGGCCGAGGCGGAATGCCGGTCGCTCCTCGGCAAGGGCGAGAGCGGCGAGCGCCACCTGATGGTGCAGCCCGCCTATGATCAGTGCCTGAAGGCCGGCCACGCCTTCAATCTGCTCGACGCCCGCGGCGTCATCTCGGTGACCGAGCGGCAGAGCTACATCCTCAGGGTGCGCGAACTGGCGAAGGCCTGCGGCGCCGCCTGGCTGAGGACCGAAGCGGGTGGAGCCGCAGCATGACCATGATGAACCGCCGCCTCGTCGCCGCCGGCCTGTTGCTGGCTGCCGTGCCCGCCCACGCCCAGCCGGCGCCACGTCCGGCCCAGGCGCCCGCCCCGGCCGATCCGGTGGCCGCCCTGCGCGCCTTCTACGCCAAGCCGGGCCGTGCCTCGGTGAACCCCTTCCTGACGCCGCGCCTGCGCCGTCTCTACACCGAGCAGCAGGCCCGCGGCCGCCGGGCGGAGGGGGTGATGCCGGGCCTCGACTTCGTCTTCGCCTGCGGCTGCCAGGACAGCGACGACGACTATCACACCCGCAACGTCTACCGCATCGTCAGCCGCGACGAGCGCAAGGCGCAGGTGGCGGTCACGCTCAAGCTCTTCGCCGACCAGCAGGAGACGCAGGTGATCACCTTCGACATGGCGCTGGAGAACGGCCGCTGGCTGATCGACGACGTCTCCGGGGCGAGCGGCGACATCGCCTGGGTCCTGTCGCGCCTCCTCCAGATGCGTGAGTGAGCACGGGAGCGGGCCTTCGCCTCAGGCAGGCCCGTCGTCCAGCGGCGGCTCATCGGACCTCAATGAGCCTCTCGCCCCTGTCGAGGGCCTCGAGAACCAGGGGCAGGATGGGAGCGAAAGCCTGGCGCAGGGCCCGGTTCGTGGTATTTCCCAGCCGCACCCATATCACCGGCGGTCCTGACGGATCGTGACGCGAGAACCCTGCGAAGTCCTGATCCTTCGTCACCAGCGCGACGCCGTCCTGCCTGGCCCACAGCCATATCTCGCGGTCGTTTGCCGCTCCCAGTCCGACCTCGGTCACGTGGCGGGCGCTGGCGCCGATCTCCGCGAACAGATCGACCATGCCCGGCGGCAATTGCGCGTCGATCAGGAAGCGGTGGGTCATGCAGCCCGGATCACCAGGTGGGAAGTCGCCCGCGCCGCGTAGGCGAGCGCGGCGCTCAGGTCCGCGTCGGTCAGATAGGGATAATCGGACAGGATTTCGTCACGTCCGGCACCCAGGGCCATCATGTCGATCAGATCAGCGACCCTGACCCGCGTCCCTCTGATCACCGGCCGGCCACCACAGACGTCGGGTTCGCAAGCGATGCGGCTCATTCCCTCCTCGTTGGACGGGGCCGGCTGCCGCGCCTGTCGATAGGCGTCCATCTCGCTTTTGAGAATGCTGATGCCGACAGGCCGCCGGGGGCGCTTTCCCCATCGCCCGAGAAGCTCGGTCAGTTCCGCGTGCAACTGCTTTCCCAGCATCGACGACGGGTCCACCGCCTCGAACCACTGGGGCAGCACCTCTTCGGTCTTCCCCCCCGCGCGGACCCCGCCCTTGCCCGACGAGGCCAGGTATTCCGTCGCCCGCGCATGTCTGTAGCCAACCCATTTGCTCGGCCCGAAACGCCACCGGCCCGCTCTGTCCCGGGCGGCGTACCATTCGTGCACCGTTCCCGCACGAAGGCTCAAGGCGGGGTGAGCGGAAGCCTCGTCCGCGAAACTGAGGATGTTGTCGATCGCTTCGGCGGCAGACTGCACCAGCAACGGCAATCGGGACATATCTTGATCCGCCTTGGTTACGACCAAGAAAAGATAAGATGCGCGGCGACCGGGCGTCAAGGTGGCGGGGAGACCTTCCCCCGGTCGTGACTTCGGCCGCGCGGTGAACTAACAAGTGCGGCTCGTTCTCGCTTCCATATCATGGTGCCAGGTCCGGATGCCCGACCTTCTCCTCGAACTCCTCTCCGAAGAGATCCCCGCCCGCATGCAGGCGGATGCCGCCGCGCATCTGAAGAAGGCGGTGACCGACGCGCTGGTGGCGCGCGGCTGTCTCTACGAGGGTGCCCGCGTCGTCGTCACGCCGCGCCGCATCGCCCTCTCCGTCCACGGCCTGCCGGTCGCATCGCCGGACGTGAAGGAGGAGCGCAAGGGCCCGCGCGTCGGCGCGCCCGAGGCCGCCATCCAGGGCTTCCTGAAGGCCGCCGGCCTCGCGTCCATCGACCAGGCGACCATCCAGTCCGATCCGAAGAAGGGCGACAGCTACATCGCCGTCATCGAGAAGCCCGGCCGCCCCGTCCCCGAGGTGATCGCTGAGGTTCTGCCGGAGATCATCCGCGCCTTCCCCTGGCCGAAGTCGATGCGCTGGGGCGCCGCCTCGGTCTCGTCCTCGTCGCTCCGCTGGGTGCGCCCGCTACAGTCCATCCTCTGCACCTTCGGCCCCGAGACCGAAGACCCCGAGGTCATCCGCTTTTCCATCGACGGCATCACCGCCGGCGACGTCACGCGCGGCCACCGCTTCATGGCGCCCGGCGACATCCGCGTGCGGCGCATGGACGACTATCTGACGAGCCTGGAGAAGGCCTTCGTCGTCGCCGATCCGGAGGAGCGCAAGCGCCGCATCCTCGCCGACGCCCGGAACCTCTGCTTCGCCCAGGGGCTGGAGCTCGTCGAGGACGAGGGGCTGCTGAACGAGGTCGCCGGCCTCGTCGAATGGCCGGTCGTGCTCATGGGCGCCTTCGAGGAGAGCTTCCTCGCCATCCCCGACGAGGTGATCCGCGCCACCATCCGCGCCAACCAGAAGTGCTTCGTCGTCCGCGACCCGAAGACCGGGCGCCTCGCCAACCGCTTCGTGCTGACCGCGAACCTCGAGGCCAGCGACGGGGGCCGCGCCATCGTCGCCGGCAACGAGCGCGTCATCCGTGCCCGCCTCTCCGACGCGCTCTACTTCTGGCAGACCGACCAGAAGCCGCTGCCGGACTTCGAGGACAAGGGCAAGCCGCTGGACCAGCGCATGGCGAAGCTGCGCGCCCTCAACGTCGTCTTCCACGAGAAGCTGGGCACGCAAGGCGAGCGCGTCGACCGCATCAAGGCGCTCGCCCGCCACATCGCGCCCCTCGTCGGCGCCGATCCCGACCTCGCCGAGCGCGCGGCGGAGCTC
>LNFH01000085.1 GCA_001464235.1 Rhizobiales bacterium Ga0077556 | reverse complement strand
TAACGGTTCGCGCCTGATCTAGAGGAGCGGTATTTCGACCGCGCCGGCACAGGCGCCATGACCGACGATCTCAACGCCCCGCTCGGGGTGGACAGCCAACATGAGAAGAAGCGGCGGCTGCCGGCCCTGCCGCTGCTTCCGATCGCCGCCGGCGTCGTCGGCGCCCTCATCCTCGGCATCGCCGGCGCCATCGCCTTCATCCACAATCCGCTCGGCGGCGAGCCGCGCGTCGTCACCGCCATCGCCATGCCGCCGCCGCGCACCGCCGAGCCGGTGACCCAGGCCGCAGCCCCCGCCGCGCCGGCCACGGCGCCGACGGAGGCTCCCGACGGCAACACCATCAACATCATCGACGGCATGTCGGGCACCGCCCGCGCCGTCCGCGTCGCGCCGGCCGCCCCGGAGGCCTCCTCCGGCCTCGACCCACGCCTCGGCGAGCGCACGCCCCTCGGCGTCCTTCCCCGCGTCGCCTCGGACGGCTCGAAGCCGCGTGAGGTCTATGCCCGCACCTTCCGCCTGCCCGCCGGCGCCGACGCCACCGCCCCGCGCATCGCCATCCTGATCGGCGGGCTCGGCATCAGCCAGCAGAGCACAGGCGAAGCCATCTCCAAGCTCCCCGGCGCCGTGTCCCTCGCCTTCGCCCCCTACGCCAGCGACCTCGAGCGCATCGTCGCCCGGGCCCGCGCCGAGGGCCACGAGGCCTTCCTGCAGATCCCCATGGAGCCCATGGACTATCCGGAGAACGACCCGGGCCCGAAGACGCTGCTGACCACGCTCTCCGCCGAACGCAACACCGAGCGCCTGCACTGGTCGATGGCGCGCTTCCAGGGCTATGCCGGCCTCGTCAACTACATGGGCGCCAAGTTCACCCGATCCTCCGCGAGGCCAACCGCCGCGGCCTGATGATGGTCGACGACGGCACCAGCGCCCGCAGCCTGATCCCGCAGATCGCCACGGCCCTGCAGCAGCCGGTGGTGCGCGGCGACGTGCACCTCGACCGCGTGCCCACCCCCACGGAGGTCGACGCCCAGCTCACCCGCCTCGAAGCGAGAGCCCGCGAGCGCGGCTTCGCCCTCGGCGTCGGCTCGGCCCTGCCGGTGACGATCGACCGCGTCGCCCGCTGGGCCCGCACCCTCGAGAACCGCGGCTTCGTGCTGGTCCCGGTATCCAACGGAGTCGCGCGGCGGCAGCCGAGCGGCTAGTCTGGCCTCCCCGCCCCGGATCCATTCCATGCCCCGCTTCGAAGACCTGCCCTACCGGCCCTGCGTCGGCGTCGCCCTGTTCAATCGGCAGGGCCTCGTCTTCGTCGGCCGCCGCAAGGGACCCGCTCCCGAACATGTCGACGCCATCCATGCCTGGCAGATGCCGCAGGGCGGCATCGACCCCGGCGAGGACCCGCTCGCCACCGCCCGGCGGGAGCTCTACGAGGAGACCAACATCCGCTCGGTCTCCTTCCTCGCCGAGGCGCCGGAATGGTTCGCCTACGACCTGCCGCAGGATGTCGCCGGCCAGGCCTGGAAGGGGAAGTATCGCGGCCAGACGCAGAAGTGGTTCGCCTTCCGCTTCGACGGCGAGGAGAGCGAGATCGACGTCGCCCATCCCGGCGGCGGCCACAAGCCGGAATTCGACGCCTGGCGCTGGGAGCCGCTGGCGGCGACGCCGGGCCTGATCATCCCCTTCAAGCGCGGCGTCTACCACAAGGTGGTCGAGGCCTTCGCGCCCTTCGCCCATCCGGTCTGACGCGCCGGTATCCGCACTCTTCCGCATCGCACTATCCGCCGGGCGGCGTAGCCTTGGGTCCATCCACCACGGAGGCCGCCATGACCGATCGCTTCACCCTCGACCGCCGGGCCGCCATCGCCGGCGCCACCCTCTTCACCGCCGCCGCCGTCCGCAGCGCCGCGGCGCAGGGCCGCCCGGCCATCGACGCCCAGACCGCCCTCATCGTCGTCGACGTGCAGAACGACTTCTGCCCCGGTGGCCGCCTTGCCGTGCCGAAGGGCGACGAGGTCGTCGCCGTCTGCAACGCCATCGGCAGGCGCTTCCAGAACGTCGTCTTCACCCAGGACTGGCATCCGGAGGGCCACTCCTCCTTCGCCTCCAGCCATACCGGCAAGAAGCCCTTCGACGTCTGGCCCGACCACTGCACCTGGGATTCGGCCGGCGCCGAGTTCCACGACAGTCTCGACATCCCCCACGCCCAGACCATCGTCCGCAAGGGCTACCGGAAAGAGGTCGACAGCTATTCCGGCTTCCTCGAGGCCGACCGGAAGACGACCACGGGCCTCGGCGGCTACCTGAAGGAACGCGGCGTCAGCCGCGCCGTGGTCGTCGGCCTCGCCACCGACTTCTGCGTCAACTGGACGGCGCAGGACGCCGCCAAGGCGGGGCTCGAGACCTATGTCGTGGAAGAGGCCTGCCGCGCCATCGATCTCGGCGGCTCGCTCGACAAGGCCTGGGCCGACATGGCGGCGCTCGGGGTGAAGCGGATCAAGGTGGCCGACCTCGGCTGAGGGCTGGCCGCGATCTGGTCCGCCGCGATGGCTGGATAGGATTTTTGTCCTTGACCAGCGTCACGCTCGGTGGTAGATGATCGGGCAGGTTCCGGTTCTGCGCCCTGTGCCACCGGCCAGTCAGCCCACACACCCGTTGCATCGGCCGAGTGCGTCCTTCGAGGCTCGCTGTCGCTCGCACCTCAGGATCAGCAGGGTGGTGACCTGCAGTGTCCAGCAGGGTTGCGACGGCTGTCCCATCGACCAGCCCCGACGCCAGTCTC
>LNFH01000084.1 GCA_001464235.1 Rhizobiales bacterium Ga0077556 | reverse complement strand
TCGTCCTCAGCGCCGCCGACCACGTGCTCCAGCCGCTCGGCGAGCGCATGCCCAACGGCACGATCATCGGCGCCCGCGGTGCCTATGGCCTGATGTCACCCGACACGCCGCTCAACCGCTGGTTCTTCGACGGCTACAGCCAGGCCCGCGGCGGCGTCTATCCGGTGCAGGCGGCCTATCGCGTCACCCAGGCCCTGCTCGGCCTGAAGGCCGCGGTGGAGAAGGCCATGGCGGCCAACGGCGGCAAGAAGCCGACGCCCGAGCAGATCGCCGACGCGATGCGCGGCCTCGAGTGGGAGAGCCCCGGCGGCCTCATCCAGATGAAGCTCGGCAACGGCCACCAGGCGATCCAGACCATGGCCATCGGCCGCACCCGCTGGGACGCCGCCCGCCGCCAGGTGGTGATAGAGGACATCCAGCGCTTCGCCGCCGAATGCGTCAATCCGCCGGCCAACATGCGCTCGCTCGACTGGATCAAGGCCGGCTTCCCCGGCGCCAAGTGCGACACGCCCGCCAACTGAGGCCTGCCCGACGCCGCGGCCAGACCCTGGCCGCGGCGCCGCCCGATGCCCTGCGGAGACCCCATCCTCATGGACGGCCTGATCTATGCGTCCTGGCTGTTCGTCGTGGCCCTCGGGCTGACGCTGGTCTTCGGCGTCCTGAAGATCCTCAACATCGCCCATGGCAGCCTCTATGCCATCGGCGCCTATGTGGCGGCGAGCCTCGTCACCCTCTTCGCCTCCTGGGGGCTCGGCGGCCATTTCGCGCTCCTCGCCATGCTGCTCGCGGCCGTGGGCGTGGCGCTGGTCATGGGACCGCTGATGGAGCGCTATCTGCTCAGGCTGTTCTATGCCCGTGACGAGGTGGTGCTCCTGCTCGTCACCTATGCCCTCTTCCTCATCCTCGAGGACGCGGTGAAGCTCATCTGGGGCGTCAATCCCTACTACGTCTCCGAGCCCTACCAGCTCTTCGGCAACGTCGCCTTCGCCTCGCTCTTCTATGTCGGCTACGACTTCGCCCTCATCGGCCTCGCCATCGCCTGCGGCATCGCGGTGTGGTTCGCGCTGAACCGCACGCGTTCGGGCAAGGTCGTGCTGGCAGTGATCTTCTCGCGCGAGATGAGCTCCTCCATGGGCGTCAACGTCGACAAGGTCCACATGATCGCCTTCACCCTCGGCGTCTTCCTCGCGGCCGTCGGCGGCGCCTTCACCGCGCCGATGATCTCGGTGCAGCCGGGCATCTCGGTGTCGGTGATCATCGTCTCCTTCGCGGTCATCATCATCGGCGGCCTCGGCTCCATCGAGGGGGCGGCCATCGGCGCCGTCATCGTCGGGCTGGCGCGGGCCGCGGCGGTGCATCTCATGCCCGAGGCCATCTATCTCGTCATGGCGGCGGTGCTCATCTTCCGCCCCGAAGGCCTGTTCCAGCGCGCCGCCGCGAGGAAGATCTGATGTCCCGCCTCGCCCTCGTCCTCGGCGCCGCCGGCATCATGGCGGTCCTGCTGCTGGTCGGCCTCGCCCTGCCGCGCTGGCTCCTGTTCCTCGTCACCCTCGCCGCCTCGCACGGCATCGTCTCGGTCGGCATCCTCGTCATCATGCGCGGCGGCCTCGTCTCCTTCGGCCAGGGCCTCGTCTTCGCCATCGGCGGCTATGCGGCGGCCCTCTCCTTCACCCAGCTCGGCATCACCGACGTGATCGTGCTGATCCTCATCGGCACGCTCGCCGCGACGCTGGTGGGGGCGGCGGTCGGGCCGTTGCTCGCCCGCTATACCGGCATCTTCTTCGGCATGCTGACCCTCGCCCTGTCGATGGTCGCCTACGGCGTCCTCATCAAGTCGCCGGCGGTGGGCGGCTCCGACGGGTTCAACATCCCGCGCGGCACGCTGTTCGGCGTCCGGCTGGAGGGCGCCGCCGGCGACTACGCGCTCTACGCCCTCGCCATCGTGCTGACCGGCCTCGCCGCCACGGCGGTGGCGCTCCACACCCGCTCGGCGCGCGGCCTGATGACCCGCGCCATCCACGGCAACGGCCTGAGGGTCGAGTATCTCGGGACCTCGGTCCAGTCGGTCATGGCGATCAACTTCACCATCGCCGCGGCGCTCGGCGGCCTCGGCGGGGCGCTCACCATCGTCGCCCTCGGCCATATCGAGCCGACCTTCGCCTACTGGACCCAGTCCGGCGAGTTCGTCTTCGTCGCCATCCTCGCGGGTTCGCAGAGCGTCACCGCCGTGTTCATCGCCTCGCTGGCGCTGGAGCTCGTCCGGTCCTTCTCCAACCTCTATTTCCCGAACACCTGGCAGCTGGCCCTCGGCCTCTTCCTGCTCGCCATCATCCTGTTCCTGCCCGCCGGCATCGGCTCGCTGTGGGCGGGCCGACGCAAGGCGCCGGCGACCGGCGCGGAGACGCAGGCATGACCGCCGATACCCGCCCGGTCCTCTCGGCCCGGGGCCTCGCCAAGAGCTTCGGCGCCGTCGTCGCCGCCGCCGACGTGACCATCGAGGTGCCGGCGGGGCAGAAGCTCTGCCTGATCGGCTCGAACGGCGCCGGCAAGACCACCTTCGTCAACATGGTGACGGGCTATCTCAAGCCCGATTCCGGCGCGATCGAACTCGACGGCGAGGCGATCACCGGCCTCGCGCCCCGCGCCATCGCCCGCAAGGGCATCTGCCGGTCGTTCCAGATCCCGCAGCTCTGCATCGAGCTGACGGCGGAGGAGAACATGCTGGTGGCGATCGCCGCGGCCGAGCCGCACGGGCTGTCGTTCTGGTCCGACCCGGCGGCGGGCGGGCGTGACGCGCGGGCGCGCGAGCTCCTCGACCGCTTCGGCCTCCTCGCCATGGCCGACCGGCCGGTCAGCGAGATGCCCGGCGGCATGCGCAAGCTCCTCGACATCGCCATGGCGCTGGCGCGGCGGCCGCGGCTGCTGCTGCTCGACGAGCCGACCTCCGGCGTCAGCGCCGAGGAGAAGTTCCCGGCCATGGACCGGGTCATGGAGGCGGTCTCCGGCCAGGCCTCCACCATCGTCTTCGTCGAGCACGACATGGACATCGTGCGCGGCTATGCCGACCGGGTCATCGCCTTCTATTCGGGCCGGGTGATCTCCGACGGCACGCCGGACCACGTGCTGAGCGACGCCGAAGTGAAACGCTATGTCAGCGGAGGCGCGGCATGACGGCCCCGAACCTGCTCGAGGCGAGCGACCTGTCCGTCTCCATCCAGTCGATGCAGGCCCTGCGCGGCTTTTCCATCGCCGTGCCGCAGGGTGCGATGATCGGCATCGTCGGGCGCAACGGCGCCGGCAAGACGACGCTGATGCGCACCATCATGGGCCACCTGCCGCTGGTCGCCGGCCGCGTGACCTTCGAGGGGCAGGACCTCGCGGGCGTGCCGCGCCACGGCCGCGCGCCGCTCGGCATCGGCTACATGCCGGAAGACCGCCAGCTCGTGCCGGAACTGACGGTGGAGGAGAACATCCTGCTGCCCGTCTGGGTATCCAAGACGCTGAAGGCGGAGGAGCGCCTCGCCTTCGTCTACGGCATGCTGCCGGAGGTCGAGGCGATGAAGGACCGCAAGGCCCTTCTCCTCTCCGGCGGCCAGCAGAAGCTGGTGGCGCTGTGCCGGGCGCTGGCGGTCGGCACCCGTCTCCTGCTGCTGGACGAGCCCTTCGAGGGCGTCGCACCGGCCCTGTCGCATCGCCTCTCGGAGGTCATTTCCGGCCTGAAGGGCACCGCGCTGTCGGTGCTCATCTCTCAGTCCGACCTCAACCATTCCCAGTCCCTGTTCGACCGGCAATATGTGATCGAGCGGGGCGCCAACGTGGCCGCCTCCCATGCCGCCTGACACCTCCTCCACCGCGCCGAGCTGGATCGGCGCCGACGGCCCGCAGCTCCGCCTCGAGGCGCATTTCGGCGACCGGGTGGTCGCCTGTTTCCCGGACCGTCCGAATAGCCTCTATGCCCTGCTGGCGGAGGCGGCGGCGCGCCGGCCCGGCGGCGAGGCCGTCGTCTGCGAGGAGACGCGGCTGACCTATGCCGATCTCGCCGCCGCGGTGGAGCGGCTGTCCGCGGCGCTCGCGGCCGAAGGCGTCGCCGCCGGCGACCGCGTCGCCATGCTCATCGGCAACCGCACCGAATTCGTCACCGTCCTCTTCGCCCTCACCCGCCTCGGCGCCATCGCCGTGCCGATGGGCCTCAGGCTGCAGGGCCCGGAGATCGCCCACGTCCTCGCCGATTGCGGCGCGAGCCTGCTGATCCACGAGGCCGATCTCGCCGACCGCCTGCCACCGCCGGACGAGATTGCGGGCCTCCCCCGCCGCGTCACGGTGGGGGGTGCGACGGCCGGCGCCGAGACCCTCGACGCGGTGCTGGCGCGCCATGGCGGGGCAGCCGTGCCCCCTGTCGCCCCGGTGGCCGAGGAGGACACGGCGGTCATCCTCTACACCTCTGGCACGACGGGTAGGCCGAAGGGCGCCATGCTGACCCATCTCGGCCTTGTCCACTCCTCCCTCGTCTACGAGCACTGCATGGCCCTGACGGCGGTGGACCGCTCGCTCGCCGCTGTGCCGCTCAGCCACGTCACGGGCCTCGTCGCGAACGTCACCTGCACGGTGAGGGCGGCCGCGACCCTCGTCATCATGCCCGCCTTCAAGGCGGCCGACTTCCTGAAGCTCGCCTCGCGCGAGCGGATGACCATGTCGGTGCTGGTGCCGGCCATGTACAATCTCTGCCTGCTGCAGCCGGACTTCGGCGCCTACGACCTCTCCGCCTGGCGGATCGGCGGCTATGGCGGCGCGCCCATGCCGACCCCGACCATCGAGAAGCTCGCGGAGCGCTGCCCCGGCCTGAAGCTGATGAACGCCTACGGGGCGACCGAGACCACCTCCCCGACCACGATCATGCCGCCGCGCTTCACCCCGACCCACGGGCACAGCGTCGGCATCGCCGCGCCGGGCGTCGACATCATCGTCGTCGACGACACGGGCCGCGAGATGCCGCGCGGCGAGGTGGGGGAAATCTGGATCCGCGGGCCGCATGTGGTGAAGGGCTACTGGAACAACCCGCAGGCGACGCGGGACGGCTTCACCGCGGGCTTCTGGCACTCCGGCGACATCGGCAGCATCGATGCCGACGGATTCGTGCAGGTCCTCGACCGCAAGAAGGACATGATCAACCGCGGCGGCTACAAGATCTTCACCGCGGAGGTGGAAACCATCCTCATCGCCTGCCCGGGGGTCGTGGAATGCGCCGTGGTGGCGGTGCCCTGCCCTGTGCTCGGCGAGCGGGTGCATGCCTTCGTCGTCACCGACGCCAGCGACCCCGCGCCCGAGACCCTGCGTGCGTGGTGCGCCGCACGGCTTTCCGACTACAAGGTGCCGGAGACGCTGACGCTCCAGAGCGACCCGCTGCCGCGCAACGCCAACGGCAAGGTGATGAAGCGGGTGCTGCGCGACGGGCTCGGGGCGCCCGCCACCCGCTGAGGCGGGGAACATCGACCTCGCCGCGCTCGGCCCGCCTGGACAATCCTTCTCTCAATTGAGCGACAGGATAGATGTTTTCTTTTATTTTTCGGCTGCAATTGTGGCGAACGGAGAATTTTCTTATTGTCCAGACCTCGTTTTCCGCCCGAAACAGGTCGTGCCATGTCCCCCTCCCTGACCCGCCGCACCGTGCTGGGAGCCGCCCTCGCGGCCCCCGCGCTCACCGCCGCCCGTGCCCAGGCCACGCGGGCCCGGGTCGGCATCATCCCGATCGTCGGCGCCGCGCCGATCTTCGTCGTCGACCGTCAGGGCTGGGCCCGCGAGGCCGGCCTCGACCTCGCCTTCACCACCTTCGAATCCGGCCCCAACATGATCCAGGCACTGGCCTCGGGCACGATCGACGTCTACGTCGCCGGCGTCGCCCCGCTCGGCGTCGCCCGCTCGCGCGGCGTCGACGTCAAGGTCGTCGCCAGCACCGCGACGGGGGAGAACGTCTTCGTCGCGACGCCGCGCCTCGCCGCATTCTTCAAGCCCGGCACCTCCCATGCCGAGGCGCTCAAGGCCTACCGTGCCCAGACCGGCAAGCCGGCGCGGCTTGCCACCCAGCCGCCGGGCTCGGTGCCCAACACCACGCTGCAGTACTGGCTCTGGGAGCAGGTCAAGGTCGACCGGGCCGATGTCGAGATCGTCGCCATGGGCATCGACGCGACCCAGCAGGCCGTCCTCGCCGATGCCGTCGAGGGCGCCACGATCCGCGAGCCGGCGCTGACCATCGTGCAGAGCCGCAACCCCGCCATCAGGCTGATCGCGGTGGGCGACGAACTGTTCCCCGGCCAGCCCGGCACGGTGGTCGCCGTCTCCGGCGCCTTCCTCGCTCGCAACGAGGAGCGGGTGCAGGGGCTCGTCAACGGCCTCGTCAAGGCCGGCCGGCTGCTGACCCAGGACCCGGACAAGGCGGCGCCGGACGTCGCCGCCAACCTCGCCAAGGGCATCGTCGATCCCGCCATCATCCGGGCGGCGCTGAAGTCTCCGGCGAGCAAGTTCAGCATCGACCCGCGCGCCATCATCGCCCCCACCAAGGCGATGCAGGACTATCAGGTGAAGCTCGGATCCCTGCGCGAGTCGGTGTCGCTCGACGGCCTGTTCGAGACCCGTTTCTTCGAGAGGGCGCCGGCGGCGAGCTGAGCCGCGGCCAGGATCGAGACCATGACCGACACCACCCTTTCCTCCGCGCCGGCAGCGCCGCCGGCGCGGCCCGCACTGGACGGCCTCAGGCGCGTCGGCCTCGCCGCCGCCGGCCTCGCGCTGTTCATCCTCGTCTGGGAGGCGCTGCCGCGGCTCGGCCTGTTCAACCCGATGCTGCTGCCGGCACCGAGCGTCATTCCCGCGGCCTTCTGGGCCGAGC
The DNA here is from genome assembly GCA_001464235.1 of Rhizobiales bacterium Ga0077556. Taxonomy (GTDB): domain Bacteria; phylum Pseudomonadota; class Alphaproteobacteria; order Rhizobiales; family Phreatobacteraceae; genus Phreatobacter. The sequence continues at coordinate 16,217 of LNFH01000084.1, read as the reverse complement.
TGCAGTCGGGCGCCTGGGCCGCGGCGGTGAGCGCCAGCCTCGGCCACTACACGATCGGCCTCGCCGTGGGATCGGTGCTCGGTCTCCTCGGCGGCATCGCCACCGGCATGTCGCGCCTCGCCGAGGACATGACCTCCTGGGTGGTGCGCGTGCTACGCCCGATTCCGGGCCTCGCCTGGGTGCCCTTCGCGATCATCTGGTTCGGGGTGAGCCCGTCGGCAGCGGTGTTCATCATCGCCATCGGCGTGTTCTGGATCGTCTTCTTCGCCGCCCACGGTGCCATCCGCGGCGTCGACCGTGACCTGATCGAAGTCGCCGACGCCTTCGGCTTCCGCTCGGGCCACGAGCGCCTGTTCAAGATCCTGCTGCCGGCGGCGATGCCGGGCATCCTCGTTGGCCTACGCACCGCGCTCGGCCAGGCCTGGATGGCGGTGGTGGCGGCCGAGATCTTCGGCGTGCCGGGCCTCGGCCAGCGCATGATCCAGGCCTCCAGCCTGCTCGCGACCGAACTCGTCGTCGTCTACATGCTGACCATGGCAGCGCTCTACGGGCTCCTCGACACGGTCTTCGTGGCGGTTCAGGGATGGGTGCTGCGATGGAAAGCGTGATCGACATCGAGGGTCTGTCGCTCACCTTCACCCGCGACGGGCAGCGCAACGAGGTGCTGCGCGGCCTCGACCTTTCGGTGCCGCGGGGTGCCTTCATCGCCATCGTCGGCTCGTCGGGCGTCGGCAAGTCCACGCTGCTGCGCGTGCTGATCGGGCTCGCCACGGCGAGTTCGGGCACGGTGAAGATCACGCCGAGGCCGGGCCAGCGGCAGCCGCTCGCCCTCGTCTTCCAGGATTCGCGCCTGCTGCCCTGGCGTTCGGTCGTCGACAACGTCGCCTTCGGCCTCGAGGGAGGCGGCCTGTCCCGCGCGGAGCGGCGCGCCAAGGCCCGCGAGGCGCTGGAGATCGTCGGGCTCTCCCATCTCGCCGACCGCTGGCCGCACCAGCTCTCCGGCGGCCAGCGCCAGCGCGTCTCGCTCGCCCGCGCCCTCGCGGTGGAGCCGGAGGTGCTGCTGATGGACGAGCCCTTCTCGGCGCTGGACGCCATCACCCGCGAGGGGCTGCAGGACGAACTCGTGCGCATCTGGCAGCTCACCGGCAAGACCGTGCTCTTCGTCACCCACGACATCGAGGAGGCGACCTATCTCGCAGACCGGGTCGTCGTCCTCGCCGGCTCGCCCGGACGGGTGGTGGCCGACCAGATTCTCGACGCGCCGCGGCCGCGCCGGCGCAGCCAGTCGCAGGAGCCGGACCTCGTGGCCGGCATCCGCCAGCACATCAGCGGCGAGACCATGGTGGACGGCACCGGCATCTGAGCGGCCGCGCGGCCGACGCCGGTTCGACTTGCCATGACAGGCCGGCGCCTTCGCGAAGACTGTCCACACCGGCGTTCCCGACCCCGGCGCGCCGGCGCGCATCGCGAGGGCCTCCGGAGACGACAGGCCTCACGGCCGAATCGTCGCGCCGCCCTGCACAGCCTCGGCCGGAAGGGCGGATGGGCCGGGGCAGAGGCGGTCTCTTGAAGCGCTTCAGCAAAAGCCTATAAACACATAAATTATCTGCATTTTTAACTATCCTGAAGTCGACGAGGAAGCCTCCCGGGTCTACACCGGCTCGCCGGCGGTGGCCGATGAGTGAAACGGGCCGAGGCCGGCCCCGTCCAGCCGTCCAGCCGAACGATTGCCGCCGATCTCCGCTCGTCACCGACGCCATCCTGCATCCGGGGCCGAGCACATGGCTCGTCCCCGGTTTCTCAATACCGTCGCCGACACAGGCTCCACTCGGCGGCCGCGCCGGCATTACTTGGTAGTTTCCCAATCGTCCGTCGAGTATCGACTACGGTTTTTCACATACTCCGGCCTCTGTCTCCGTCGCGGAGAACATTCATCCGCTTGACGCGAAGAAAATCACCCGGCATTTCTCTTGCCGGGTGGCTTCGCTTCAGTCGGTTTCGATGCCGGCGAAGGTTGGATTCTCATGTCCTTCGACGGAGCGACTTCCATGCTTGCACCGATCCTCGACTGTGCGATGCCTCCGCATGAGGCCACGCCCCGCGCCGCCGCCGGGGGCCACCGCGCCGCCTCCCGTCTCCGCTGACGGCCAGGCGCCAGGCCGTCCCACCCCGATCCATCGCCCTTCAATCCCGAGTTCGCCCCATGAAGCGATTCCTCCTCGGCGGCTTTCTGCTGACCGCCCTGCTGCCGTGCAGCACCGCCACGGCCCGTCCGGCCGAATGTCTCGTCGTCATCGAGGGCCGCAACCTCATGGACGGCCCCTGCGACTTCCAGTCCGAGGCCGGTGGTGACTTCACCGTGACCCAGGGCAGCCGGACCGCCAAGGTCACCGTCGACCCGGGAAGCCGGGAGGGGCGTGCCTTCTTCCAGGACACCTCCCCGCGCAACCCGCAATCGCTCGTCTGGGACGTCCGGCGCCAGGGCGCCTGCTGGGTGGACGGGACGAGCCGCATCTGCGCGTGGGGCGTCGGCCAGCGGCAGCAGGCCCAGGCGCCGATGCCGATGCCGCAGCGGCCGATGCCGCAACAGCCGATGCCGCAGCAGCAGGCCGCGGCACGGATGATCCGCATGGATACGCCGCCCGGACGTTTCACCCTCGCCCGCGAGATGCGCGGCAACCGCCTGCTGCGCTGCGTCGTCTTCGGGCCCGAGGACGAGGGGTTGTGGGTCAGCTACATCCCCGGCACCACGCTCCGCCGCACCCTATCGCTGCCCGGCAACCAGGAACCCGACGGCACCGACGACACGCTGACCGTCAGGCTCCACGGCGCCGGCGCTCGGGACGTCACCCTCGCCGGCCGCCATGCCGACGGCCGGGTCACGGCGAGCCTGCCCGACGACTTCTTCGACGGCTTCAGCCAGGCGACGGGCATGGACGTCCAGTTCGCCAGCACCGGCGAGACGCGCAGCATCGACCTGACGACCTTCAGCGAGGTGGAGCCGGCGGTCGACGGCTGCCTGACGAGCTTCGGCCCGTCGCAGGACGACATGATGCGCGAGGCCGAGCGGGCCCATCAGCGCGAGACGGCGCGCAACCCCCGGCAGCAGCCGCCGGCCCCCGCGCCGCAGCGGCAGGGCGAACCCTTCCGCTTCGACTTCACCCGCGCCGGCGTGTGGGACATCCGCCGCCTGTCGGACGAGCCATCGGGCCGCCGGACGCGAGGCTGCATCGTCGACAGCACCGACCCGGTGAGCAACAACCTGCGCTTCGCGGTCGACAGCCGCAACGCCATCATCGAGTTCCGCGACGGCTCCGACCTGGCCGGGCTGCCGCCGCGGTTCCAGGTGCAGATCCAGTTCGGCACCAATACCCGGAGCTACAGCTTCCCCGCGGAGATCATCGACGAGGGCTACGGACCCTGGGTGCGGCTGATGACCCAGCGCAACTTCCAGTCGGGCATCGAGAACGCGGACCAGTTGATCATCCGCACGCCGAACGGCCGCGTGGCCCTGCCGCTCCTCGACGGCGACACGCTGTGGCCGGCGATGGCGCGCTGCATGGCGATGATTCGCTGACGGCTCGGCGGGGCGACCGGCCCGGCGGGCGTCGCGCCACGCGGTCTGGAGAATCCGTGCCGCCGCACCGCGCGGCGGTCCTTGTCCGGCGGGGTTGTGTTCCCGCGGATTGACCCTGTAACAGCGGTGTCTTGACACCGTGTCGGAGACCGCGCTTGCGCCGCCTTCTTTCCTGCCTGCTGCTGACCTTCGCGCTCGCGGTCCATGTCGGCGGCCTCCCGTCCGCATGGGCCGAGACCATCACGGTCGAGGAGACCCAGAAGGTCGCCGAGGCCCGCCGGATCATCGCCGAGGTCGCCCGCGAGCAGGAGGCCCAGGCGGAGAACTTCGCCGGGCTGCTGGATCTGCGCGAGAAGATCGAACCCGTCCGCGACAGTCTGCGAGACATCGTCGGCGAGTTGCAGGAGCGCCTGACGGCGGAGACCGCCCAGCTCAGCGAGTTCGGCCCCGCCCCGGCCGCCGGCGCGCCGCCCGAGGCGGCGGACGTCGCTGCGGCCCGCCGGCAGAAGCAGGAGGCCGTCGGCGAGATCGAGCGCCACCTCAGGGCGACGCGGGCCCTACTCGTCCAGGCCGACCAGATCTGGGGCGCCATCAACGAGGCGCGGCGCGAGCTCTTCACCTCGCGCATCTTCGCCCACCAGAACTCCATCCTCTATCCGCGGTTCTGGAGCCAGTTGGTCGAGATCAGCCTGCCGAACCTCAGGGCCCGGCTCGGCTTCAAGGCGCAGGAACTGTCCCGCAGCATGGCGCGGAGCGACAGCTGGCCGGTCATCGGCGGCCTTGCCGGTCTCTCGCTGGTGGCCGCGGGTCTGCTCACCTGGGCGAGGCGGCGCTTCGAGCAGTTCAGGGCCCGCGCCATCGCCGACGGGGAGGAGGCCCCCAGCAAGGCGCGCATCGTCGCCCTCGCCTACCTCGTCATGGCCATGCGCGCCCTGCCCTATCTGGCGGTGAGCCTTCTCATCTGGATCGCCGTCGCCCGGTTCGACGTCGGGCCGGAGGACATCCAGAACTTCCTGCTCGGGCTCGCGGGGGCGGTCCTGGTCTACGGCCTGGCGACGGGAGCCACGCACGCCGTGTTCTCGCCGCGGCACGCGGCCTACCGCGTGCTGAAGACCGACGACGGCACGGCCGGCCGCGCCGTGCTGTTCCTCGACGTGGTGCTCGCCACCTATCTCGTCGGGCTCGTGATGCTCGGCATCGTGCAACTCGCCGAGACGCACCTCTCCGTCACCGTGGCCGTGACCGCGCTCGTCTCGCTGTGGGTGACGGTGACGGGCGCCGCCCTGCTCCTGCGCTACAAGCCGCGTTTCGCCGATCCGCCGGTCTCCGGGCTCATCGCCCTGCCGCTGCACCTGATGCGGCCGATCTTCTGGGTTCTGGCGCTGGTCATCGTCGGTTCGCTGCTGATGGGCTTCATCGCCCTGTCCGGCTTCGTCGTGGGCAGGACGCTGGCCACCGCCATCATCCTCTGCCTCGCCGTGATGATCTACGTCGCCATCGACACGGTGTTCTACGAGGCGGTGGCGCCGGGCGCCAAGGCCAACGCCACGCTCTCCTCGGCCTTCGGCGTGCGGCCGGCGACCATCGACCTCGCCGGGACCATCATCGGCGGCATGATGCGCGTGGCGACGGTGCTCTTCACCGTCCTCGTGCTGTTCAGCCCCTGGGGCCTCGAGTTCGGCAACCTCAACCCGTTCGAGGACGTGTTCTTCGGCGTGCGCTTCGGCGAGGTGCGCGGCTGGCTCGGCGCGGCGGGCATCGCCGTCATCCTGTTCAGCGCCGGGCTGATGGTGACGCGGCTCTTCGTCTCCTGGCTCGACGGCCAGCTCCTGCCGCGCACGGGCCTCAACGACGGCGTTCGGCATTCGGTGACGACGGTGGCCGGCTATGCCGGTTTCATCGTCGCCATGACCGCGGCGCTGGCGGTTGCGGGCGTGCAGTTGCAGAACGTGGCGCTGGTCGCCGGTGCCCTGTCCGTCGGCATCGGTTTCGGCCTGCAGCAGGTTGTTCAGAACTTCGTCGCCGGGCTCATCGTGCTCGCCGAGCGCCCGATCCGGGTCGGCGACACGATCGTCGTCAAGGGCGAGGAGGGCAAGGTCACCAAGATCAGCGTGCGCGCCACCGAGCTGACGCTCGGCGAGAACTCGACGGTCATCGTGCCGAACTCGGACATCGTGTCGTCGATCGTGAAGAACCGCTCGCTGGTCGATTCGACCCACCGGGCGACGGTCCGCCTGTCGGTCGCGCGCGACAGCGACCTCGACACCGTTTTCGACATCCTTCGCAGGGCGGGCGAGGAGCACGCCAACGTTCTGAAGACGTCGGCGCCCTCGGTCTCCATCGTGCGCGTCAGCGAGGTCGGCATCGACTTCGACCTGTCGGTGCTCTGCGACCGGGTCTCCAATCTCGACCGGGTCCGGTCCGATCTCTACCGCGCGATCCTCACCGCCTTCCGCGCGGCGGGAATCGGCCTGGCGGAGGCGCGGACCATCGTCATCCCGTCCGGCCCCTCGTCCTGAGGGCCAGGCGGGATCCGCCTTCAGGCCGGACGCACGGGTTCGAGGGCCTCGACGAGCGCGGCCCTGTCCAGCTGGTCGGCGGCTTCCGCAGCGATGTTCACCATCATCCCGCGCATGTGGTTCAGCACCACCTCGCGATCGAGCTTCATCAGGTCGGGGTGAATCGGCACCCTCTCGAAGATCTCGTCGAAGGTCGCCTTGGGAATGTCCTGGGGAGGCTTGGGGTCGGCGAGGGCCGACAGGCGGATCCGCGTCTCGATGCCCTCCCCGCGCCCGCTCCACCAGGCCGGCTCGATTCCCTGGGGACAGGGATAGCGGGCCAGCACGTTGCGGCCGACGCGGACCAGCGCCTCGAGCAGGGCCGCCTCGCGGCCTGCCGCGGCAGCGCGCACGTGGCCGTCGACGAGTTCGAGAACATTGGCGAGGCTCACCGGAAAGGCGCGCCAGCGCCCCTCCTCGATGGCCGCCTTGAACGACGCCTCGCGGAACAGTTTCTCCGCCAGAATTCCGGCACGCGCCCGGCTGTATTCGTACATCGAGCGGTTGACGAGAAAGGCCGCACGGGAATCGACGAAGTCTTCGACTCCGGCCCATGACGCGATCATCTTCTTCCGGCCGAGGATGGCGTCGAGCAGGCCCATGTCACATTCCCCCTTGGCCCGGGACTATACCAGCGCCGGGGAGCCTGCCAACGTTCGCGGCGGCGATCGCCCCGAAGGGACCGATAAAGGGGCAGGCTGCGTCGTTTTGACGCCTGCGCGGCGCGCCCCGGATTCCGGCATTCCGAGGGGCCGCAGCCATTCGCCGCAGCCGGATTCGACTTTCGTAGCATTGTTGACGGTACTGGGGTCTTTAGCGTTCGTGCTTCGAGCCCGGTCGCTTGTTGCTTCGCATTTTTGTGCACAGCAATAACGATCAGCCGCAAAGCTACGCGTCTGCGCGTTCCCGACTCCATTGATCTTGGTGTCGGGCGTCACGTTGGGTTTTGCGTCGGCAAGCGTGCCGGAGAGCACGCAGGCAAGCGCTCGGGAGGTCGACAGCATGCGGCCGCCGTCCGGCGGTCGAACCATGTCCAGGGGCACAAGGAGGGTACAGCATGGCGCAAGCGCCCGATGATCAGTCACAGAAGCCCGATGATGCGGGCTATTGGAAAGCCACCCAGAAACTGACGTTCACCGCCGTCGGCATCTGGGCCTTCTTCTCCTTCTTCGTGCACTTCTTCGCACCCACGCTCAACAGCATCTCGATTCCGATCCTCAAGTTCCCGCTCGGCTACTACATGGCCGCGCAGGGGTCTCTCATCGTCTTCGTCGTTCTGATCTTCTGGTTCTGCGCCAAGCAGGAACAGCTCGATCAGGATTTCGGCGTCTCGGAAGACTGAGGAGGGGTCGATGGCAAATGCTCAAACCGGCGGCCGTGACTTCCTGTCCAATCTTGGCAGCATTTACCGGCTCTACACCTTCTCGTTCCTCGGCTGCGTCATCGTGCTCGCGGTCCTGGAACAGGTCGGCATGCCCAAGGCCTGGATCGGCTACGCCTTCGTCGCCCTGACGATCGGCGTCTATGCCGCCATCGGCATCCTGTCGCGGACGGCCGAGGTCTCCGAATACTACGTGGCGGGCCGCAAGGTGCCGGCCATGTACAACGGCATGGCCACGGCGGCCGACTGGATGTCGGCGGCCTCCTTCATCGGCATGGCGGGCTCCCTCTACCTGCTCGGCTACAACGGCCTCGCCTTCATCCTCGGCTGGACCGGCGGCTTCGTGCTGGTGGCGACGCTGATCGCGCCGTTCCTGCGTAAGTTCGGCGCCTACACGATCCCGGACTTCTTCTCCTTCCGCTACGGCGGCAAGGTGGCGCGGACGCTCGCGATCATCGTGCTGATGAGCTGCTCCTTCACCTATGTGGTGGCGCAGATCGTCGGCACCGGCCTCATCGGCGCCCGCCTCCTCAACATGGACTACGTGGTGGCCGTCTATGTCGGCCTCGTCGGCATCCTCGTGTGCTCGATGCTCGGCGGCATGCGCGCGGTGACCTGGACCCAGGTGGCCCAGTACATCGTGCTGATCATCGCCTACCTCATCCCGGTGGTGATCCTGTCGGCGCAGAAGTACGGCATCCCGATCCCGCAGCTCACCTACGGCGACGTGCTCTCGCAGATCGCCGCCAAGGAAGCCGCGCTCCGGGCGGCCGGCGACGTGGTCGTCCCGGCGGTCGGCTACATCAACCCGTCCTTCGGCAACCCCGCCCTCTCCGGCGCGGCGCTGTGGGTCGAGTACGTCAACTATTTCGGCCTGATCCTCTGCCTCATGGTCGGCACGGCGTCGCTGCCGCACGTCCTCATGCGCTTCTTCACCACCCCCTCGGTGCGTGAAGCCCGCAAGTCGGTCGGCTGGTCGCTGCTGTTCATCTTCATCCTGTACTTCACGGCGCCGGCCTATGCCGCCTTCGCGAAGATGGAGGTGTACAACAACGTCGTCGGGCAGAACCTCGCGACGCTGTTCTCCGCCGACAACCTCAGCTGGATCCGCTCCTACGGCCGCGTGGGTCTGATCCAGATCTGCGGTGTCGACGCGACCACGCTGGAGGCGGTCCGCACGGCCTGCGCCCGCGTGAGCCTCGTTCAACCCGACGATCCAGCTCCGTCACTTCGGCATCCAGGCGGACGCCATCGTGATCTCCACCCCGGAGATCGCCGGCCTGCCCTACGTGATCGCCGGTCTCGTGGCGGCCGGTGGCCTCGCGGCGGCGCTCTCGACCGCCGACGGCCTGCTGCTCGCCATGGCGAACGCCCTGTCGCACGACGTCTACTACAAGATGATCGACCAGAACGCCTCGACCGAGAAGCGCCTGGTGGTCGCCCGCGTCCTGCTCATCGTGGTCGCCATCGCGGCGGCTTACGTGGCCTCGTTCCGACCTGCCGACATCGTCGCGATGGTCGCCTGGGCCTTCTCGCTGGCGGCGGCCGGCTTCTTCCCCGCGCTGGTCCTCGGCATCTGGTGGAAGAAGGCGACGACGCAGGGCGCGATCTGGGGCGTCATCATTGGCTTCGGCATCACGCTCTACTACCTCGTCGGCACCCGCTACTACGCGCCCGCCTTCTACGAGACCTGGAAGGGTCTCTCGATCGCGACCGCCGCGCAGTTCCAGGCCTACGAGGCGGCCAAGGCGGCCTATGCGGCGGCGGCAACGCCTGCCAACTGGGTCGTCCTCGACCGGACCGCGCAGGTCGTCGCCAACTGGTGGGGCGTCCGTGGCATCTCGTCAGGTGTCTTCGGGCTGCCGCTCGGCTTCCTGGTGATCTGGGCGGTGTCCAAGTTCACCGAGCAGCCGTCGCAGGAGATGCAGAACTTCATCGACGAGATCCGTCGTCCGAAGGGTGCCGTCATCATGCAGGAAAAGGGTGCGGTCGCCGGTCACTGACCGCGCCGGCGCCAAGACATGGGAACGGGGGCCCGGCGGGTCCCCGTTTCCTTATCCCGCCCCCGGCGGACGCTTGACGCGGCGGCCGCAGCCCCCGACGGTGCGTCGTGCGGGAGACGGCGGGTCGCCCCCTCATCCCGGAGAGTCACGCGTGGACGCCGCCTCCTCGTTCTTCCAGTACTGGTATTTCCATGTGCCCAACTACGTGCTGGCACTGGTGATGTATGCGTGCCTGGGGCGCTTCGTGCTCGGCCTCTTCGTGCCGCCGACCTGGGACAACTACATCTGGCGCGGGTTCGTCCGGACGTCCGACCTCGCGGTGCGGCCGGTCCAGGCCATCACGCCCTCGGCGGTGCCGCTGCAGGTGGTCATCCTCTTCGCCGTCCTGTGGACCCTCGCCCTCAGGGTGTTCCTGTTCTTCGAGATGGCCCGCTGGGGCCTCGCACCGCGGATCGCAGGGTGAGCGCCATGAGCATGAAGCCAGCCGACCGGCGCGACGGGGACGGCGAACCGGTGGTCGTCGCCGAGCCCTTCCTGTTCGGCATCCTCGGCCTCGGAATCATCAACGGGATCTTCTCCCCCTTCACCGGCTTCGTCTTCCTGGTGAACCCCTTCTGGTACCCGTCCACGTTCCTGCCGGTCTCGGCACCGTTCATCTTCCTCTTCGCCAGCCTCATCACCTCGACGCTGACGATCATGGTGGCGGGGGTACCGGCGGCGCTCTACGAGCGTTTCGCCAATGCAGGCCGCACCAACACGATGTCGCTGTGGATCTGGGTCTCGACCCTGGCGATTCTCTCCATGCCCGCCGTCATCCGGGCCTTCGGAGCGCTCTGACGGGCGGGCCTCCCGTCCGTCATGCAGACCCTGCGAGGGCCGACGCTCCCGCGCGGCCGTGGAACCGAAGCGTCTCGCGGTGCATTCAACAGCGCGTGAGGTCGAACCGCCGCTCTCGATCCCGACGCCGCATCTGGTAGCATTCTGCGGCATTCCGCCACGGGGCCGGGAGTTCCCAGATGTCGCCGCAGGTCCGCCAGGCCGCCTTCCTGTCCACCGCGAGGGGCTGCGGCTTCGCCACCCTCGGCATCGTCATGACCATGCTGGGCCTCGCCTACGAGCCGACGACCGCGCTGAAGCTCGGCGGTGGCGCCTTCCTGGCGACGGCCCTCATCCTCGTTCTCAAGGCCTGGCGCGCGCCGAACCGTCCGTTCCGCGAAACCGAGGTCTGGATGCTGCTGGACGAACACCAGAGGCCGGCGCGCGATTTCGCCCAGTCGGCGATCGCCTATGCCCGCGCCGAGGCCTTCTACCGGTTCGCCTATATCTGCGCGTCGACGGCCATGCTGCTCCTCGTGCTCGCCCTGGTCTGGGGAATCGTGGGCCCGTCGGGCGGCTGAAGCGGGCGCTCGCGTGCGCAAGCGCTCGCCTCTTGTGGGGCGCTCGCGCATCGGACGACGTGGAATGGGTGGGATGGTGGGGGAAGTAGGACTCGAACCTACGAAGGCGTAGCCAGCGGATTTACAGTCCGCCCCCTTTGCCGCTCGGGACATTCCCCCGTCCCAGTCCCGTGTGGCCGTGGCCGCAGGGCGTGGCGCGCTTGATAGGGACGCCCCCCCTCCCTGTCAACCGGCAAAGCTTCCCGGCGACGTGGCCCATTGCGAAGGCGGACGCCGCGTGGGATGAGGTCGCCATGACCACGTCGCCTCCCAAGGGCCCGAAAAAGCCCTTCCGCCCCTTCTCCAAGCCCGGCAAGCCGTTCAAGGGCCGCGGCGGACGCGTGCTGCGCGAACCCGCCCCGGAATTCGCGACGGGCACGGTGCTGCTCTACGGCTGGCATACGGTGTCGGAGGCCCTGCGCAACAAGGACCGCCGCATCCGCCTGCTTCTCGCCACCGAGAACGGCGCCAAGCGGCTGGACGAGGAGGGCATCGCCCACGAGGCCACCATCGTGCCGGTGCGCGACATCGACCGCCGCCTCGCGGCAACGCCCGACGCGGTGCACCAGGGCCTGTTCGCTGAGGCCGATGCGCTCGACCCGCCCCATCTCGACACCATGCCGGCCGAGGGCGTGCTGCTGCTGCTCGACCAGATCACCGACCCGCACAATGTCGGCGCCATCGTGCGTTCGGCCGCAGCCTTCGGGGTGAAGGCGATCGTCACCACCAACCGGCATTCGCCGGAGGCGACCGGCGTGCTCGCCAAGAGCGCCTCGGGCGGCCTCGAACACGTGCCCTTCGTCACCGTGCAGAACCTGTCGCGCGCCATGACCGAGCTGAAGGACCGCGGCTTCCAGGTGATCGGCCTCGACAGCGAGGGCGAGGCGGACCTGGACGCGGTCAAGCTGCGGGAACCGGTGGCGCTGGTGCTGGGAGCCGAGGGCAAGGGCCTGCGCCAGCTGACCCGCGACACCTGTGATACGCTGGCGCGCATCGACATGCCCGGCGTGATCAAGAGCCTCAACGTCTCCAATGCGGCCGCACTGGCGCTCTACGCCGTGACGACGCGGCTCGGCCTGCGCCGCTGATCAGTCGCGGCGCGGCGGGCGCTGGCGGGGCGGCGTGCCGTCGAGGGTGATGACCCGCGCCGCGGAACCGCTGGGATAGTAGGGCTGGCGCGGGGCCATGGCGGGCCGCGCCGGCGCTCCCGTCACCGGATAGGCCGCCGAGCCCGGCCCCACCGGCCGCATCGGCATGACGTGGGGCGGATGGGTGTAGATCGGCGGCTGGTAGACCGGCAGCGCCTGCCGATAGTCCACCACCGGCGGCCGCTCGCGCCAGACGCCGGCGCGGGTCCGGCGCACGGTGCAGCCGGCGCAATGGTAGATGTGGCGCGTGACGACCTCGCCGCCCCTGCCCCGCTCGTCGATGATGGCGATGCTGCGGGTCTGCGCGCCGGCCGCGCCCGTCAGGGCGATGACGACCGGCAGGGCCAGCAGAGCCGGCATGGACGTCGAACCACGCATGGCGGACCTCTCGCGTTCAGGCGCCTTCCCCATCCGCGACATTACCGGCCGGACGCCGCCGGTGAAAGGCGAAGCGGCTGCCGGCAGGGCCCTGGTTCGCGTCGTGGTGAACGGCGGCGAGTCGTCGTCCCTCTCGCGGCGCGCGAGAGGCGATGGACGGGGCCGGTACCGGGGTGGCGACAGGCCCGTGAGGAGCCGTGGGAGCGGCGCAGCAACCCCCTAAGCAGAAATACGCATGACTGCGGCACCTTTACGCGGCGCTTACCACGAAAATGCCAGAATTTCCGGCTTCCAGGCGCCCATTTTCCGCAGTTGCAGCCGCGTGCGCCGCAGCAAAAATAGGTCCAACTGCGTATGGACCAAAGTTTCATCGACCATTGTCGAAGCGACAGGGGCGGCGGGCCGGGTTTAGCCCTCTGACGGTGGCGCTGTCTGCGACACCCCCTCAACGAACGAACACGAAGCATCGACGCGGTCCTGTTCCGCCAACGTGCTCGATCCATCAGGAAGGAAAAGCCCATGACGATGGCCACCGCCGTCGCGGCGCCCGCATCCGTGCGCCCCATGACGAAGGAAGAGCGCAAGGTCATTCTCGCCTCTTCGCTCGGTACCGTGTTCGAATGGTACGACTTCTATCTCTACGGCTCCCTCGCCGTGATGATCGGCGCCCAGTTCTTCGCGCCCTTCGACGCCAATACGCGCGCCATCTTCGCGCTGCTGGCCTTCGCGGCCGGCTTCCTCGTACGCCCGTTCGGCGCCCTGGTGTTCGGCCGGCTCGGCGACATCGTCGGCCGCAAGTACACGTTCCTCGTCACCATCCTCATCATGGGCATCTCGACCTTCCTGGTCGGCCTGCTGCCCTCCTACGCCACGATCGGCTGGGCCGCCCCGGTCATCCTCATCATCCTGCGCATGCTGCAGGGCCTCGCCCTCGGCGGCGAATACGGCGGCGCCGCGGTCTATGTGGCCGAGCACGCGCCGGTCGGCCGCCGCGGCTTCTACACCTCCTGGATCCAGACGACGGCCACCGTCGGCCTGCTGCTCTCCCTCGTCGTCATCCTCACCATCCGCATGTATCTGGGTGAAGAGGCCTTCGCGGCCTGGGGCTGGCGCATTCCGTTCCTGCTCTCGGTCTTCCTGCTCGGCATCTCCGTCTGGATCCGTCTGCAGATGAACGAGAGCCCGGCCTTCCAGAAGATGAAGGAAGAGGGCACCGGCTCGAAGGCGCCGCTGTCGGAAGCCTTCGGCCAGTGGAAGAACGCCAAGATCGCCCTTCTCGCCCTGTTCGGACTCACCGCCGGCCAGGCCGTGGTCTGGTACACCGGCCAGTTCTACGCCCTGTTCTTCCTGCAGAGCATCCTGAAGGTCGACCTGTTCACCGCCAACGTGCTGATCGCCTGGTCGCTCATCCTCGGCACCGGCTTCTTCATCGTCTTCGGTGCGCTGTCGGACAAGATCGGCCGCAAGCCGATCATCCTGGCCGGCTGCCTCATCGCCGCGGCGACCTTCTTCCCGCTGTTCGGAGCGCTCACCAAGGCCGCCAACCCGGCCCTGCACCGCGCCCACGAGCAGGTGAAGGTGGTTCTCACCGCCGATCCCGCCGGTTGCGGCAACGTGTTCAACCCGGTCGGCACCCGCGTCTTCACCGCGCCCTGCGACGTCTCCCGCGTCGCCCTCGCCAACCAGGCGATCAAGTACGAGACGGTGAACGGCCCGGCCGGTTCCGGCGCCTCGGTGACGGTCAATGGCACGGCGATCCCGATCGACGCCGCCTTCGCCCGCAACCTCGCCACCGCGACCGTCGCCGCCGGCTATCCGGCTGCCGGCAACGCCGAGATCGTCAAGGTCAACGGCTTCTTCTCCGCCCTCGGCAACGGCACCTCGCTCTGGATCATCGGCATCCTGACGATCCTCGTCATCTACGTGACGATGGTCTACGGCCCGATCGCCGCCGCCCTGGTGGAGCTCTTCCCCACCCGCATCCGCTACACCGCCATGTCGCTGCCCTACCACATCGGCAACGGCTGGTTCGGCGGCCTGCTGCCGGCGACCTCCTTCGCGATGGTGGCCGCCACCGGCGACATCTACTACGGATCGCGCTCATGACCTTCGTCATCGGCCTGCTCTTCGTCCCGGAGACCAAGGACCGCGACATCTTCACCTACGACAACAAGTAGGACGCGACGTCCCAACCCGACTGCAGGGCGGCGCCGGAGACATCTCCGGCGCCGCTCCCGTTTCAGTCCACCGCGCGCGTTCCGACATGGCCCTCCCCGCCGTCAGGCGGATTGCCACGGCCTCTCCCGCCCCGCGATACTCCCTTCCAAGAGCCGCAACGGCCGTCGCGCCCCGGAGGATCCGCCATGCAGACCCACACGCTCGAAGACCTCGCCGGGATGGTGCCGAACGGCGCCAAGCTGGCCCTGCCCGTCGACTATGCCGGCGTCTCCATGGCGATGACGCGGCCGCTCATCGCCCGCGGCCTCACCGGGCTCCACGTGGTCTGCCTGCCCACCGGCGGCATGCAGCCGGACATGCTGATCGGCGCCGGCTGCGTCGCCACCATCGAGACGAGCGCCATGACCCTCGGCGAGGCGGGCGGCGCGCCCTGCTTCGCCCGCGCCGTGCGCGAAGGGTCGGTCAAGGTGATGGACGCCACCTGCCCGGCGGTTCACGCAGGCTTCCTCGCGGCCCAGAAGGGCGTCCCCTTCGCGACGCTGCGCGGCATGATCGGCACCGACCTCCTCGCCAACCGGCCGGACTGGAAGGTGATCCAGAACCCCTTCGCCGAGGAGCCGGACCCGATCGTCGCCATTCCGGCGATCCGCCCCGACGTCACCATCTTCCACTGCCCCATGGCCGACCGGGACGGCAACGTCTGGATCGGACGGCGGCGGGAACTCGCCAGCCTCGCCTATGCCTCCGAGCGCACGCTCGTCACCGTCGAGCGCATCGTCGAGACGAGCCTGCTCGCCGACGAGGTGATGGCGGCGGGCGTCCTGCCCGCCCTCTATGTGGAGGCGGTCGCGCTGGCGCCGCGGGGCGCGGCTCCCATCGGCCTGTGGGGCGAATATCCCGCCGACATGGCGGAGATCGGCCGCTACGCCCGCGAGGCCCGCAGCCCGCAGGGCTTCCGCGCCTTCCTCGACGGCGCCGACCGGGCGCTGGAGGCGGTGTCGTGAGCGCCGTGCTGCCGCGCGAGCGGCTGATCGTCGCCATCGCCCGGTTGCTGGAGGGCGTGCGCCATGTGGCGGTCGGCGCCTCCTCGCCCATTCCGGCGGCCGGGGCCATGCTGCTCCGGGCCATGGCCGAGCGCGACGGCAAGCCCCGGGTGCGCATCTCGATCCTCGGCTCGCGCGAGCACAACTTCTTCACCAACGGCTCGGCGGAACTGTTCGACTGCGCCGGCCAGGGCCGGATCGACGCCTTCTTCCTCGGCGGCGGTCAGATCGACGGCGAGGCCAACATCAACCTGGTGGGCACCGGCGACTATCCGCAGACGCCGGTGCGCTGGCCGGGCTCCTTCGGCTCGTCCTATCTCTATTTCGTCGTGCCGCGGGTCATCCTGTTCCGCGAGGAGCATACGCCGCGGGTCTTCGTCGAGAAGGTCGACTTCATCTCGGCCCCCGGCACCAGCCCGGAGGGCGTGCACCGCTCCGGCGGGCCCCACGCCCTGCTGACGAGCCTCGGCCTCTTCTCCTTCGACAAGGCGGCCAAGCGCTTCCGGCTGGAGAGC
>LNFH01000083.1 GCA_001464235.1 Rhizobiales bacterium Ga0077556 | reverse complement strand
GTCACGGACTTCGCCGAGGCCGAGGCGCGCGGCACCGCCCAGTCCCAGTTCCAGGGCGAGGCGCTGCACGACGCCGTCGGCGACGCTGAGGAGGCCCTGGCGGGCGCCCGCTTCAAGATCGATGCGGACTATTCCAGCCCGCGCCACAACCACAATCCCATCGAGCTTCATGCCGTGACACTCGCCTGGCAGGGCGAAGTGCTGCGCATCCACGACGCCCAGCAGGTGCTCGCCCACGCCGCCTGGACACTGGCGCAGGTCTTCGACATGCCGGAGGACAAGGTGGTCGTCACCTCGCCCTTCGTCGGCGGTGGCTTCGGCAGCAAGACCCTGTGGCAGCACCAGATCCTCGCCGCCGCGGCCGCGAAGCTCGCAGGTCGCCCGGTGCGCCTCGTCCTGTCGCGCGAGGGCGTCTACCGTGTCGTCGGCGGCCGCTCGCAGACCGAACAGCGCGTCGCCCTCGGGGCCGATGCCGAGGGACGGCTCGAGGCGATCATCCACACCGGCGTGACGGTCAAGACGGCGCACAACGCCATGCCCGAGCCCTTCATTCTGCCGACACGCAGCGCCTATGCCGCCAAGACCCTGCTCCTCGACGTGCAGGAGGTGGAGCTCGACATGCTCAGCAACACCTTCATGCGCGCGCCCGGCGAGGCGGTGGGCACCTTCGCGCTGGAATCGGCCATGGACGAGCTCGCCCACGAGATCGGCCTCGACCCCATCGAGCTGCGCATCCGCAACGAGCCGGAGAAGGATCCGATCTCGGGCCTTCCCTTCTCCAGCCGCAACATCGTCGAGGCCTGGCGGGCCGGCGCCGAGCGCTTCGGCTGGAGCCGACGCAATCCCGTGCCCGGAGCCGTCCGCGACGGCGAGTGGCTGGTCGGCATGGGCTGCGCCACCGCGACATATCCCTATTACCGGATGCCCGGCGGCGCCGCCCGCCTGACCCTGACGCAGGACGGGAACGTGTCGGTCGATCTGGCCGTGCACGAGATGGGCATGGGCACTTCCACCGTGCACACGCAGGTTCTCGCCGATCGCCTGGGCGTGCCGATGGAGAACGTCGCCTTCAATTACGGCGATTCCCGCCTGCCGGGGGTCATCATGGCCGGCGGATCGCAGCAGACCGCTGCCATCGGCGCCTCGCTCATCGCCGTCTGCGACAAGCTGGTCGGCGAGCTCCTCGCCCTCGCGGGCAACGACTCTCCCATCGCCGGCCTCGCGGCCGATGCGGTGGTCGCGCGCGACGGGGGCCTCGCCAAGCGGGACGATCCGCAGCGCCACGAGACCTTTGCCTCCATCCTGCAGCGGGCGCAGCGTCAGTCGGTCGTCGTCGAGGCGACCCCCGCCAGCCCGCTGGAGACGATGCACTGGTCGATGCACAGCCACGGCGCCATGTTCTGCGAGGCGCGCGTCAATGCGGTGACCGGCGAGATCCGCATCGCGCGGTTCCTCGGGTCCTTCGACTGCGGCCGCATCCTCAACCCGAAGACGGCGGCGAGCCAGTTCCGCGGCGGCATCATCATGGGCCTCGGCCTCGCCCTGATGGAGGAGACCCAGTTCGACGAGCGCAACGGGCGCGTGATGAACCCGAACCTCTCCGACTATCACGTGCCGGTACACCTCGACGTACCGGTCATCGAGGTGATGTGGACCGATATCCCCGATCCCCACACGCCCATGGGCGCGCGCGGCATCGGCGAGATCGGCATCACCGGGACCGGTGCAGCCGTCGCCAACGCCGTCTTCAACGCGACCGGGCGTCGCGTGCGCGACCTGCCGATCACCCTCGACAAGCTGCTCTGACACCGAGCACCGCCGGCATCCTCAGCCGGCGGTCTCGGAGATGCGCCGGATGGCGTCGCCCAGCGACTTCGTGTCGAAGGGCTTGCGGATGACGACCGCCGCCTGCGGTGCGCCGTCCTCCAGCGGCTCGGCATAGCCCGTGCAGTAGATGAAGGGCACGCCGAGCGCCCGCAGGACCTCCGCCACCCGGCCGCTTGTCTCGCGGCCGAGATTGACGTCGAGCACCGCGAGGTGGGGCCTACGCTCGGCGATGATCGCCAGAGCCGCGTCGCACGAGCCCGCAGGGCCCGCCACCTCGCAGCCGAGCTCGATCAGCGTCTGCTCGAGCTCCATGGCGATCAGCGCCTCGTCCTCGACGACCAGGGGGGGGGGGAGCCGCTGGCGGCGGCCTCGGTGGCCTCCGGCGCGGCCGACTGGTGCATGGCTTCCAGCTCCTCGGCCGGCACGTCGATGCGGCAGAAGAGCCCTTGCGGGTCCCAGTCGAGCCGTACCTCGCCGCCGAGCTGGCGCTCGACCGAGGTGCGGATCACGGTCGAGCCGAAGCCCTTGCGGCCGGGCGGCTGCACAGGCGGCCCGCCGCGCTCGCGCCAGATCAGTTCCAGCGTGCGCGAGGCTGCCGGTCCCGCATGGCGCCAGGACACGTCGAGGCTGCCGTGCTCCGTCGACAGGGCACCGTATTTGGCGGCGTTGGTGGCGAGTTCGTGGAGCGCCAGGGCGAGCGCCTGCGAGGCCGCCGGGCGCAGGCGAAGGGACGGCCCCTCGATATGGATGCGGTCGGCGCCGGGCCGGGCGAAGGGCGCCAACTCCTCGCGCACGAGCGTGTCGAGATTGACGCCCTGCCAGCGGCTCTCGGCCAGCAGGCTGTGGGCGCGGGCGAGGGCGTGGATCCGCCCGCTGACCGCCGCCTTGAAGGAGGCGACGTCCGGGCTCTTGGTCAGCTGCACCACCGACTGCACGACACTGAGCAGGTTCTTGGCGCGATGGTCGACCTCCCGCGCCAGGAGCCGGGCGCGGTCGTCGGCCTGCCGTCGCTCGGTCATGTCGAGGGAGACGCCCACCAGCCCGACCACCGACCCGTCGCCCGCGCGCAAAGGCGTCTTGATCGACAGCCACTGCGTCAGCGTGCCGTCGGGCTGGACGATGTCCTCCTCCACCTGCCTGGCGATGCCCGTCGCCATCACCTGGCGGTCGTTTTCCATGATGGCGCGGGCCTTCTCCCGGTCTGCCATGACCTCGGCGTCGGTCCGCCCCAGGAACTGCTCGGGCGGCGTGCCGGTGGCTTCGGCGAAGCCGCGGTTGCCGAGCAGGATGCGCCCGGTGAGGTCCTTGGCGTAGGCAGCCCCCGGAAAGGTGTCGAAGAAGGCCTGCAGCAGGGAGGTCGCGCGATCCCGGTCGGCCTCCAGCACCCGCCGCGCCTCCACGTCCACCGCCACGCCGGGAAACCTCAGCGGGCTGCCGTCGGCGGCGAGTTCTACCTTGCCGCTCGCCTCCACCCAGCGGAAGACGCCGTCGCTGTTCCTGACCCGATACTCGCACCGGTAGCTGCCGCCGGTGTCCAGCGCCCCCTGGATCGCCTCGCGCACCAGCGCCTGATCCTCCGGGTGGATCGCCGCGACCGCCAGGGCGATGGGGAAGCCGGCCCTGGCCTCGTCGAGAGGGATGCCGTAGGTCCGCGCGAAACGCTCGTCGGCCGTCACCCGGTCGGCCGGCACGTCCCAGACCCAGGTGCCCTGGATCGCGCCGGAGTCGAGCGCGAGTTCGAGCCGTTCCTTCGCCAGGCGCTGCTCGTGCACGTCGGTCGAGGTTCCGAACCAGGCCGTCACCGCGCCGTCCGCGTCGCGCAGCGGTTCGGCTTGCGCCACGTACCAGCGATAGGCGCCGTCCGCGCGGCGGTAGCGCATCTCGATGCGGTAGGGCTCGCCGAGGTGCCGCGCCGTCTCCCAGGCCGCCATGGTCCGCTGCACGTCGTCCGGATGCAGCGCGGCCGTCCAGCCGCTGGGGATCGCCTCGTCCGGGCGCTGGCCCGTGAACGCATACCAGCGCTCGTTGAGGTAATGGATGTCGCCGTCCGCTGTCGCGAACCAGACGAAGGAGGGGATCGCGTTGGTGAGGGTGCGGAGCCGGTCCTCGCTCTGCCGCAGCAACTCGCCGCTCTGCCGCAGCGCTTCCTCGACGCTGCGGCGCTCGTCGATGTCGATCACCGAACCGACATAGCCGAGGAACTCGCCCGACGGCGAGAACCGCGGCGCCGCGGCGTCGATCGCCCAGCGGTAGGCCCCGTCGGCCCTGCGCAGCCGGTACTCCAGCCGGAACGGCGCCTGCGCCGCATTGGCCTCGCGTAACACGTCCTCGGCGCGCGCCCTGTCGTCGGCATGGGTCGCCGCCAGCCAGCCGAAACCCTCCGCTTCCTCGCGCGTCTGGCCGGTGAACTCGTACCAGAGACGGTTCAGGTAGGTGCAGTAGCCCGAGGCATCCGTCACCCACATCATCATCGGTGAATTGTCGGCGATGTTGCGGAAGCGCGCCTCGCTCTCCCTCAGCTCGTTCTCGGCGCGGGCGCGTTCCACCGCTTCCCAGGTCCGCGCGCCCGTCTCCTCGATCAGGGCGATTTCCTCGCCGGTCCAGGCGTGGGGCTCACGGAAGTTGACGTAGAGCGACGCCGAGAAGCGGCCGTGGCGGATGAGCGGGACGGAGGCATAGGCGCGGGTGTCGATCGCGGCCCAGACGGCGGCGTCCTGGCCGGGATCGGTGAGCACGTCGTCGCAGCTCTGGGTGAGGCCTCGGCGCTGGCGGGCGACGTCCGCGGCGCCGAAGCTCTCGAGCGGGAAGCGGCCCGACACCGGCTGCACGCCCTCCGCCCAGCACACGTCGAGGGAGACGGTGGCGTCGTCCTGCAGCACCTCGCCGTAGCCGACGCGCTGGGCCCCGAGGTGGCGGCCGAGCGCCGTCGCCGCCGCGAGCATGATGGCGCGGCCGTCGCTCTCCTGGCGCAGGGCGTCCTCGAGCTTGAGCTTGAACTCCTGGCGGCGCAGACCGAGCACGCGGTCGGTGGTCTCGTTGCCCTGGTTGAGGATGCCGACGACCCTGCCGTCCTCATCGAGGATCGGGGTGAAGCTGTAGTTCCAGTAGGTTTCGTGGACGCGGCCGGATCGCTGCATCGGCAGCATCTGGTCGAAGACGGAGAACCCCTCGCCGGTCGCCAGCACGCGGGCGAATTGCGGCCCGACCACCGGCCAGATGTCGGACCAGACCTCCGCGCCCGCCCGGCCCAAGGCCCAGGGATGGCGCTCGCCGGGGATCGGCGCCCAGGCGTCGTTGTAGATCAGCAGGAGGTCGGGCCCCCAGTAGATGGCGGTGGGGAAGGCCGAGTTGAGGCAGATGGCGACGGCCGACCGGAGGCTCGCCGGCCAGCCCGCGGGCGCGCCCAGGGGATGGCCGGACCAGTCGAAGCTGCGGATACGCTCGCCCATCGGGCCGCCGCCGGCCAGGAACTTGGGATTGTCCAACGCTGAGGCCCCCTCGCGCGAAGGGGTCCGTGTCGGACCGTCCCCGCGCGCCTGTGCTGGGGCGGACTGCCCCCCGACGCGCCCTTGAACGTGCGTGAGGCCGATTTGTTCCGCAAGCCCGTGGCCGTCCTCCGCCGGGCCGCTTTGAGCACGGGGACTGGGGGTCTCCCGCAGCGCCTCAGCGGGAGGTGACCGCCGTCGGGCAGCCGCCCTCGGAGAGAGGCCGGAAGGCGTCGGCGAAAGCGACGGTCGCGACCTGCTCGTAGAGGTCCCAGGGCGAGCGGGACTGCCCCGGCGCCTTGACGCGGAAGAGGTACATGTCGCGCTCCACCCGCCCGTCGCTGCGGATGCGGCCGTTCTTCAGCGTCGCGTCGTTGATCGGCAGGCTGCGCATCGCCGCCGCCACGGCCCGCGGCTCGTCGGTGCCCGCCGCCTGCACGGCCTTGAGGTAGTGGAGCGTCGCGCTGTAGTCGGCGGCGTTCATCATGTTCGGCATCAGGTTGCGGCGGGCGAGGAAGCGCTGGGAGAAGGCGCGCGCCTCGTCCGACTGGTCCCAGTAGAAGCCCTCGGTCAGCAGCATGCCCTGCGCCGCTTCCAGCCCCAGCGCGTGGACGTCGGTGATCATCAGCAGGAGGCTTGCCAGGCTCTGGTTTCCGCGCCCGCCGACGATGCCGAACTCGCGGGCGGTCTTGATCGTGTTGATGGTGTCGTTGCCACCGTTGGCGAGGCCGATGATGCGCGCACCGGAGGCCTGCGCCTGCAGGAGGAAGGACGAGAAATCGGTCGAGTTGATGGGCGCCCGGACCCGGCCCAGCACGGTGCCGCCGGCCGCCTCGACGAAGCGCGCGGCGTCGCGCTCCAGCACGTGGCCGAAGGAATAGTCCGCGGTGACGAAGAACCAGGAGTTGCCGCCGTTGCGGACGGCGGCGGTGGCCAGGGTCTTCGCGAGGGCGTAGGTGTCGTGCATCCAGTGGAAGCCGGTCGGCGAACAGGCGGTGCCGGTGAGGTCTGACGACCCGGAGCTCGTCGCGATGTCCAGTTTTCCCATCTCGCGCGTGTAGGAGCGCACGGCGAGGGCGACGGAGGAGGCGCCGAGGCCCACCACCACGTCGACCCCGCGCTCGTCGTACCACCGGCGGACGATGGCCGATCCGACGTCCGGCTTGTTCTGGTGGTCGGCCGAGAGGACCTCGATCTTCCGGCCCAGCACCGTGCCGCCGAAATCCTCCACCGCCATCTGCACCGCGATCAGGCTCGAACGGCCGGTGATGTCGGCATAGGGCCCGGACATGTCGTTGAGGACGCCGATGCGCACCGCCTCGTCGGAGACCTGCGCGACAGCGGGTGTCGCGGCCGCCGCCCACAGGAGGCACGCGGCGATCAGCGGAGCGAGCTTGGGTCGGGACATGACGGGTCTCCTGGACGGTGCTGACGACATCCGTCGGCCTGTCGGGGCCTCGGGCATGCAGAGGACGGGCGGGGCGCGTCCGGGAAAGGCCTTGGCCTCGGCGCCCTAGGACGGCGCGTCGGCGGACGCGGCGCTGCGGCGGGCGAGGGCGCGCTCCCCTGCCTCCCGCCGCGCTTCGAGCATGGGTCTCGCCGCCTGGCGGATGGCGCCGAGCGCTTCGGGCGTCGCGCTGCGCTCGGAGGTGTCGAAGGGCGGCTGCGGGTCGTATTCGAGCAGCAGCTGGAGCCGCCGCGCGACCTCCTCGCCGCACAGTTCGGCCGCCAGCTGGAACGCGAAGTCGATGCCCGCCGTCACGCCGCCGCCGGAGATGCGGTTGCGGTCGACGACGATGCGCTCCGCCACGGGAATGGCGCCGAGGGGGGCGAGCTGGTCGCGCGACAGCCAGTGACAGGCCGAGCGATAGCCGTCCAGCAGACCCGCACCGGCAAGGATCAGGCTCCCGGCGCATACGGAGGTGACGTAGCGGGCCGAGGCGCCGGCTTTCGCGACGAAGGCCATGACCTCGGGATCGTCCATCACGGCGATCTGGCCGGGACCGCCGCCGACGCAGAGCACGTCCAGCCGGGGGCAGTCCGCGAAGGTCGTGGTCGGCATGAGGATGAGGCCGACGTCGCTGGTGATCGGCTCGATGCGCTTCCACAGGAGGTGCATGCGCGCCCCCGGCAGCCGCGCCAGCACCTCGAAGGGGCCGGTCACGTCGAGCTGGGTCATGCCGGGGAAGAACAGCAGCCCGATCTCCAGAGGGGATGTCGTCAAGATGGCCTCCGTCCGTGATGCAGGCGGTCACTTTGGCCATGACAGGAGGCGGCGGAAACGACATTCTGCCCTCCTTTCCTGCCACGCGGGAATGCGACCCCCTTGAAGGACAGGCCGGTGCAGCGTCACGTCGTCTTTGTGGTCTTTCCCGACGCCCTCATCCTGGACCTGTCGGGTCCACTGGCGGCGTTCGAGATCTCCTGCGAGACGGCTCCGCGTGAGGCGGCGCCCTATCGCCTGACGGTCGCCTCCGTCGCCGGCGGCCTCGTGCGCACCTCGTCCGGGCTCGAGATCATGACGCGGTCGCTGGACGAGGTCGGCGATGTGGACACGCTCCTCGTCGTCGGCGGCCCCGGCGTGCACGAGGCGGCGAAGGATCCGGACCTCGTCCGCTGGCTGGCGGACAATGCCGGCCTCACCCGGCGCCTCTGCTCCGTCTGCACGGGCGCCTTCGTCCTCGCCTCGGCCGGGCTCCTGAAGGAGCGCAAGGTCGTCACCCACTGGGGCTCGTGCCAGCTTCTGCAGGACCGCCACCCCGAACTCACCGTGTCTCCCGACGCCATCTTCGAGCGGGACGGCTCGATCTGGACCTCGGCCGGGGTCACAGCCGGCATCGATCTGGCGCTGGCCATGATCGAGGAGGACCGCGGCCACGCCGAGGCGATCCGCGTCGCCAAGCGGCTGGTCGTGTTCCTCAAGCGCTCCGGAGGCCAGGCGCAGTTCAGCGTTCCGCTGGCCCTGCAGGAGGCCGACGATGACGGTTTCGAGCCGCTGCACCGCTGGATGGAGGACCACCTGGAGGCGGACCTCAGGGTGGAGGCGCTGGCCCGGCGCGTCGCCATGAGCCCCCGGACCTTCGCCCGGCTCTACACCGCGCGCACCGGCCGCACGCCGGCGAAGGTGGTGGAGGACATGCGCCTGGAGGCCGCCCGCCGCGCGCTGGAGGAGACGCGTCACAGCATCAAGGACATCGCCCGCAAGTGCGGCTTCCTCGATGAGGAACGGATGCGCCGGGCCTTCCGGCGGCGGCTCGGCGTCAGTCCCCACGACTACCGGATGCAGTTCGGCGCGGCCCCGCCGGCATCCCCCGCGCCGGCGCGCCCGGTCCCGGCCTGAGGCGGCTCGCCCCTCCCGCTCACCCGCGCCGGACGTTCCAGAACACCGGATTGCCGTTGAGGATGCCGGTGAGATTGCTGCGGAAGGCGGTCGGGAAGAACCGCTGGCCCAGCGGGATATAGGGCACCTCCTGGAAGGCGAGTTCCTGCATCCGCCGGGCGATCGCCACCTGCGCGGCGGCGTCCGGGGCCCTGAACCAGTCGTCGCGCATCTGCTCCATGGCCGGGATGCTCGGCCAACCAGGAGCCGCGTTGCGCCCGTGCGAGCGCAGGAAGGCATGGCCCGCCGGCGTGAACAGGTCGGTGCCGCTCCAGAAGGTGTGGAACACGTTCCAGCCGCCCTGGTCGACGGGATCGGTCTTGGCGCGCCGCTGCACCACCGTGCCCCAGTCCGAGAGCTGGTAGTCGACGTTGAAGCCGAGCTTCTTGAGGAGGTCGGCGCCGACGTCCGACAGGGCCTTGGAACTCGCGATCTCCGCCGCCCCGAGCACCACCACCTTCTCGCCCTTGTAGCCCGCCGCGGCGATGGCAGCCTTCGCCTTCTCGAGGTCGCGCGGGCCGGTGATGGCGGCCATGCCGGCGTCCGTCGCCATCGGCGTGCCCGGGCAGAAGATGCCGACGCCGTCCTTCCACAGCTCGCGGTCGCTGGTCTGCGCCTCCATGAAGTCCGACTGGGTGACAGCCGACAGCACGGCGCGGCGGATCGCCGGATTGTCGAAGGGCGGCACGAGGTGGTTCAGCCGCATGGTGGAGATCCATCCCGTGGGGTCGATGACCCGGGTCGACACCCCGCGCATGGCCTTCAGCGCCGGCAGCAGGTCGGCGTCGGGGGAATACCACCAGTCGATCTCGCCCGCCCTCAGGGCTCCCATGGCCGTGTTGGGGTCGGGCATGATCCGCCATTCCACCCGCTCGAAATGGGCGACCTTGGGTCCCGCCGTCCAGTCCGGCGTGCCGCCGGAGCGCGGCACGTAGCCGTCGAACTTCTGGTAGGCGATCAGCGCACCGGGCACCCGCTCGCCGGCGAGGTAGCGGTAGGGGCCGGAGCCGACCATCTCGGTGACGCGCTCCATCGGCGGGGTGTTCGCCAGCCGCTCCGGCATCATCGCGCACATGTTGGGCGACGCCTTGCCGAGGGCGTCGGGCAGCAGCGGGAAGGCGTGCTTGAGGCGGAAGCGGATGGTCTTGTCGTCGGCCGCGGACAGTTCGTCCGTGGCCGCCATCAGCACCTGGCCGAAGGCGTCGCGGGCGCCCCAGCGCTTGATCGAGGCGACGCAGTCGCGCGCCAGGACGGCGGAACCGTCATGGAACTTCAGCCCGTCGCGCAGCGTCAGCGTCCACACCCGCCCGTCGTTGTCGGTGGTCGCGCCGGCCAGCATCTGCGGCTGCATGCGATACTGACCGTCCATCCCGAACAGCGTGTCGAAGACCATGTAGCCGTGGTCGCGGGTCGGATAGGTGGTCGTCCACACCGGATCGAGCACCGCCACGTCGGTCTGCGGCACGAACTTCAGGACGTTGGCGCCCTGCGCCAGCGACAGGGACGGAGCGGCGAAGGCGGCGGCGGAGGTGGCGAGAAAGCGGCGGCGGGAAAATTGACGGGCCATGGCAGCGCCTCATGAACGGGGGAGGGCGCAGGATGGGAGGGCGGGGTTTCGCTGTAAAGCCCATTGTCCCGACAATATTGCCGCAAGTCGGCGCCGCCCGGCCGAAATGGAACAGGCAAAGAGACAGGACAAAATACCAATTTTGCCCAGTGATTTCATCGCGGCGTGTGTATTTGTGCGAGGATGGACTGTGAAAAGCGCCCACGCAAAGGTGCGGACATTGTCCGCCGTCGGTGGTATGGGGATGGCGCGCGGTGCCCGCCAGGCGCGTGCGCCGATGGGGATCCTCCGGTCAGGAGCCCCTCTAGCGCCTGAGGCCGGGCGCCTCGATCGGCAGGCCCTGCGCCCGTGCCGCGAGATAGAGCTCGAGCGCGAGATATTCCGGCGAACCCAGCGAGAACTGCGTCGCCCTGACGCCGAGCGAGCAGGCCCGCAGCCGGCGGTGCAGCGACCCCATGGTGTTCCATTCGAGCCGGTAGGCGGGGAATCCGGTGCCGATCCCGCTGGAGATGACGTCGCCGCGCAGGCGACGGCCGACATTCGCCTCGTGGCACTGGGCGCAGGAGAGGTTGAGCTGGCCCATACGCGTCTCGAACAGCCGCCGTCCCTCGGCGACGAAGGACGCGGCCGGTCCGTCGGTGGCGACAGCCGTCGGCAGCCCGCGCGACTGCAGCGCGACGGCGGCGGTGAGCGACAGGAGCGGTTCGCTTTCGTAGCCGAAGGCCGGCGCCTGCTGATGGCGGCTGCGGCAGGTCTCGATGCGGCCTTCGAGATTGAGAAGGCGCCCGTCGTCGGCCACCTGCGGATAGCGGGTGGCGACGCCGCGCATCCCGCCGATGTCTCCGTGGCAGCCCTGGCAGGACGGTCGTCCGCCGGCCGGCGGCGCCCGCCAGTGCGCCTCGCCGGAATCCACCCACAGCCAGCCGGGATGCCGCGAGGGATCGTCCTGCAGCGCCCGGAGGTCCGGCGACAGGAACGTCGCCGGCGCGCGCACCTCGCCGGCGCCGGCCGCCGCCGCGGCGAGGACCAGGGCGAGGGCGATCGCCGCCCTCATGTCACCGTGAGGCCCTGGCGGCGCTTGTAGGTGACGCCGCCGTCCTCGATCCATTCGAAGACGAGTTCGCCGCTCCGCTCGGCGCGGAGCGTGAAAGCGACATAGGGATTGGCCGCGATGCCGGACGAGAGGTCCATGCGGAAGAACTCGCGCCCCTCCTGGCTGACACGCAGGGTGTGGATAATCTTGCGCGCGACGGGCCTGAGGCCGGGCGCATCGATGGCCCGCTCCATGGGATGGCGGGCGAGAACGCGGATCTCGACGATCTCGCCGCGCTTCGCCTCGGCCGGCATGGTGATGCGGGCGGGGATGGTGGCATTGGCCATGGCTCAGCCTCCGTCCACGCAGGCGCCGAGAATGACGATGACCTCGCGGCTGCCGCGATGGACGACGCCGCGGCTCGTCTCGGCGAGGACGACGATGGTCTGCGTCTCCGCGAGGCGGATGCGCGTGGCGACGTCGGCACGGCCGGCCTGCGGGCCGATGTGGAAGGTCGCGACCCGCGGGACCGGGTTCTTGTCCGCGAGGAGATGGATGCGGGCGACGTGATCGTCGGCGCTCATCGGGCTGTCCACCCGGACGGCGATGTCCACCGCATTGCCGTTCTCGGAGAGCTGCGGCATCTCGATCGCCACGCCGGCCGCCGCGGGCTCACGGCCGGCGAGGATCGCCCGTTCGGCGGCGGCGAAGGTCTCCGCGGGCGCCGCCTGGCCCGACGCGGCCGCGGGGACGAGGGCGACGCAGGCCGCCGCGCCCGCGATGGCGCCGCGACGCGTCAGGAGATCCGGCCGGTCGGATGGAGGTCGGGGCATGGGTCACTCCTTCAGGGCGGACAAATAGGCGACCACGTCCTCGATGTCCTGGGCGGAGAGCACCGGCCGGCCGCGCCAGCGGGCATCGACATGGGCGAGGCCGGCGACACGGTGATAGGCCGGCATCACCGCGTCAGGGTTGGCGAGCGTCGGATCGATCAGCCGCAGCCGGATCTGGCCGGGCGTGAGCCGGGCGCCGACCCCCGCGAGCGGCGGCCCGACCTCGCCCATGAACGCCTCGGCGGGATCGGGGATCGTGTGACAGATCAGGCAATTGGCCGTCTCCCGGTTGCGGACGATGCGCCCGCCGCGCTCGGCCGAGCCGGCGAGCCCGCCGAGCGGCGCCGCGATGCCGTCGCCGGAGACGACGAAGGGCGCGACCTCCTGCCCCGCCGCGGCTGCGGCGAGACCGAGGAGCGCGACCGCGGCGAGGACGATCCTCACGCCCGCCTGAGGTCCTGGTCCTTCAGCGGCACCGAGCGGATGCGCTTGCCGGTGGCGGCGAAGATGCCGTTCAGCACCGCCGGCGCCGCCACCATGATGGTCGGCTCGCCGACGCCGCCCCAGAACCCGCCTGAGGGCATGACGATGGTCTCGACCTTCGGCATCTCATCCATGCGCAGGACGTTGTAGCTGTCGAAATTGGTCTCGACGATCTGCCCGTCCTTCACCGTGCAGGCGCCATAGAGCAGGGCGGAAAGGCCGTAGACGAAGGAGCCCTCCACCTGCATCTCGATCTGGCGCGGGTTGACGGCGACGCCGCAATCGGTCGCCGCGACGATGCGGTGGACCTTCAGCTTGCCCTGCGCGTCCACCGAGACCTCGGCGGCGGCTGCCACGTAGCTGCCGAAGCCCATCTGCTGGGCGATGCCGCGATGCACGCCGGCCGGCGGCGGCCTGTCCCAGCCGATCTTCTCGGCCACCGCGTTGAGCACCGCGAGGTGCTTGGGATGATTGCCCATCAGCTTGCGGCGGAAGGCGAGGGGGTCCTGGCCCGCCGCATGGGCGAGTTCGTCGAGGAAGCACTCCAGGTAGATGGCGTTCTGGTTGTGGTTCACGCCCCGCCAGAAATGCGGCGGCACGTGGGTGTTCCGCATGGCGTGGTCGATCAGCAGGTTGGGGAACGAATAGCCGATCTGGCTGTCGTTGCCGCCGGCGTTGAGCCCCTGGAACTGCACGGGGTCACGGCCGCTCTGCAGCGCCGTGGGAAAGACGTAGGAGAGGATCGACTGGCCGGAAATCCGCATGTGCAGCCCGACCAGGTTGCCCTGGGCGTCGAGGCCGCCGGTCATCTTGGCCATGGTCACGGGGTGGTAGCGCCCCTGCACCATGTCCTCCTCGCGCGTCCACTGCGTCTTGATCGGGACGCCGGGGACCTGCTTGGCGATGGTGACCGCCTGGATCAGCCAGTCGTGGGTGGTGCGCCGGCCGAAGCCGCCGCCGAGGTCGACGCGGTGGACGTCGCAGGCCGTCTGCGGCAGGCCGGCCGCCTGGGCGGTGGCGGCCAGCGCCGCCTCGCCGTTCTGCGTCGGGCACCAGACGTCGCAGCGGGTCGGCGTCCACACCACCGTGGCGTTCATCGGTTCCATCGGCGCGTGGTTCTGGAAGGGATAGTCGTAGACCGCCTCGATCTTGCGGGCGGCGCCGGCAATGGCGGCGCGGGCGTCGCCGTTGGTATTGCCGACGAAGGCCTCCGGCGCGTCCAGCCCCTCGCGCAGCTGCGCCGCGATGGTCTCGGAGGACACAGACCGGTTGGGGCCGTAGTCCCAGGTGACGGGCAGGGCGTCGAGGGCCGTCTTGGCCTGCCAGAACGTGTCGGCCACCACGGCCACCGCGGTATCGGCGACCTTGAGCACGTGGCGCACGCCCGGCATGGAGGAAACCTTGGCGGCGTCGAAGGAAGCGACCTTACCGCCGAAGACCGGGCACTCCTTCGGCACGGCCACCAGCATGCCCGGCATCTTCAGGTCCGAGCCGTAGACGAGCGCGCCGGTGGTCTTCGCCGCCGTATCGAGGCGCTTCACCGAGGTGCCGATGACGGTCCAGTCCTTCGGGTCCTTCAAAGGCACGTTGGCGGGCGGCGTCAGGCGCGCCGCCGCCGCCGCAACCTGCCCGTAACGCACGGACCGGCCGGAAGCCGCGTGAGTGATGACGCTGTCCTTGGCGGTGCACTGCGCCGCTTGAACGCCCCAGGCATCGGCTGCGGCCTGGATCAGCATGACGCGGGCGGTGGCGCCGCCGCGGCGGACATAGTCGTGGCTCTGGCGGATGCCCTGGCTGCCGGCGGTGAGGAAGGCGCCCCAGGCCCGGTTGCGCGCCAGCGACTGGCCGGGCGTGACGTATTCGGTGACGATCTTCGACCAGTCGCAGTGCAGCTCCTCGGCGATCATCTGACAGAGGCCGGTACGGGTGCCCTGGCCCATCTCGGAGCGGGCCATGCGCAGCACCACCGTGTCGTCGGGGCGGATGACGACCCAGGCGTTGATCTCGGGAGTGGCGGCGGGCGCCGGCTGCTGGGCGAAGGCGTCGGTCGGCAGGCAGAAGCCGACGGTGAGGCCGGCGGCGGCCTTGAGGACGGCGCGGCGGGAGGTGGTCGTGGTCTCGATGAGCGTCATGTCGGCCTCCCTCAGCCCTGGCGGTTCGCGGCGGCCTGCTTGATGCCGGCGCGGACGCGGTTGTAGGTGCCGCACCGGCAGATGTTGGTCATCGCATTGTCGATGTCCTCGTCCGTCGGGTTCGGCTTCTCGGCCAGGAGGGCGGCGGCGGCCATGATCATGCCGGACTGGCAATAGCCGCACTGGGGAACGTCGAGGTCGCGCCAGGCCACCTGGATCGGGTGCATGCCGTTCGGCGACAGGCCCTCGATGGTGACGATCTTCTGGTCGGGGGTGACCGCGCTCAGCGGCATCGCGCAGGAGCGCACCGCCTGGCCGTCGATATGCACCGTGCAGGCGCCGCAGGCGGCGATGCCGCAGCCGTATTTCGTGCCGGTGAGGCCCACGTGCTCGCGCAGGGCCCAGAGCAGCGGCGTGTCCTCCGCCGCCTGGACGTCGACCACCTGGCCGTTGATGTTGAGTTTCGCCACCGCAGTCTCCCTTGTCCAACCGGCCCTTGCACGGGCTCTTGTCTGGAACGAGTCCACATTGGACGGGCGATCGGCACAACCCGCTTTGCTGCAGGGCTCCTTCACTTTGTCGAGAGGCGGCGGCGGCCCCGTGCGGTGCGCTGCCTCCGGGGCTATGCGGCCCTGTGCAGCGCCCGTTCCTCGGCCGCCAGATAGGCTTCCAGCCGGTCGGCGAACCGCGCCATGGCGACGGGCTGGGCGAGGTCTGCGGGCGGGGTGGACGTCAGGCCGACGATCCCGACCTGGCCGAGATTGGCTGCGGCGCCCTTGATCTGGTGGAGGAGGCCCTCGAGCGCCGTGACGTCGCCGTTGCCGGCTGCGGTGCGGATGTCGACCAGCAGGCGGCGCGCCTCGTCCACGAAGGTCTCGACGAGCCTGTGCCCGACCTCCGGACCGATGGCCTCGAACAGGGAGTTGCGAACGGAGAGGTCCACCCCGCCCCGATCGGCCTGTTCGGCGGGCGCCGGAGCCGACGAATGCCGCGCCACGACCGCCTCGAGTTTGGCGCGCGTGACGGGCTTGGCGAGGAAGTCGTCCATGCCCGCGTCGAGGCAGGCCTGCCGGTCCGAGGCGAAGGCGTTGGCCGTCAGCCCGATGATGGCGGTGTGGGCGTTCGGTCCGCTGCCGGCGCGAAGGGCCTTGGCGGTCCGGACCCCGTCCATGACCGGCATGTGCATGTCCATCAGGATGACGTCGAAGGCCTGGCGCCCGGCGAGGTCGAGCGCGACCTGACCGTGGTCCGCGACGGTGACCGTGTGGCCCATGGCGGTGAGCAGCAGCGTCGCCACCTGCTGGTTCACCGCATTGTCCTCGACGAGAAGCACGCTAAGCTGGTTCGGCAGTCTGGTGCGCGCCGACCGTTCCGCCGGCGGGGCGGCAGGCTTCGCCTCGGGTGCCGGCACGTCGAACCAGAAGACCGAGCCCTTGCCGAGGGTGCTTTCGACACCGATGTCGCCGCCCATGGCGTCGACGATGCGCTTGCAGATGGCAAGTCCCAGTCCCGTGCCGCCGAACCTGCGGGTGATGGAGGCGTCGACCTGCGAGAACTCCTTGAAGAGGTGGACGTGCGAACCCTCGGCGAGGCCGATGCCTGAATCGATGATGGAGAAGCGCAGGCCTGGGCGGCCCCCTGACAGGGTGCGCGAACCGACCGAGACGATGATGCCGCCCGTCAGGGTGAACTTCACCGCATTGGCCACCAAGTTGATGAGAACCTGCCGGATGCGTGTGCCGTCGGTCTCGATCGAGGCGGGAACGTCGTCGGCGATGACGACGTCGAAGCTGAGCTTCTTCTCCTGCGCCCGCGGCCCGAGCATCTCCTTGACCGAAGTGGCCAGGCCGCGCACGTCCACGGCCGTCTGTTCGAGCTGGATCGCTCCGGAATCGAGCTTTGCGTAGTCGAGAACGTCGTTGACGATGTCGAGCAGCGCTTCGCCACATTCATGGATGGTCTTGAGGTGGCCGCGCTGCTGGGCCGTGAGTTCGGTCGTCTCCAGGATGGACGACATGCCGATGATGCCGTTCAGCGGCGTGCGGATCTCGTGGCTCATGGTGGCGAGGAAGGCGGTCCGCACCTGCGACGCCTTCTCGGCGACGTCGCGGGCATCGCGGAGCGCCGTCTCGAAGCGCTTGCGTTCGGTGATGTCCGTGTAGGTCTGGACGAAGCCGCCGCCGGGCAGGTGGCGCGTGCAGATCTCCAGGACCGTATCTCCGCGGACGTGCTCGCGCACCGCGAGGTGATCGGGATCGGGCGGCGCGCCGCCATGCTCGTCCACCACGATGCTTTCGCCGGTGGCGCGTTCGTGGAGAAGCAGGACCTCGAGAGGGAAGCCCTGGCGCGTGAAGGTGGCCGGGAGCCCGAGGAGGTCGAGGGCGTTCTGGTTGACCACCGCGACGTGACCGTTGCCGTCGACCATCAGGATGCCCTGCGCCATGTTGTTCAGGGTCAGCGCAAGTTCGCTGGTGGCCGCCCGGGCGGCGGCCTTGCTCCGGGTGAGGGCGGCGAGCGCGGCTCCGAAGCGCCGCCAGTAGGCGATGCCGAGCAGGATGACGCCGAGGACGCCGACGGTCAGTCCCGCCGCGATCAGCCGCATCTGGGCTGCGGCCGCGATCCGGCGCTCGCGCGCATCGGTGTCGTCCACGCGCACCGCGACGATGAGCGGCCAGTCGTTGATCGCCCTGTAGGCCGTCGCCCGGCCCCGCTCCTGGTTCTCGCCCATCTCCACGACGAGGCCATCGGTCAGGGTCCGGGACAGGGCGGCTTCGCCTTCGTAGCGGCTGCCGAGCGCCTGGCGGGTCAGGCCCGCCATGGCCCGCACGACCCGGTCACGGCCGACGACCGCGATGCCGCCGCCCTTGCCGAGGTCGATGGTCTCGTAGAAGCGCGACAGGTAGTACGGGTCCAGCGAGGCGACGATGACCCCGCGGAAGTTGCCGTCGGCATCGCTGATCCGCCGCGTCAGCTGGATCGACCAGCGTCCCGATGCCCGGCCGAGAACCGGCTTGCTGATGAACAGGATGTCCTGCGACGAATCGACGTGCACGCGGAAGTGCTCCCGGTCGCTCAGGTCGACCCGCGGGGTCGCCCCGGCCGTGGTCGTCGTCTCCATCCGGCCGTCGGCGCCGATGATGGTGAACTGCAGCGCCAGCTCCTTGAAGCTGTACTGGTTCGTCACCCAGGCCTGCAGGTCGAATGCACCTCCTGCACGCAGATAGTCCTGGCGGATGAACTTGATCGTGTTGTCGGTCTCGTTGATCGCCTGGCGGATGTGCTCGTCGAACAGGCGCGCATAGTTCTGCGCGGTCTGGCTCGCCGTCCGCCGGGCGAAGGCCCTCTCCTGGCGGATGTCCATTTCCACGGCGGTCCAGATCATCCCGATCACGGCGAAGCCGAGAGCGGATGCCAGAGCAATGAGACGCCGGACGGATTTCTGCGCGCTGACCTGCGACTGCGCCATGGGATGATGCCTCGACCGAAGTTGGACGAACGCTGTCATGCCCGACTTCCCCAAGCGTAAAGATCGACCATGCACGGCCGGATATTTGGGACTGTGCTAACAACCACTTTCCCCGATGGTCGAAGCTACGCAGGAATGAGGTGGCGAGGTCATTTACCTCTTTGCGCTATGCGATAGGTTGCACCGGCCCAGCGATGGCTGATGAACGAGCGGGATCGCCCATGCCTGTGATGATCGTCGATGACGCGGAGACCAATCTCCTCGTCATCAAGTCCCTGGTCGAGGCCTGCGGGGTCCCGGGCTCGACGACGTTCAAGAGCCCGACCGAGGCCATCGACCGGCTCGACGATCTCGCACCCACCCTGATCCTGGTCGACTACATGATGCCCGATCTCGACGGCATCGCCTTCATCCGGCTGGTCCGGTCGAGGCCGCGGTTCGCCGACACCCCCGTCGTCATGGTGACCACCGCCGACCAGCGCTCGGTCCGCCTGGAGGCCCTGGAGGCCGGCGCCACGGATTTCATCCTCAAACCGATCGACCCGGCGGAGTTCAAGGCGCGCTTCCGCAACCTGATGCAGCTCGCCGAGGCCCAGGCGAAGCTGAAGGACCAGGCGGCCTGGCTGTCGCGAGAGGTGCATCGGGCGATGGAGGTCGCGCGCGGACGCGAGGCCGAGATCGTCACCCGCCTCGCGCGGGCCGCCGAACTCCGCGACCCCGAGACCGGCCAGCACCTCGAACGCATGTCGCGCTACTCCGAGAAGATCGCGCGGGCGCTCGCCCTCGACGACGAGTTCTGCGAGCGGCTGCGGATCGCCGCCCCGATGCACGACATCGGCAAGATCGGCATTCCCGATTCGATCCTGCTCAAGCCCGGGCCTCTCACGCCGGCCGAGCGCCTGGAGATGCAGAAGCACGCCCAGCAGGGTGGCGAAATCCTCGAGCGCTCGACGTCCGAGCTCATCCGCCTGGCGGGCGAGATCGCCATTTCCCACCACGAGCGCTTCGACGGCTCGGGCTATCCCTTCGGCCTCGCGGGAGAGGCCATCCCGCTCTCCGGCAGGATCACCTCCCTCGCCGACGTGTTCGATGCGCTGACGTCCGTGCGGCCCTACAAGAAGGCCTGGGCTCCCGAGGAGGCGCGCCTCTACATCCTGGCGGAGCGGGGGCGTCATTTCGATCCCGCCTGCGTCGACGCGATGATGGCAGTCTGGGACGAGATCCTGGCCATCCACGCCAGTGCCGCCGATCCCGAACCCCGCGAGCCCCGGAGCTAGCGGCGGCCGCGCCCCGGCTGCGACGCGGTAAGCGGGGCGAGCGGAACACCGGATGCACGGCGGGGGCGCGGGCTGCTATAGCGGACCAAAGCCGGAACCGAGCGAGGCCGGCTCCGGCAGGCTCCTGGAATGCGATCATGGCTCACACCGACAGCCGCGGCCTGCCCATCACCACCCGGTCGGCCGAGGCCGCGAGCCTCTATCGCGAGGGCGTCGATCTCCTGCTCTCCGCCTGGCCCGGCGCCGTCGAGACGCTGGGCAGGGCCGTGGAGGCGGACCCCGGCTTCGCCCTCGCCCGTGCGGCCCTCGCCCGCGCCCATGCCGTGCGGGCGGAGCCCGAGGCGGCGCGGAGCCAGATCGACAGGGCTTCCGCGCTCGTGGCGGAAGGCGGCACGGACCGCGAGAAGAGCCATGTGGAAGCCCTCGCCCTGGCGATCGCCGGCCAGGGGGCGCGCGCCCTCGACCGGGTCCTCGCACATCTCGAATCCTGGCCTCGCGACACCGTCGTCTTCGGGCTCCCCCTCGGCGCCTTCGGGCTCTTCGCCTTCTCCGGCATGGCCGACCACGATCAGGCCCGCGTCGATCTGTGCGACCGCCATGCCGCGCAGTTCGGCGCCGACGACTGGTGGTTCCTGACCTATCGCGGCTGGTCCCACGCCGAAAACGGCGCGGTGGCCTTCGGTCGGAGCCTTGCCACGAAGGGGTTCGACCTGCGTCCCGCCAACGCCAACGGCGCCCATGCTGTGTCGCACGCCATGTTCGAGGACGGGGCGGGCGCCGAGGCCGATGCCTTCATCGCCGGCTGGCTGCCGGGCTACGACCGGACGGGCGTGCTGCACGGCCACATCGCCTGGCACCAGGCGCTCTCCGCGCTGGAGCGCGGGGACGCGGACCGGGCGCTCGCCATCTACAATGCCTTCGTCCAGCCGGCGGCCTCCGCGGGCCTTCCCATCAACATCGTCACCGATTCCGTCTCGCTGCTCTGGCGGCTCAGGGCCTATGGCCACGTCGTTCCCGCCGCGCTCTGGGACGAGGCCGCGCTCTATGCAGGCGAGAGGTTCCCGGGCGCCGTCCATCCCTTCGTCGAGGTGCATCTGGGGCTCGCCGAGGCCATGACCGGCCGCGCCGACCGGCTCGCCGCGCGCATCGACGCCGCCAGCCGGCTGGTCGAGGCCGGACAGCTGCCGGCGGGGCCCGTCGTGCCGGCCCTGTTCAGGGCGGCCCTCGCCTTCGCCGAGGAGCGATATGCCGCCTGCGTCGCCACCCTCGAGCCCATGGCGGCCGAGGTCGTGCGGATCGGCGGCAGCGGCGCCCAGCGCGAGGTCTTCGAGGACACGCTGCTGGTGGCGCTGATGAAGAGCGGCGAGGCGGAGAAGGCCCGCGCGCTGCTGGACGAGCGCCTCCATCGTCGTCCCTCGCCCCGCGACAGCGCCTGGCGTCAGGGGCTCGTCGCCTGACGGGTGGTGTCGCTTAGCCCGCCACCGGCGTCAGGCGCGTGATGCGGCTCGGATTGACCTCGGCCAGATAGAGCGTGCCGTCGGCGGTGCCCCAGATGCCGTGGGCGCCGTTCAGCACGGGACGGCAGGAGCCGACGAGGCGGCCGTCGCGATCGAAGCGGGAGAGCCGCGGCACCTGGTCCGTCACGAAGACCGAGCCCGCCGCATCGCTCCACACGTCCATGGCACGCGGCATGTCCGGCCAGGCGTCGAGCGGCTCGCCGTCCGCCGAGAAGACCTGCAGGCGGTCGTTCTCGCGGTCCGTCACCAGCACCCGCCCGTCGCCGGCCACCCAGAC
Source organism: Rhizobiales bacterium Ga0077556 (assembly GCA_001464235.1). Classification (GTDB taxonomy): domain Bacteria; phylum Pseudomonadota; class Alphaproteobacteria; order Rhizobiales; family Phreatobacteraceae; genus Phreatobacter. Next base: position 16,398 of record LNFH01000083.1, on the reverse strand, counting down.
GCCGTGCGGCGTGCTGAACTCGCCCGGCTCCGTGCCGCGCCGGCCGAAGCTGCGGATGAGGTCGCCCGCCGCCGAGAAGTGCTGCACGCGCGAGGCGCCGTATCCGTCGGCGACGTAGAAGCTGCCGTCGGCGGCAAAAGCGACGGACGAGGGATGAGAGAAGGGCTCGCCGGGGCGCTCGGGCGTGCCGAGCCTCCGCACCACCTTCCCGTCCGGCCCGAAGACGACCAGGCGATGGGCGTCGCGGTCGACGACGACGACGCGGTCCTCCGGGTCCACCGCCAGCATATGGGCATCGAGGATGTCATCGGCGCCGAACGACCGGACGACGCCGCCCTGCGGGTCGAGCTCGACGACGGGATCGGCCGGCGCGTCCACCAGCGGATCGAGCCGCAGCAATACGAAGACGTGGCCGCGGCTGTCGCAGGCGACGTCGCTGACGATGGCGCGCCCGCGATCGAAGGCGCCGAACGGGCCCAGCGACACGTAGAGGCTGCGCGAGCCCGGTTCGGCGGTCATGGCGGCGCTCCTGGCGTTTCCGGCGGGACTAGATCGAGGCCATCCGCTTCAGGCCCACCAGCCGGTCGCAGACGATGAGGGCGGCGATGGTGCCGAGGATGAGGAGCGCCGAGATGGCGGCGACCGTCGGATCCGGCGACATCTCCACCTGGTTGAGGAGCTGGATCGGCAGCGTCTTGGTGCGCACGTCCACGAGGAAGATCGAGACGGGATAGTTGTCGAAGGAGGCGATGAAGGCGAAGAGCCCGCCGCTGACGAAGCCCGGCAGGATGTTCGGCACCAGCACGGTCCACAGCGCCGCAGGGTAGGAGCGGCCGAGCATGCGAGCGGCGTCCACCATGGCGAAGTCGAACAGCGACAGGCTCGCCAGCACCGTGCGCATGATGAAGGGCATGGTGATGACGACGTGGGCGATCAGCAGCGTCGAGTAGGTATCGCGCAGGCCGAAGTCGCGCGCCGCCTGCAGGAAGGCGATGCCGAGCACCAGCCCCGGCAGCATGAGGGGCGAGGCCATGAAGGTCGCCACCGCCTTGGCGCCGGGGATCATGCCTCGCGTGATGGCGATGGCGCAGAGCGTGCCGAGCACCAGCGAGATGGCGGTGGAGAGGGCGGCGATCTGCGTCGAGAGCCAGACCGCCTGCAACATCGAATCCGCCTTGCCGAGGGAGGCGTACCAGCGCAGCGAGAAGCCCGGCGGCGGGAAGGCGAAGACCGCCGAGGAGGAGAACGACACCGTCAGCACGATGAGGATCGGCAGGAACAGGAAGGCGATGACCAAGCCGAGGACGAGGCGGCAGAAGAGCGAGCCGAACAGGGCCATGGGTCAGCGCCTCTCTCCGCCCGGCGTGCGGACGAGGTAGGAGGAGGCGAGGATGAGCGCTGCGGAGATGACCAGCATGATCACCGCCATGCTCGCCCCCAGCTGGAAGTCGCGGATGTTGAGATAGGCCTTGGCCATCACCTGCGACATGGTCATGAAGCGGTCGCCGACGAGCAGCCCGGGCGTGACATAGGCCGCCACCGAGATGGAGAAGACGAGCGTCCCGCCGGCGATGATGCCGGGCATGGTCAGCGGCAGCGTCACGCGCAGGAAGGTGTGGACCGGGCCGGCGCCGAGGGAGGCGGAGGCATCCAGCAGCCGCGGATCCAGCATGCGCATGACCGAGTAGAGCGGCAGGATCATGAAGGGCAGGAAGACGTTGACCATGCCGAAATAGAGGCTGAACTCGGTGAAGACGAGCCGCATCGGCCGCTCGATGAAGCCGAGATTGACGAGCAGGAAATTGATGATGCCGTCGCGGCGCATCATGATCGTCAGGCCGAAGGTCTTCACGACGATGGAGACGGTCAGCGGCAGGAAGATCAGGGCGAAGAGGATCACCTGCCAGGCGCCGCGGATGCGGGCGAGCGCCCAGGCGGCGGGGTAACCGACGGCGAGACATACGGCGGTGGTGATACAGGCGAGCTGCAGCGAATTGCCGATGATGCCGATGTAGTAGGGATCGCCGAGCACTTTGCGGTAGCCGGCGAGGCTGAAGCCGTCGCGGTCGACGAAGCTGTCGCCGACCAGCATGAGCACCGGCACGGCGAAGGCGAGCGCCATGAAGACCAGCCCGGGCACCGCGATCAGCGCCTTGGCGTCGAAGGTCCAGCGCGCGGGCGCCGCCGCCGGCATCACCGCCAGATCGTCCCGGGCGAGGGTCATCGGTCCGCACCGCCCGGTGCGGGAAAGACCCGGCTGTCGTCGAGCCGCCAGCGGACCGTCATCTCCACGCCCGGGGCGACCGTGTCGGGGAGCCGGTTGAGCTCGACGTGAAGGCGGTCGCCCTCCCGCGCGGTGCGGAAGTGGAGGAGGGTGCGCGAGCCGAAATAGATGACCTCCGCGACGGTCCCCCGCACGGTGTTGTACTCGCCGGCCGGCCCTTCACCGGCCGCGATCGCTTCCGGTCTGACGCCGACCACCACCTTGCTGCCGGTAAGGAAATGTCCCGGCGCCCGGACGAGGCCGAAGGGCGTGTCGATCTCGACGATCCCGTCGCGCCCACCCGTCACCACACCGCCGATGCGGCTCGACTGGCCCACGAACTCCATGGTGTAGAGCGACTTCGGCCGGGCATAGACCTCCGAGGGCGTGCCGAGATGCTCGATCCGCCCCTCGTTCATCACCGCGATGCGGTCGCTCATGACCAGCGCCTCGTCCTGGTCGTGGGTGACGAAGATCGACGTGATGCCGAGATTGCGCAGGATGTGGCGCAGCTCGATCTGCATGGTCTCGCGCAGCTTGCGGTCGAGCGCCGAGAAGGGCTCGTCGAGAAGCAGGAGGCTGGGCTCCACCACCACGGCGCGGGCCACCGCGATGCGCTGCTGCTGGCCACCGGAGAGCGCCGTCACCGCACGGTCGGCGAAGGCCTCCATGCGCACGAGGCCGAGGGCATCCGCCACCTTCTTCGCCTGCTCGCCCTTCGGCACGCCCTTGGCCCTGAGGCCGTAGGCGATGTTCTCCGCGACCGTCAGGTGCGGGAACAGCGCATAGTTCTGGAACACCACGCCGATGTTGCGCCGGTGGGCCGCGACCCGCGTGAGATCGCGCCCGCCGACCTCGATCGCGCCCTGGTCGGGCGCGAGGAGACCGGCGATGAGCCGCAGCAGCGTCGTCTTTCCGCAGCCCGACGGGCCGAGGAGCGAGACGAACTCGGCCCGTCCGACGGAGAGGCTCAGGCTGTCGAGAACCGTGGCGGCCCCGAAACGCTTGGTGACGTTGGAGACCGCAAGGTATCCCGGCTCATGCTGTGCCTCCGCCGCGGGCGGCAGGGCCGTCGCCTGCTGGCTCATCGCGAGGAGACTTCCCGCTCGAAACGCTCGATCATCGCGTTGCGGTTGTCGGCGAAATACTCCCAGTCGAGGGCGATCAGCTCGGGGAAGGAGATGCCCTGCGGCAGAACCGTCTTGGCGTTGGTCGGCTTCGACCAGAAGGTCCGGGCGATGAGGGCCTGCGTCTCCGGGTTCAGCATCTCGTTGATGAAGGCGATGCCGAGGTCCTGGTTCGGGCCGCCCTCGACCAGCGCGACGCCGGCGGGCATGGCGAGCACGCCTTCCTTGGGCATGCCCTGATCGACCGGAGCGCCCTGCGCCTTACGGAACAGCGTGGTGCGGGAATCCGGCGCCATGTAGAGGTCGCACTCGCCCGTCTCGAGCAGCTGCTGGGCCTGCGGCGCGTTCGACGAGACCTGGATGACGTTCGGGCGCAGCTCCTTCAGCCGCTCGATGCCGGCGCCCCACTCCTTCAGCGCCTGGTCGAGGGGCTTCTTGGTGGCATAGGAGGCCGCCGCGACGAGCGGCGCCACCGCCTGCGTGATGCGCATCGAGATCATGATGATGCGCTCGCGGAATTTGCGGTCCCAGGCGTCGTTGTAGGAGGCGAGCCCCTGCGGCAGCGCGCGGCTGTTGTAGGAGAACGAGCACATCGGCTGGCACCAGTTCACCCACATCGCGTCGCGCGGCTTGGCGGCGGCCGGCACGTCGGCGAGGTTGGTGATGTCGGCGGGGAGCTTGCGGATGACCTTCTCGCGCTCGGCGAGGACGAGGACGGGATCGTCCATCATCGTCACCGTCATCGTCGGCCGGGCTTTGTTGGCGCGGATCTTCTCGAGGTTGATCAGCGAGTTGGTCCCCTCGAAGAGGATCTTCATGTTGTGCTTGCGCTCGATGACCGGGAACAGGATGTCCGTCAGGCCCGGCGAGGCGGGCCCGCCGACGAAGATCTCGCGGGTCTGGCCGCGCACGATGTTGGGAAAGCCGGTCACGGCGAGGAGCGAGCCGGCGGCGAACGTACGGCGCGAGATGCGGGTCGGGGAGGCCATTCTGCGTCATCCTTGCGTGAGGAAGCGGCGTTGCGCTCGAGCGGGACGCTCGCAAGCGCCGTGCCAGCCGGGCGGTCGATGTGACGTTACGTCAGGTGAGGGTGCCCTCGACGGCGTTGAACGGCGTCGGGAAGCGCTGGAGCGGCGCGATCATCGGATAGGGCTCGCGCGCGATGAAACGCCCGCCGCCGGCTGCGCCGACGACCGTCTCGCCGTCGAAGACCTTCCGTCCGCGCAGGAACGTGGCGACCGGATAGCCCTGCGTCCGGTAGCCCTCGTAGGGGGTGTAATCGCCGCCGTGGTGCATCAGGGCGTTGGTCAGGGTCACGGCCTTTTCCGGGTCCCAGATCACGAAGTCGGCGTCGCTTCCCACCGCGAGGCTGCCCTTCTGCGGGAAGAGGCCGAACAGCTTCGCCGGATTGGCACTGGTGAGCCGGACGAAGGTCTGCAGGTCGATGCGGCCCTTCGCGACCCCTTCAGTGAAGAGGACGGGCAGCCGCGCGGCGAGGCCCGGAATGCCGTTCGGCACCTTGTTGAAGGGTGCGGGGTCGCCAGCGAACTTCTTGCCCTTCGGATCGTCGAAGCGGGTGGGCGAATGGTCCGAGGAGACGACCTCGATGACCCCGCGCTTCAGATAGCCCCACAGGGCCTCCTGGTCGGCCTCGGTCCGGGCCGGGGGGCCGAAGATGTACTTGGCGCCCTCGAAGCCCGGCCGGTCGAGGTCGTCCGCCGTCAGCGTCAGGTAGTGGACGCAGGTCTCGCCCCAGACCTTGAGCCCGCGGGCCTGCGCCCGGGCGATCTCCTCGGCCGACTGCGCCCCCGACACGTGGAAGACCTGGATGGGGACGTCGAGGGCCTCGGCGAGGCTGATGATCCTGTATACAGCCTCGCGCTCGGCGATCATCGGTTTGGCATATGCATGAAATTTAGGCGTTGTTAATTCCGCAGATACGAGTTGTTCAGTTAGCCAGGCGATGAGGTCGTGGTTCTCGGCGTGGACGCAGACCAGCGCCTCGTTGCGGCGCGCCGCCGCCAGCACGCGCAGCACCTGGCGGTCGTCGAGGCGGACGCCGTCATAGGTCATGAAGACCTTCACCGACCGGCAGCCTTCGGCGATCAGCTGCGGCAGTTCCACCTCCACCACCTCGGGCGTCGGGTCGGTCACGGTGAGGTGGAAGGAATAGTCGACCCGGGCCTTCTGCGCCTTGATCCGGTAGTCCTCGGCGACGGCGGCGAGCGAGCCGCCTTTCGGCTGCCAGGCGAAGCAGACGACGGTTGTCGTGCCGCCCGCCGCGGCCGAGGCGGTGCCGCTTTCCCAGGTGTCGCACATCTCGGGCCCGAGGCCGGTCTGTTCGAGATGAACGTGGGTATCGACCCCGCCGGGAAAGATCAGCAGGCCCGACGCATCGATGACCTCCCCGCTCGCCCCGAGGTCGTCCCCGAGGGCGGCGACCACGCCGTCCCGTATCGCCAGGTCGGCCCGGAAGACGTCGGTGCCGGTCGCGATCGTGCCGCCGCGAACGATCATGTCGTAATCTGCCATGGGGCATCTCCTCGGCGCCGTCACCGCGGCGCTGCGAGGGATGGGTCAGCAACTGTCGTGCCGACTGCCCGGCGCGCGTCACCCGGACAGGAGGTCGTCGACCTCCTGCGGGTTCACTCCGCCCCGCGGACCCAGCTCCACGCCGCGTCGAGGTCGTCGAGGGCAAAGGCCTGCGCCTCGACGGGGGAGAGGGGCGACATCAGGGTGATCATGGCCTCGGCCCAGGCGGGCGCGCCGACCACGGCATAGCGTCGGACGTGGAACACGGAACGTGCCTGCGCCTTCAGGCTCTCGAGGTCGAAGACGGCCCCCAGTTCCGCGCCGTCGTAATGGTGCATCACGAGAATGATGTCGATGACGTCGGCCTCGGCGAAGGCATCCTGGACCTGCCCCGCCATCCACGCCATGTCTGCCTTGTCGATCCTGCCCCAGATCTCGAAGCCCAGGAGATCGGGGCGCTCCGTCTCCTGCCGTCGGATGGAGCGCCCCGGCGCCGATGCGATGGTCATGGATGTCGCTCCTCGGCGGGTGGTCCGGCGCGTCGGGACTGTCGGGCCGGCCGCGGTCCCGTCGCACCGTTCCAAGTCCGGAGGCTGCCTTCAGGTTCCGTATCGCTTCGCTCCGGCGACGCAGGCGACCACGGCGACGGTCGCGCCGATCATCGCGGCGCTCACCGGCTCGCCGAGGAGCGTGGCCGCGAGGGCGAGGCCGAAGAAGGGCTGCAGCAGCTGCAACTGGCCGACCGCGCCGATGCCGCCGAGGGCGAGGCCGCGATACCAGAAGACGAAGCCGATCAGCATGCTGAACAGCGACACGTAGGCGAGGCCGATCCACGCCGACGCGGCGACGGCGGCGAACGAGGCCGGTCGGCTCGACGCCGCGAGGACGGCCATCACCGGCAGCGACAAGGCCAGAGCCCAGCAGATGACCTGCCAGCCGCCGAGTCGGCGCGCCAGTTTCGCGCCCTCCGCATAGCCGAGGCCGCACACCAGCACGGCCGCCAGCATCAGGAGGTCCCCGGTGATCGCGGACCCGCCGCCGTGGGACAGGGCGAAGCCCGCCACGAGCGCGCTTCCGAGGCAGGAGAAGAGCCAGAAGGCTGGCCTCGGCCTCTCCCCGGCGCGCAGGACGCCGAAGACCGCCGTGGCGAGCGGCAACAGGCCGATGAAGACGATGGAACGCGCGGCGCTGATGTGCTGCAGGGCGAGCGCCGTCATGAGCGGGAAGCCGACCACCACGCCGAGGGCGACGACCGCGAGGGGCACGAGGTCGCTCCGGAGGGGCTTGTCCACGCGGAAGACCGCGATCAGTAAGACCGCGAGGAGCCCCGCGATGCTCGCCCTGATCCCGGTGAGGAAGATCGGCTCGAAGTGCACCACCGCGACGCGCGTCGCCGGCAAGGATCCGCTGAAGATGATCACGCCGAGGAGGCCGTTGATCCAGCCTTTCGTAGCCCTGTCCATTGTTGCAACTCCCATGGGTCGCCGCACCATGCAGGAGGGTGCTGGCCCTTCAAGGGACGCTTCGGTACAATTCCGGAAAACTGTCCACAGTCAGCGAGCAGTACGGATGGATCACCAGGGCGCCCGCCTCCCGGGAAGCCTCACGGATCGCGTGGTCGGTGAGGTCAGGCAACGCGTCCTGACCCGCGCCCTCGGGCCCGGTGCCCGCCTGCCGTCCATCCGCGCCTTCGCCGCGGCGATGAAGGTGTCGAAGTCGACCGTCGTCGAGGCCTACGAGCGCCTGTCCGCTGAGGGGATCATCCGCTCCCGCCCGGGCTCCGGCTTCTACGTCGATGCGCCGCTCGCGCCGCTGTCCCTCGCCGATCTCGGCCCGAGGCTGGATCAGGAGGTGGATCCGCTGTGGATCACCCGGCAGTCGCTCGGCCGCAACGAGGACCTCCTGAAGCCCGGATGCGGCTGGCTGCCGCCCTCGTGGATGCCGCAGGAGAGCCTCAGGCGGGCGCTTCGCACCCTCGCGCGCGCCGATGCAGTGGCCCTCACCGACTACGGCACGCCGCTCGGCCTGCCGGCGCTGCGGCAGGTCATCGTCCGTCGGATGCTGGGGCAGGGGATCGAGGCCTCGCCCGACCAGATCATCCTCACCGAATCCGGCACCCAGTCCCTGGACCTCGTCTGCCGGTTCCTCATCGAACCGGGCGACACGGTCCTCGTCGACGATCCCTGCTATTTCAACTTCCACGCCCTGCTGCGGGCGCACCGGGCGCAGGTGGTCTCGGTGCCCCATACCCCGCAGGGTCCGGACCTGGAGCTCTTCGAACAGGCGCTCCTCCAGCACCGCCCGCGGCTCTACATCACCAATTCCGGCATCCACAACCCGACCGGCGCGACCCTGTCCCCGATCGTCGCGCATCGCCTGCTCAAGCTCGCCGAGCGCGCCGATCTCACCATCCTCGAGGATGACATCTTCGCCGACTTCGAGGAGAGGGCGGCGCCGCGGCTCGCCGCCTTCGACGGGCTCCAGCGGGTGATCTCGTGCGGAAGCTTCTCCAAGACGCTGTCCGCCTCCGTCCGTTGCGGGTTCCTGGCCTGCAGGCCCTCGTGGGTCCAGGGTCTCGCGGATCTGAAGATCGCCACGACCTTCGGCGGTGCCGGCCTCTCCGCAGAGCTGGTGCTCGCGGCCCTGACGGACGGGGCCTACCGGCGCCACGTGGTGGCGCTGCGCGCCCGGCTCGCCGGGGCCCGGGCCGAGACGAGCGCGAAGCTGAAGGAACTCGGGCTCACCCCCTGGCTCGAGCCGGAGGCCGGCATGTTCCTCTGGTGCCGGCTGCCGCGGGACCTCGATGCGGCGGAGGTCGCGCGCCGCGCCCTCGCGGACAACGTCGTCCTCGCGCCGGGCAACGCCTTCAGCCTGTCGCAGACCGCCCGCGGCTTCCTGCGCTTCAACGTCGCCCAGTGCTCGGACCCCCGCATCTTCGCGGTGCTGCGCAAGGCGATGCGGTCGGCGTCCTGAGGCGATTTCCGTCACTCCGCCAGTTCGCGCATGACGGTGATGAGGTCGCTCTTGCCCTCGAAGCCGATGCCGGGAAGCTCCGGCATGGTGATCCGGCCGTTCTCGACCCTCACGCCGTCCGGGAAGCCACCGTAGGGCTGGAACAGGTCGGGATAGCTCTCGTTGCCGCCGAGGCCGAGGCCGGCGGCGATGTTGAGCGACATCTGGTGGCCGCCGTGGGGAATGCAGCGGGCCGGCGACCAGCCGCATTCCGCCAGCACGTCCAGCGTGCGCAGGTACTCCACTAGGCCGTAGGACAGCGCGCAGTCGAACTGCAGCCAGTCGCGGTCCGGCCGCATGCCGCCATAGCGCAGGAGGTTGCGGGCGTCCTGGTGGCTGAAGAGGTTCTCGCCCGTCGCCATGGGGCCGGGGTAGAAGCCGGCGAGCGCCGCCTGCAGCGCATAGTCGAGCGGGTCGCCCGCCTCCTCGTACCAGAACAGCGGATAGTCCCTGAGCATCTTGGCATAGGCGATCGCGGTCTCGAGGTCGAAGCGGCCGTTGGCGTCGACCGCGAGCTGCGCCCCGGTTCCGATCTCGGCGAGGACGGCCTCGATGCGGCGGCGGTCCTCGTCCAGCGGCGCACCGCCGATCTTCATCTTCACCACGGTGTAGCCACGGTCGAGATAGGACCGCATCTCTGCCCTCAGCGCGGCGTCGTCCTTGCCCGGATAGTAGTAGCCGCCCGCCGCATAGACGAAGACCGAAGGATCGGCCTCGCGTCCGTGCGCCTCGGCGAGCAGCCGGAACAGCGGCTTGCCGGCGATCTTCGCGGTGGCGTCCCAGATCGCCATGTCGAGCGTGCCGACGGCGACCGAGCGCTCGCCATGGCCGCCCGGCTTCTCGTTCGCCATCATCGCCGCCCAGATGCGGTGCGGGTCGAGATTGTCGCCGGCATCGTTGACGAGGCTCTTCGGCTCCGCCTCGAGGATGCGCCCGCGAAACCGCTCGCGGATGAGCCCGCCCTGACCGTAGCGGCCGTTCGAGTTGAAGCCGTAGCCGACGACCCGCCGCCCGTCGCGCACGACGTCGGTCACCACCGCGACGAGGCTCGCCGTCATTTTCGAGAAGTCGATATAGGCATTGCGGATCGGCGAGGCGATCGGCTTGGTGACTTCGCAGATATCGACGATGCGCATGGCCTGGCTCCCGCGTGTCCGGCCGCCACTCCCGTGTTCGCCCCTTGGGAAGAGCTCGCGGCGGCCCTGTTCGGCTCTGGATCGCAGAATTCGCCCTCTCCAGTCCAATGCCGATCGTGCTAGAATCCATGCCGGCTGTGCATGGGATAGGCGCCGTGGATATCGGTTTGATCGAGGATCTTGCCGCCCTGGTGCGGCACCAGACCTTTTCGCGCGCCGCGGACGCTCGCCATGTGACTCAACCCGCCTTCAGCCGGCGCATCCAGATGCTCGAACGCTGGGTGGGGGTACCGCTCGTCCGCAGGCTTCCGCGCCGCGCGGTGCTGACGCCCGCGGGCGAACGCTTCCACGCCATGGTGGAGGCCATGCCTCAGGCCCTCAGACTGGCCCGGTCCGAAGCCCTGGAGGCAGCCGGGCGGGCTGAAAGGGCTCTCACCATCGCCGCGACGCATGCGCTTTCCTTCACCTTCTTTCCCGAATGGGCACGGTCGAACATCGATGCCGGTCGTCTCGGGGCCCTCAGCCTGCTGTCCGACAGCATGGATGCCTGCGAGCAGATGATGCTCTCGGGTGAGGCGGACTTCCTCCTGTGCCATCGCCACGCCACCGACGGCGGCCTTCTTCCCGCAACCCGCTTCGCCACCCGGCAGGTCGGGTCTGACGTCCTCGCGCCGTTCTGTGCGCCCGATGGATCGGGAAGGCCGCGGTGGTCCGTCGCGCCCGCGTCGCCGGGCGAACCGGCGCCCTTCCTGTCCTACGCGCCCGAGTCGGGCCTCGGCAGGATCCTGGCGGCCGACTGGCGGGCGTGCAGCGCCGCGCCCCGGGTCACGAAGGTCCTGGAGGCGCGGCTGGCGACGGCCCTGCTGCGCCTCGCCGAGGACGGCCGCGGCATCGCCTGGCTGCCGCTGTCGCTCGTCTCCGACAGTCTGCGCGGCCGGCGGCTGGTGAGCGCCTCGGGGGTCGATCGCTGGACCATTCCCTTGCAGATCGTGCTCCGCCGGCCGGTGGGGCCGCTGGGGGCGGCCGCCGAGGCGCTCTGGCGCGGGATCTCCGCCGATCCCGCTTGAAACAATTCCATCTTGCAGTGCAACATAGTGCACGGCGGGCAGTTGGGATCACGTCATCGCTGTATCGGCATGACCGCAGGGGACAGCCGCATGCGCAGCATTTCCGACACGATCGCCCGCCTGAAATCGGGCCGCGGACTGGCTGGCGCCCATCCGCCGCCGGTTTCCCGGCTGTCGCGGCTGACCGACTTCGGCGCCAATCCCGGCGCGCTCGGCGCCCACGTCTACGTCCCGGCCAACCTGGCGCGGAACGCGCCCCTCGTCGTCGCCCTGCACGGCTGTACCCAGACCGCCGCCGGCTACGATCACGGGTCGGGCTGGTCGCAGCTCGCCGACCGCCACGGCTTCGCCCTCCTGTTTCCCGAGCAGCAGCGGCCCAACAACCCGAACCTCTGTTTCAACTGGTTCGCGCCCCAGCACGTCACCCGCGGCTCCGGCGAGGCCGCCTCGATTGCCGGCATGGTCGATGCGGTGGTGCAGGGGCACGGGCTCGACCGGACGCGGATCCACATCACCGGGCTGTCCGCCGGCGGCGCCATGACCGCCGCCATGCTGGCGACCTATCCCGAGATGTTCGCCGGCGGTGCCATCATCGCCGGCCTGCCGTTCGGATGCGCGGGTTCGGTGTCCGAGGCCTTCGAGCGGATGCGCGGCCAGGGCCTGCCGTCCGAACGGGGGCTCGAGGCGACGGTTCGCCGGGCATCCCGGCATGACGGACCCTGGCCCACGCTGTCGCTCTGGCACGGCACCGCCGACGCGACCGTCGCGCCCGCCAACATGGACGCCCTCGTCGGCCAATGGCGCGGTCTGCATGGTCTGGCGCGGGAGAGTTCCGAACACAACGTCCTCGGCCGGCATCGGCAGCGGGTCTGGCGCGATGCCGCCGGCACGGCACGGATCGAGGCCTACGAGATCACCGGGATGGGCCACGGCACGCCGCTCGACGGTGCCGACGACCTCGGGGCGCCCGGCGCCTTCATGCTGGATGCGGGAATCTCCTCGACCCGCCACATCGCCCGCTTCTGGCAACTGACAACCCCGGGAACGGAACTGTCCGTGCCGGCGGAGGACCGCTCGGAGCGACCGGCGGCCCGGTCAACGCGACCTGCCGACGAGGCGCCCGTCCCCGCCTGGCAGGGCGGCGCATCGGCTGCCGGCGTCGGCAAGGTCATCGAGGATGCGCTGCGGGCGGCCGGACTGATGCGTTAGCCGGCGATCGCGAAGACCGCCATGCCTGCGATGACCAGAATGCCGAGGACTGCGATGGCGACAGTGACGTGGTGCATCGACCTTTCTCCTCGGGGTCCAACGCACGGGCGCGCCGCTCGGCATCGCGGATAGAGGTCTGGCGGAGAAAAAACCGGGTCCAGGGGCCGGCCGTCCGGGTCATCGCCGCGGCTGCATTCGGGTTGCAGGCGACGAAAAACAGCGCCATTGCGCGGTAGCTCACCGAGCAATTGAAGATGGATTCGTGTTCTTCGCGAGTCTATTCCTATGGAATGGGGATCGCGGGCTGCGCACGAAAACAGCTGAACGCAGTCGTCGCGGCGGTCGCGATGGTGGTCGCCATGCTCCTGGCGGGACCCGCCTGCGCGAGCTCCAGCGTCTTCGTCGGACCCCGTGCGGATTTCCTCGTCGACCTGCCGGGAACGCTGACGATCGCCGATGTCACCGGTCCGGCCGGTGCCGCCCGCTTCACGCGCGCCGACGGCGTGAGGGCGGCGAACTACGGCGCCGCCCACGGCCCCCATGCGGCGATGTGGCTGCGCTTCGTCGTGCCGCGCGAGCTTGCGACGGACGGCGGCTCGGTCGTGCTCACCCTGCGGGAAGCCCGCGTCCGCACCCTCGACCTCTACTGGCCCCGCGCCGACGGCCTCGAGACGCGGAGCTGGCGTCTGGGAGTGCCGGCCGAAACGGCCTTGCTGTCGACGCGTTATCCGACCGTTGCGCTGCCGGACGCGGCGCGCGGCGAGACGGTCTTCATCCGCTTCCACACACCCTCGTCGATGCGGGCGGCCGTCTGGGCCCAGAACGCCTCGAGCTATCTGACCACCTATGCCGCCGAGACCATGTTCTTCGGCGTGATCTTCGGTGTTCTCCTGGCGCTGCTGGTCTATTTCGCCGCCGGTGCGATCGCCAGTCGTGACCCGACCACGGGCGCCCTCGCCATCCTGACCCTGAGCTTCGTCTGCCACATCATGGGAGACCAGGCGTTCATCGAGACCTACATCATTCCGGGGGCGGCGGATCTGTCCCGCGTCGTGTCCATCACGGCGACCTTCGCCATCTACACGACCTCGCTGTTCTATGCGGTCCGGGCCTTGCACGTGCGCGAGAGCTTTCCGCGGGCCGCGCGCGTGGTGGAGGTCGCCGTCGCCCTTCTGGTGGCCCTGACCATGGCGGCCGCCGTCGCGACGGCCCTCGGGTCGCCCCTCCTGCGGCGGTTCAGCCCCGTCATCGGCCTCACCACCATCGTCACCGTCCTGTCGCTGGTCGTGGCGACGGCGAGGGTGGAGCTGCGCCGCTCGCTCGTCTTCGTCCTGTGCTGGGGACCGGCGCTGGCGACGGGCATCGCCCGGCTCATGCCCGATCTCGTCCCGCAGGAAGGCTTCAACCCCATCCTGATCAATCTTCTCTACCCGGCCTTCGCGACCTCGCTGCTGCTGGTCGGCATCGCGGCGGCGAACGACATCCGCGCCCGGCAGAACGCCCTCACCCGGGCGGTCGCCGAGAACGCCGCCCGCATTCAGGCCTTTGCCGAGAGCGCATCGGACAGCTTCTGGGAAACGGACGCGTCCGGGCGCATCACCTTCGCCTCGGGCCCGGCCTGCGCCTTGGCAGGCTTCTCCATCGGCCAGCCGATCCAGGCGGTGCTGGAGCAGGACGGCCCGGCCCGTCTGAAGGCGGGGGCTGGCCTCTCGCGGGCGCCCCTGCTGCGGGGGGACGCCGCCGGCGGGGTCCGCCACCTGCACCTCTCGGCGGTGCCCATCGCGGGGGGCGGCTGGCGGGGTATCGTATCGGACGTGACGGACGAGGTCGTGGAAGCCGAACGGAGCAACCGGCAGCGGCGGATGGCGGCGATCGGACAGATGGCCGGCGGTGTCGCCCACGAGATCAACAACCTCCTCCATCCCGTCATCAACCTCAGCCGCCGGGCGGGAGAATCCTTCGCCGAGAGCGACGAACGGAGGCGCTGGCTGGAGATCGTGCGCGCGTCCGGCCTGCGGGCCGCCGAAATCGTCTCGGCTCTGCTGGCCTCCGTGCGGCCCGTGCCGGGCGAGGGTGAGCGGGCGCCTGTGGGCACCGCGCTCGCCGTCATCATCGACGAGGTGCGGGCGCTGGTCCCCGCGTCGGCGACGCTGGACGCACGGATCGGAACCGACCAGGGCCCGGTGGTTCCGGTGACCGAGGTGTTCCAGGTCGTCGCCAATCTCGTGACGAACGCCGTTCATGCCACCAGCGGCGGGGGTGTCGTCCGCCTGACCTACGCCGCAGCCGAGGGGCCCTCCGGCAGGACGTTCGAGCTCGCCGTCGCCGACGACGGCGTCGGCATGGACGAGGCGGTGCTGTCGCGGGCATCCGAGCCCTTCTTCACCACCAAGCCGCTCGGCGAGGGCACTGGACTTGGACTGTCCATCGTGCACGGGCTTGCGTCCAGCTGGGGCGGCGAGCTGAAGATCGCGTCGGTGCCCGGCAAGGGGACGTGCGTGACGATCATGCTGCCGCGAGCGGAGCCAACCGCCCGGGAAGGGGAGGCAAGGGATGAACATACTCGTGGTTGACGACGTTCCTGCCATGCAGGTGTCCATCGCCGCCGCTCTCGAGGCGGCCGGCCATACGGTGAGCACGGCCTCCAGCGGCAGCCGGGCCCTGGCCTGTGTCGAGGGCGGCGACTTCGACGTCATCGTGACCGACATCTGGATGCCGGACGGCGACGGACTTCGCCTGATCAAGCAGGTCAGGGAGCGCCCCGACGCCCCCCGGGTCATCGTCATCACCGGGGGCGGCCCCAAGCTGTCGATCGAGCTCGCGGGATCGCTGGCAGAGGTCTGGGGGGCCGACCACGTCCTCGTGAAGCCTTTCGACGACCGCCGCCTCGTGGCCCTGGTGGAAGGGCTCAGGCCTCCGGGGTGAGGCCTTCCTCACCGTCGGCGCCCTGCAGGCGCAACAGGACCGCTTCCAGCGCCAGGGCGAGCACCTTGCGGTCCGACGGGGAGAGTCCCTCCAGCGCCTCGACCATGCCGAGCATCGGGTCCTTGCCGAGCAGGGCCTGTCCCGCCTCGGTCACCTCGACCAGCTCGAACCGGCCGCGCGTCGTCTCGCTCTTCTTGAGGAGCCCCTTGCTGATCAGCGTACGGACCGTGCGGGACACGGGGCCGAAGGCCATGCCCTGGTAGGCGGCGAGGGCGCTGGCGCTGCGCAGACCGGGCTCGGCGCCCGCGAAATAGCGCAGGGCGGTCCACTGCGCCGGAAACAGCCCATGGCTGTGACCGCGCGAGTGGATCGCGCGGCTCGTCTGCTCGACGAGCCGGGCCAAGAGGGCCGTCTGGATTGTCCTGGTCGCCATCGGCAGCCTGCATGCTGGAAACGCGGCACGACCGCGCCGGACCCCCAGGCACCGATCCCCTGACACGGCGAACGGCGCCGGTTGCCCGTGCGGGGGCGCGGGGTGCAACTCGCGCCCGACATAGCCGGCCCGGCCCGATGCACGCAAGCGGGCGATGGGCGTCCGCCGTGAGGCAATGTGGCTCACCCGGCTCGCAGAAAAGGCCCCCTCCTGTCCCGTCCGCATCTCCCTCCCGCTCACCGATGAGCCGAAATGCAACCGAACGACCCGCGGTATCGCGATGCCACTCTGGGCGAAGGGATATGTATAGCTCAGTGAGCTATAAAGATGGTGTTCCGCGAAATACGATATCTGTCTGAAGCGAAACTGCCGACGCTCCTCTGAAACGCGATGGAGAGAGTATGTAGAGCCATCGAATGAGCTTCAGATGTCCGCATTATTCTGCGGAAGTACAATAGTAAACATTCAAAGGCGATGACGAAAACTGAAGAAAAAGAGCAAAAAAGCGAAGTAATAGACAATTGACGACTGATGTTTGCGCAATTATGTTTTACAAGTAGGCGGTGACGCCTACGGAAGCGGTGTGCGACATCGCTGGGATCGGCGTCACGGCGACAGGGAGGGATCCATGAGGCTTTCGGCGATGGCGGCAGTTGCCCTGACGGGCGGAACGCTGCTCCTGCAGGCACCCGAC
>LNFH01000082.1 GCA_001464235.1 Rhizobiales bacterium Ga0077556 | reverse complement strand
TGGGTCCGGCCGGCGTGGCCGCGGGCGAGGTGGTACTGCAGGGCGATCTTGATGGCGGTCTCGGTCGCCTCCGATCCGCCGGAGACGAAGGAGACGCGGCTCATGCCGCCTCCGGCCTGGTCGACAATGGTGTCGGCGAGGGCGTCGATGGGATCGGAGGTGAAATCGGCGGAATAGCCGAAGGACAGCGTGTCGTACTGCGCCTTGATCGCCTCGATCACCTCGCGGTGGCCGTGGCCGAGGCAGAAGAGGGCCGGTCCGGACGAGCCGTCGAGGAAGCGCCGTCCGTGCTCGTCGAAGACGTGGATGCCCTCTCCGCCGACCGCGCGCGGCAGCCTCTGTCCCGCGCGGTGCTGGTTGAGCCAGCGGTGCCCGACGTCGTCCATGGCGCTCTCCCTGATGCGGAAGGGAAGGCTAGGGGAGCGTCTCGTCGGCGGTCAAACCCGCCCGGCGCATGGCAGACCCATCGGGATACCCGTCCCGGCTGCCGGGTCAGGCGCGGCGGGTCCAGGCGAGATAGTCGGCGGCGGCCGCCTTCAGGCCGAAGCGCGGGGCAAACCCGGTCGCCGCCTTGAGGCGCTCGAAGTCGCTGCCCGGCCGGTCGGCGGGAATCTGGTAGCGGACGGTCGGGGCGGTGGGATCGATGCCATGGCTCCAGCCGGGAAACGCCGGGGCGATCTCGGCGCAGAAGGACTCCACCGAGAAGACCTCGGGGCCGCCGAGGTCGAAGATCGGCGCCGGCTTGTCCAGTTTGGCGGCGGCGAGGGTGGCGAGCCCCGCCGCTGCGTCACGGGAATAGAGCCAGCCGGCAAACCCCGGCCGCGAGAGGCGGGTCGGTCGCCCCGCGGTCGCCTCCGCCATCACCTGGGCCTGAGCCGAGAGGATCTCGCGCACACCGGTGTCGCGCTCGTAGGGCCCATAGACCCCGGCGATGCGCAGGATGGGGGTGGCGATGGCGTAGACGGCGCCGAGGCGGATCGCCACGTCCTCGGCCATCTTCTTGGTGAGTCCGTAGAGGGCCGCCGGCGCCGGCGGATCGACGTCGGCGCGGAAGCGCGCGTCGTCACCCTTGGCGAGCGGATAGACGCTGGCCGAGGAGGCGATGACGACGCGGGGGCAGCCGGCCTCCGCCGCAGCGCGCAGGACCGCGGCGGTGCCGCCGAC
>LNFH01000081.1 GCA_001464235.1 Rhizobiales bacterium Ga0077556 | reverse complement strand
GCCGGCGCATCCGCACCGCATAGGCCTCGCCGATGTCGTGGGACAGCAGGTCGACGCCAGCCATGGCGCGGGCATGCTCGGCGGCGACGGCATTGAGCTTCGGGTCGACGCGCAGGGCCCCGAGGCCACGCGAGACCCGATAGGCGTTGATGAGACGGGCCGCCGCTGCGGCCTCGCGCGTGGAGACGCGGGCGACGGGCTGGGCCGCCGCGAGGACCGGAGCGACGCCGAGCGCAGCCGCCAGGACGAGGCGGCGGGAGAGATGTCGGTCGCTCATCGGGCGCAATAGAAGCCGTCCGTGCCGGTCCTCAGCGGCGAGAGCTGGAGGCCGAGCCCGGCGGGCGAGACGAGGTCGTCGCGCTCGGACAGGCTGTCGGGGGCCAGCGCCAGAACCTCCTTGGGGTCGACGGGCGCAAAATCGCGATGGGCCTTCAGGAAGGCGGCGATGCGGTGGTCGTTCTCGCGGGGGATCACCGAGCAGGTGATGTAGGCGATGCGGCCGCCGGGCTTCACCAGCCGCTCGGCGCGGGCGAGCACGAGGTCCTGATCCTTCATGCGCTCGTCGAGCGCGCCGGGACGCACCCGCCACTTGGTGTCGGGATTGCGTCGCCAGGTGCCGATGCCGGTGCAGGGGGCGTCGACGACGACGAGGTCGATCTTGCCGGCGAGGTCGGCCAGCGGCTCGTCCCCCCTGCCCTTCGGGGTGCGGACCTGGACGTTGCGCACGCCCGCGCGGGCGAGGCGGTCGTGGATCGGCGCGAGGCGCCTGGCGTCGGAATCGGTGGCGTAGATCTGGCCGGAATTGTCCATCAGCGCCGCCAGCTCGAGCGTCTTGCCGCCACCCCCGGCGCAGAGGTCGACGACCTGCATGTCGGGCCCCGCACCGGTCAGGGCGGCGACGAGCTGCGAGCCCTCGTCCTGGATCTCGAACAGGCCCTTGAGGAATTCCGGCGTCACCTGCAGCGTCGGGCCGCGGCCGTCCTCGCCATGGCCGAAGCGCAGGCCGGTGGGGGCATGGGGCGTCAGCTCGGGCCCGAGATGGGCGAGCTCCGGCAGGAGCCGCATCCGTTCGGTCTTCAGCGTGTTGACGCGGATGTCGATGGGCGCGCGCTCCGCAAGGGCGGTCATCTCCTCGACCAGGCGATCGCCGAAAGCCTCGGCGAGGTCGCCTGCGAGCCAGTCGGGAAAGTCGCCCGCCACGGCCGGCGGGGCGCCGGAGAGGTCGAGGCGGTCGAGGGCCGCCGCCTCGTCGGTCGTCAGCGGTTCGGGGGCGAAGCGCTCGCCGCTGCACTGGGCGGCGATCTCGGTCCGCGACAGGCCGCGGGCGAGGGCCAGCGCGCCGAGCAGCACGGCGCGGGGACCTGAATCGCCCATGACATGGGCGCTCGAAGCGCGGCGGCGCAGCGCGTCATAGACGAGGCTGGCGATGGCGGCGCGGTCCTTCGAGCCGGCGAAGCGGTGGGCGAGGCCCCAGTCCTTCAGGGCGTCGGGCGCGGGGCGGCGGCGCGCCTCGATATCGGCGAGCACCTCGATGGCGGCGGACAGGCGGGCTGAAGGGGTCACGGCGGCTCCGGAGCGGGTGCTGGCCCCGCCAGCCCGCCTGTTAGCCGCTGTCGGGGGCCGCCGGCAAGGACCGATGGGATCAGGCGGCGTCGGGCACGGTGCGCGTCGACGCCGGCTGGCGGGCCGGCGTCAGGCCCGCTACCCAGACGCGAACGCGGTTGCGCCCGGCCAGCTTGGCCTCGTAGAGCGCCGCATCCGCCTCGCCGATGCTCCGCTCGAGGTCGCCGGCCTGTGCCTGATCGGCAATGGCGAGGCCGATCGAGACGGTGACGATCCCCGCCTCCGAGGCCTCGTGCGGGATGGTGAGGGCCTCCACGGTGGCGCGGATGCGCTCGGCCACGGTGAGCGCCTCCTCCAGCGCGGCGACAGGCAACACGACGAGGAACTCCTCCCCGCCGTAGCGGCCGGCAAGGTCGAGGCCACCGCGGACCGACTCGCGGATCGCCCCGGCCACCCGGACGAGGCACCTGTCGCCCTCGGGATGGCCATAGCGGTCGTTGAAGGGCTTGAAGCGGTCGACGTCGATCATCAGCACCGCATAGCCGGAGTCGGGTCCGGCCGTCGGCGCGGTGATGCCGCTGGCGCGCGCGTCGATCCCGCGACGGTTGGCGAGACCGGTGAGCGGATCGACGAGCGACATGCGGTGGAGGTCGGCGGCCGCGCGCCCGAGGTCGCTCGCGACGAGGCTCTCCGACAGGCTCATCAGGTAGAGACGGCGAAGATCCCGCTCCATCGCCGCATTCGTCGACAGCGAGACGTAGCTGGCGACGAGAAGGCAGGAGCACGCCGTGAGGGCGACGACGGGGGCGACCCCCGGATGCAGGAAGATGACGAGGCCATGGGCGGCGACGGTCACCGCCGAGATGGCGATGGCCAGGGTCAGGCTCGGCCGCAGCACGGCATTGCCGTAGAGCAGCGCGATGATGACGAAATACTGGTAGTGCTCCGCCAGCGGCGAGCGGGATGCCGCGAAGACCGCAAGCACGCCGGCGATGATCGACAGGGGCAGGCTCGCCACCAGGAGATCCCGCCACAGGCGCGAGCGGATCTTCGGCATCAGCAGGATGGCCGCCAGGACCCAAGGCGTCACCAGGGCGAAATGCACGAGCCACGACAGCCAGACGGCGTCGGGGGTCAACAGGTGGTCGCCGACGAGGAAGGCGTTGTAGATCAGGAGGGTGCGCGGGAGGACGCGCCGCACGGCCCTGCTGCGCCGCTGGTCCATCTCCGCGGCGAAACGACTCTCGACAGGTTCGGGAAACGTCAGGTTCCAGCGCCGGGCAGCCTTCGCCTCGGCAATGTCCTGCGCCGTGATGCCGGTGACCTCAGCCATGTCCTCTGCCGAGCCTGAGTTGCCGGAGCATGGGCCCACGACGCTGAACGGCCCCTTAATTCCACTGCGACGGATCGCGTAAATTAAATCCGGCCTTTCGCGGCATCTTTTCGATGAACCTTTTCCGGCGCCCCGAGCACCCATGGGGGAAGGGTGGCTTCCTCCCTCGGACCCAAGCTCAAGGATCGACGACCATGTTCAATATCAAGACGATGGCCCTCGCGGGCGCTGCCGTTGCCGGCCTCAGCCTCTATGCCACGACCGATGCCGAAGCCCGCGGCTTCCGCGGCGGCGGGGGCGGCGGCGGCTTCCACCGCGGCGGCGGCGGCATGCATTTCGGCGGCGGGCGCCACTTCGGCGGCCGGCACCTCGGCTTCCACCGCCACGGCCACGGCCACCGGCACCGCGTCTGGCGCCACGGCGTCTGGGTGGGCGGGCTCGGCGTCGCCACCGTCGGGGCCAGCTGCTACCGCTACCGCCTCGTGGACACGCCCTACGGCCTGCAGCGCCGGCTGGTCAACGTCTGCGGCTGGTAAGCCGCGGCCTCTGCCGACCTCCCGTTCCTGACCTCGGCCCCGGTCGCAAGACCGGGGTCCTTTTTCGCGTCATAGAGCGGCGACCAGCACGCCGATCAGCATGGCGATGAGGGCGATGCAGCCGACCAGGAAAACGAGCGGGCGCAGGCGCAGGTCGTTGGAGCCGATGTGCACGAAGGCGTGGACGACGCGGGTGGCGACGAAGAGCCAGGCGAAGGTCGCCATGAGCCAGCCCGTCGCGCCAACGTGTATCGCCATGATGGCGAGCACGTAGAACAGCACCGGCGTCTCGAACTGGTTGGTGAAATTGTTCGCCGCCTGCCGCGCGCGCGGCGGCCAGGTGTCCCCGGACAGGGCGATGTCCTTGAGGCGGACCTCGCGGGCATAGAGCGCCTGGCGCCGGAAAAAGCCCATGACGAAAAGGACGACGAAGGTGAACGCCACCTGCGCCAGCACCGGCCAGACGAGCGAGGCGCCGCCGGGATTCATCAAACCCATGAAATTGTCTCCGCTAGCGGCCGGAATGGCCTGACCAATCTTGTCAACGCGGCGGAACCGAGCATGCTGCGCGAAGGTTGGTCAAGGAAATACCGGATTTGACCGGTCCTATGGCCTGAACGGCGCGGCGACCGCGTCGCGGCCCGGCGGGCAGGACGCCCGCCGCGTAAATGGGGAGATTTCGTCATGCGTCAGATGTCCTTCAGGAGCCTCGCGCTCTCCGCCGCCTTCGGCGCGCTCGCCCTCGGCGGCGCAAGCCTTGCGTCGTCCGCCGCTCTCGCCGCCCCCCTGGCCGAGCGGTCGGCCCTCGGCACCGCGATCGGCGACGGCCAGCCCGTCGAAATGCAGCGCCGTGGCGGCGGTTTTCGCGGCGGTCCGGGTTTCGGCGGCCGCCCCGGCTTCCGCCCCGGCCCGGGTTTCGCCGGACGTCCCGGCTTCCGTCCGGGCCCCGGCTACTATCGCGGCCGTGGCTGGCGGGGTCCCGGCCCGTGGGTCGGCGCCGGCGCGGCGGCGCTGATCATCGGCGGCGCGGCTGCCGCGGCCGCCTCACCCTATCGCGAGTGCTGGATCGAGCGTCGCTGGGTCGATACCCCCTGGGGGCCGGAGGTGCGCCGCGTGCGGGTCTGCGACTGACCGCACGCTCCTCCACGACGACGAAAGGCGGCCCGCAGGCCGCCTTTTTTCATGGACCCGCAGGGCGGTCAGACGCGGCCGCC
>LNFH01000080.1 GCA_001464235.1 Rhizobiales bacterium Ga0077556 | reverse complement strand
GCCGGCGGCATCCGCATCTACGAAAACACCCGCGCCCTGCCCCGGGTCTGGGTGGCGCCGACCGCCATGGCGACGCCCCCGGATCTCGCGACCGCCGGTTTCCCCTCAGGCCTCGACCCACGTCAAACGGTCCTCGTCGAAGGCGACGTGCCGCGTCCGCACCAACCGGGCGGCACCGCGCGCGTCCTCGACTACCGAAATACCGGCGTGACGGTCGAGACGACGACCGCGGATGGCGGCGTGCTCGTCCTCGCCGATGCCTGGCATCCCTGGTGGAGCGCGCGCATCGACGGCCGCGAGGTGCCGATCCGCCGCGCCTTCGGCCTCGTACGCGCCGTCGAGGTTCCCGCCGGCACCGCCACGGTCACCTTCACCTTCGAGCCGTTGGCCGGCCTTGCCCGGCAGGTCTCGGAGCGGTTCAGGCGGCCTTGAACGGCCGGATGGCGATGCCGGCGCCTTCGAGCGTCTCGCGCACCGTCCGCGCCATGGCGACGGCGGCGGGGTTGTCGCCGTGGACGCAGATCGTATCGATGCCGACCTTCAGGCGCTTGCCGGTGACCGTGACGACCTCCTGGTCCTGAACCATGCGCAGGACCCGCGCCGCAGCGAGGGCGGCGTCGTGGATAACCGCTCCCTCCACCTTGCGGCTCGTGAGATTGCCGGAATCGTCATAGGTGCGGTCGGCGAAGACCTCCCGCGCCATGGGCAGGCCGAGCTTTGTGGCCGCCCGCTCCGTCGAAAGCCCCGGCATGACCACGTAGACGAGATCCCGGTCCACGCCCCTGATGGCGCGTCCCACCGCCATGGCCATGTCGTCGTCGTCGTTGGTCATGTTGCCGAGGGCGCCATGGGTCTTCACGTGGGTGACCTTGTGGCCCGCCATGACGGCGAGCGCCTGCATGGCGCCGACCTGGTAGGCGATCTGCTTTTCGAGATCGGCCATGCTGTCGCCGCGGATGACCCGGCGGCCGAAGCCCCAGAGGTCGCCGAAGCCGGGATGGGCGCCGATGGAGACGCCCTTCGCCTTCGCGATCTCGGCGGTGCGGTGCATGATGATGGGATCGCCGGCGTGCCAGCCGCAGGCGACGTTGGCGGAGGAGACGATGGAGAGCATCGCCTCGTCGTCACCCATCTTCCAGGGGCCGAAGCCCTCGCCCATGTCCGAATTGAGATCGACGGCAGTCATGACGGCCTCCTTCAGGCGGCGGAATGGAGCGGCGGCTCG
>LNFH01000079.1 GCA_001464235.1 Rhizobiales bacterium Ga0077556 | reverse complement strand
CGTAGAAATTCCAACCAAAATTGTGAGAAATGAAAGCTCCTTGATCATAGTTAACTCCTGACTTTTCGGGTATTTGAAATTTCTCCGCACGCCGCAGGTGAAGTGATAGATGTCCGCAATTCATCTCTGTTTCGGCGATCTGTTTATATAAAGCGAAGAAACCTCCAGCTTCTTGCGTAGACCGTTTGCATCTCTGACTGGATGTCTCCTCAGAAAACGCTGTGGCTGCATGTTATAATTCGGCTATAGCAGACGTGCGGCAACCGCGATCAGGCTGGCCGCGAGGGCTGCGAGACTCGGAACGATCACCGCCGCCCCCAAGGCGACCGACAGCGCAGCGGTCCAGTCAAACTTCCTGTCGGCTGTCATTCCCATGGCTTTTCCTTCTGGTCGCTGTGGCGGG
>LNFH01000078.1 GCA_001464235.1 Rhizobiales bacterium Ga0077556 | reverse complement strand
CGCGGGCAGCGGGACGTCCTCGCCCTGATGGAGGACGCGCTCCGCCGCGCCGTCGAGGTCTTCGAGCTGTCCGCTTGTCATGGACCAGAGGAACGCGAGCAGACCCGCCAGGCCCATGGCAAGGGCGACGGGAACCAGCCATGCCAGAAGCCCGGTCATGCCGTGGCCTCACGCAGCACGTCCGCCTTGCGATGGATGTCGCCCTTGCGTCCATCTACTAGCAGGCGCAGCGAGTTCGCCACGACCAGGATCGAGGACGACGACATCGCAATCGCCGCCACCAGCGGCGTCACATAGCCAGCCACGGCCAGCGGCAGCGCCAACGCGTTGTAGCCGATCGAGAGGGCGATGTTCTGGCGGACGAGACGCATGGCCCTTCTCGCCACGGAAATCGAGTCCGGCACGCTGTGAAGGCTGGAGCCCAAGAACACGAGATCAGCCGCGCTTCGACCGACATCGGCTGCTGTCGAAGGTGCCATCGAGACATGGGCGGCCGCAAGCGCGGGCGCGTCATTGATGCCGTCGCCGACCATCAGGACCCGCCGCCCGTCACGCGCGAGGGCGTCCATTCGGCGCACCTTTTCGTCCGGACGCTGCTGGCCGGTCGCCCGGTCGAGGCCTGTCAACGCGGCGATCCGCCGGGTCTCCCGAGCCGCGTCGCCGGACAGGAGCTCGACCGTCAATCCGGCGCGCTTCAGCGCCGCGACTGCGGCCGCCGCTCCCTCGCGCAGCGTGTCCGACACGTCGAACCGGCCGACAAGGACACCATCGCGGGAGAGGCACGGTCCGGCGCTGCCGTGCGTGTCACCGCCATCGACGGCCCAGCCGGACCTGCCCAGCCTCCAGCGATGCATACCGATCCGCCCTTCGATGCCGTCGCCGGGAATCTCGCGGACATCCGTCACGCGCACGTCCTGGCCGCCGCCCACAGCCGCGACCGCCAGTGCTGCCGGATGGTGCGACAGCCGCGCCAGGGCGGATGCGGCGGCCAGGTCCGCGTGCGGCACGTCATGCGAGGTCACCCGCGTCCGCCCGGTCGTCAGCGTCCCCGTCTTATCGAGGACGACATGGTCGACCTCCGCGAGCCGTTCGAGAGCGCTGCCATCCTTCATGGTGACGCCGCTCGAGAAGAGGCGGCGCGCCGCGGCGGCCTGGACCATCGGGACGGCCAGTCCCAAGGCGCATGGACAGGTGATGATGAGCACGGCGATCGCAAGCGTCAGAGACAGGTGCCAGTCGCCGGTCGCCGTGAGCCAGCCTGCGAACGTCGCGAGCGCGACGGTGTGGATAACGGGCGAGTAGAGCGTGGCGGCGCGGTCCGCGATCCGGCGATAGCGGGCGCGGCTGCCTTCTGCGGCCTCCATGAGCCTGACCATGTCCGCAAGGAACGAGTCGGCGGGGCGGCGATCGACGCGAAGCTCAAGGGGACCGCTCAGGTTCAGGCCGCCCGACACCACGCGGGAGCCCGGCCCGATTGCCTCCGGAGAGGATTCCCCGGTCACGATGGAGAGGTCCAGCACGCCCGCGCCGCTCAGCACCGTGCCATCGGCCGGTATCCGCTCGCCCGCGGCCACGAACACCCTGTCCCCGGCGCGCAGCGACTGGGCGTCGCGGAATTCGCGTCCGCCGTCCGGACCCAGCACCGTCGCCCCGCGCGGCATCATGCGGGCCAATGACCGCACCGCGTCGCGCGCCTTGCCGCGCATGGAGTGATCGAGCGCGCGGCCGGCCAGCAGGAAGAACAGCAGCGAGGTCACCGCATCGAAATAGGCGTGCGCCCCGCCCGTCAGCGCGTCGTAGCTGCTGAGCGCGAAGGCCAGCAGGATGCCCACGCTGATCGGCACGTCCATGTTGGTGCGGCCGACGCGAAGCGCGCTCCAGGCGGATGCGAAGAAGATGCGGCCCGAATAGGCGACCGCAGGCAAGGCCAGTACAGCGGAGATAAGGTGGAACGCGTGGCGCGTGCTGTCATCCGCGCCGGACCAGACCGAGACGGACAGGAGCATGATATTCATCGCGGCGAAGCCGGCGACGGCGGTTGCGCGCAGCAGCCTTCCCATCTCCGGATCGCCCTGCGGGTCTGGCTCGGCCAGCGTCGCCGCGTAGCCAGCCCGGCGCAGGGCGTCGATCATGGGAGGCACCGGACCCTCGGTCTGCCACCGGACGGTGGCCCGCTTCGCGGTCAGGTTCACCCGTGCCGCGGTCACGCCCGGAAGGTCTCCCAGCGCCCGTTCGATCGAGGCGATGCAGGCGCCGCAATGCGCCCGCGGGACACCCAGCTCGGTCTGCATGGTGCCGTTGCCCAGATCCCGGCTGGCGAGCCGGATCTCTTCGGGCGGCACGTCCTGACCCGGCTCCGCCACCAGGGCGGCCTCTGCACCGGGTGCACAGCAGCTCATCGCCTCACGCCTCCGGCCGGGCCACGGCAAGATAGGCATGCCATGTGGCATGGCCGAGCAGGGGGAAGACCAGGATCATGCCGAGGAGCCCCGTCGCCACGCAGATGGCAAAGAGCGCGATGACCATTGCCCCCCATCCGATCATCGCCGGAAGGTTGTTCCAGACCAGCTTCGTGCTCGTGCCCATGGCGGTCAGCGCGTCCACCCTGCGGTCCAGCATCATCGGCACGGCGAAGACGCTGATCGAGAATGCGAAGGCGGCGAACAGGCCGCCAATGGCTGTCCCGACGGCGATCATCGTCCAGCCATAGGCCGAGCCGACCAGCACGCCGATGACGTTATCCAGGCCCGGGAAGGCAGTGACCCCGAAGAACAGCGCCCAGACGATGACGGCGGCGCGGGTCCACAGGAGCATGAGCAGGGTGAGCGCGCGGACGCGTCCGCAGCATGGCAGCGAGGCTGGTCCGCCTGCCTTCGCCGAGCGCGCGGCTCTTCTCGTAGAGGCCGATCGCGAGGAACGGGGCCACGATGAGGAAGCCCGCTAGAGCCGGGAAGAGAATGTAGTCGCGTCCGAATTCGAACAGCGTCCAGACGAAGGCGACCGACAGTGCGAACACACCGATCCCATAGGCGATGCTGCTCGATGGTCCTTTCCAGAAATCGCGCCAGCCGAGCGACAACCACCGCAAGCCCTCAAGCATCGGCAGGTTGCGCTGCAGGGCGGGATCGCGGGTCTCGCCGATGCCCGACGTCTCGCTCAGCATCCCGTAGGACTTGTCGGTCTCGTTCATCGAAGCTCCTCCCTCAGCACGCCGACTTGGCGGCCCGGTAGCTGCCGTCCGTTCCCGCCTCCTTGAGATGGGGTACGCAGTCCGGCTGCGACGTGACCGCCACGTAGACGAGATGGGCGTTGGCTGCCGCGACGAGCAGCAGTCCGGCGGGGACCAGCAGCATCCACGCGCTCTTCCAGCGTCGGCGGTTCTCCGAGGGCGCGGCGGTCATGGCGTACCCGTCCCGAGATCGTGGACGTAGAGCGACAGCGTCCGGATCTCGGCGTCCGTCATACGCTCGTCCCAGGTCGGCATGTGGCCCTGCCTGCCGCCATGGACGGACGCGATGATCGTCTGCAGGTCGCCGCCATAGACCCAGCGCGCGTCAGTCAGGTTGGGCGCGCCGAGCTCCCGGTTGCCTTCGGCGTTCTCGCCATGGCAGGCGGCACAGGTGGTAGCGAAGACCTCCTGCCCGGCCCCGATCCGCGCGACGTTTTCCGCGGTCGAGTAGTCCGGATTCGAGAGCGAATAGACATAGGCGGCGACGCTGCGGACCTGATCCCTCTCCAGCATCCCGTCGCGTCCGAATGCGGGCATCTGCGCGATCCTGGTATCGGGATGGACGGTGTTGATGCCGACCCTCAGAGTCTGCTCGATCAGCTCGGGACCGCCGCCCCACAGCCAGTCATCGTCCGTAAGGTCCGGATATCCGGCCCGTCCCGTACCGTCGCGGCCGTGGCAGGCGGCGCAATTGTCGCCGAACAGCTGCCGCCCGGTGCCGCGGACGGTCTGCATCAGCGCCTCGTCGGCGAGGATCGCGTCGTAGGGCTCGGTTTCCAGGCGTGTCATCCACGCGGAACGCTCCTGCTGGCCTTCGACGATCTGCTCCTCGACGGTCGTCCGCTGGTCGACGCCGAGAAGACCCCTGGTGTACGTCGTGCCGAGCGGCCAGGCGGGCACGAAGAACCACCACGCGATCGCCCAGATATGAGTCACGATCAGGAACATCAGCACGCCGCGGGGAACGGGCGTATCCAGTTCCTTGATGCCGTTCCACTCGTGCCCGGTCGTCTCCCGGCCCGTGACCGGATCGCGTTCGTTCACTTCCATGGCTTGTCCTCCCGGTCGAGGATGCTGGTCTTCGCCCGGTCGAAGCGCTTGCGGTTCGAAGGCCAGAAGGCGTAGGCGACGACGCACAGGAAGAAGCCCATCAGGTAGAACAGGCCCCAGCTCTTGGAGAAGGCGACGAGCGTTTCGTGACTGATGTCGAACATTGCTCAGTTCTCTGGATCGGGAGCTTGTTCGGGGGCGGCGGTGTCGCGAAAGGCAGCGTCGGTCAGCCTGCCCAGCACCTGGAGATAGGCGACGAGCGCGTCCATTTCG
>LNFH01000077.1 GCA_001464235.1 Rhizobiales bacterium Ga0077556 | reverse complement strand
CGGATCGCCCGTCCGGTCGATGCGGATCGCGAGTTGCGTCGAGGAATCGCGCGCGGTGAGGCCGAAGGCGCGGCAGGTGCGGGTGTTGTCGCAGCCCACGACCCAGTCGCGGAAGGTGCGCAGGTGGCCGCGCTCCTCGGCGAGGGCGCTGCCGGCCGCAGCGATCAGGAGGCCGGCGGTGAGAAGGGTGCGGAAAGACATGGGCGGGGCGTCCTCGGCGGGAATGCCGCCTTGTCCGCCCGCCGCGTTTCGGTGACGTGCCGCCCGGCGGACCGAACTAGTTCACCGTGAACCGGGCCGCCAGCGTCGCGTTGGAGTCGTTCCCGACATAGACGTCGTACTCGCCGGGCTCGACCCTGAAGCGGCCCTGGTCGTCGTGGAAGCCGAGGGAGCGGACGGGGAAGGCGAAGCGCACGCGCGCCTCGCCGCCGGCGGCCACCTCCACCTTCTCGAAGAAGCGGAGCTGGCGCACGGGCCGCGAGCGCGAGCCGACGCGCTGGTGGACATAGACCTGCACCACCTCCTTGCCGGCCGGTCCGGACGTGTTGGTGACGCGCACGCTTCCCGAGACCGTGCCGGTGCGGGCGACGCGCAGGGCGTCCAGCGCCAGGGTGTCGAAGCCGAAGCGCGAGAAGGAGAGGCCGAAGCCGAAGGGATAGAGCGGCTCCAGCTTCTCGTCGGTGTAGCCCGTCTCGTAGCGGGCATCGGTGAGGCGCGGGCGGCCCGTGGGCAGGCGGTCGTAGTAGATCGGCACCTGGCCGGTGGCGCGCGGGAAGGTCATGGGCAGCTTGCCCGAGGGGTTGGTGCGGCCGGTGATGACCTCGGCCAGGGCCGTGCGGCCCTCGGTGCCCAGATGGAAGGCCTGGAGGATGGCGGCGACGCGGCCTTCGAACCGCGTCAGCACGAAGGGCCTGGTGGTGTGGAGAATGACGACGACCGGCTTGCCGGTGGCGATCAGCGCGTCGAGCAGCGCCTGCTGCACCGCGGGCAGGTCGAGATGGGCGCGCGAGGTGCCCTCGCCGATCTGCTCGCAGTCCTCGCCGAGCATGACGACGACGATGTCGGCGGCCTCCGCCGTGCGCACCGCGCCGGCCGTGTCGCCGGCAGCGAGGTTGCAGTGGGTGGCGAGGCCCGGCGCGAAGGCGACGGACACGTCCGAGCCGAGAAGGCGGGAGAGTTCGTCGGGGAGCTTCGGCGGCCGGACCCGCGGCAGGCCGGCATTGTCGGAATACTGCCAGTCCTCCTGGTGGGTGGCGGCGCCGCCGACGACGGCGATGGAGCGCACCGAGGAGCGCAGCGGCAGGACCTGCTCGTGGTTGCGGAGCATGACGATGGATTCGCGCGCGACCGCGAGCGAGGCCTCGCGCGAGGCGGGGGTCGCGAGGTCGCGGGCCGCCGTCGCCGGGTCGAAGGGCGGCTCGTCGAAGAGGCCCATGTGGAACTTGACGCGCAGCACGCGGCGGACCGCGTCGTCCAGTGCCGCGGCGGGAACGCGCCCGGCCCGGATCTCGTCGGCGAGGTGGGCGTCATAGGCGCCCGACATCATGTCCATGTCGACGCCGGCGAGGAAGGCCTTGCGCGCCGCCTCCGCCCGATCGGCGGCCATGCCGTGGTTGATCAGTTCGCGCACCGAATCGAAGTCGGAGACGACGAAGCCGCGGAAGCCGAAGCGCTGCTTGAGGATGCCGGTGACGAGCGCCCGGTCTCCCGTCGCGGCGATGCCGTTCATGGCGCTGAGCGAGGTCATGACGGTGAAAGTGCCGGCGGCGATGGCGGCCCGGAAGGGCGGCAGCTGGTAGTCCCAGAGCTCCGAGACCGGGATCCAGACACTGTTGTAGTCCCGGCCGCCCTCCGGCGCGCCGTAGCCGACGAAGTGCTTGGACGAGGTCGCGAGCCCGCCGCGATGATAGCCGGCGACGCGGGCAGCGGCGACGACGGAGGCGAGGTGCACGTCCTCGCCGGCGCCCTCCATGTTCCGCCCCCACCGGGCGTCGCGCGTCATGTCGATCATCGGCGCGAAGGTCCAGTTGATGCCGACGGCGCGGGCTTCGCGGGCGGACCAGTAGGAGGCGAGCTCGACCAGGCGCGGGTTGAAGGTCGAGGCCTGGCCGATGGGCTGGGGGAAATAGGTGGCGAAGCCGTTGATGGCGTCGAGCCCCATGATGAGCGGGATCTTCAGGCGCGATTCGGCGACACGGGCCCGCACGGCGGCGATCTCGGCCGGCGCGGTGAAGTTCATCACCGCTCCGGTCCGGCCTTCGGCGACCCATGCGGGACGGAAATCGTCGCCGCGCCCGCGCAGGTTCAGCTGCCCGATCTTCTCGGCCATGGTCATGCGGGCGAGGAGGGCGTCGATCCGCCGCTCGATGGCCCGCGCCTCGGCGCCGGTCTTCCAGGCGAGGGCCGGCGGGCCGGCGGGCTGCTGGGCGAAGGCCGGGAGGGGCGTGAGGGCGAGCAGCAGCGGCAGCAGGCGACGGATCAGGGCGGTCATCGGGGCGCGCGCGGCTCCTGGGGGTGACGGCCGGCGGTCGGGGCGCCGGACATGAGGCGCAAGCTTCCTAGCCGTGTTCTCCCGCCTTCCGCAACGGCCACGCCGCGTCGCATCGGCGCCCGCCGCCCCCGAGGGTTCCGCGCCGCGCCGCCTGCGGCTACAAGGGCGGCCATGATCGCCTCGTCCTCCCGCCTTCCCAAGCACTCCTTCTCCTCCGACGGCGTCGAGATCGCCTATTTCGATACCGGCGAGGGCGATCCCGTGCTCTGCATTCACGGCTTCGCCTCCACGGCCCACATCAACTGGACCTATCCCGGCTGGGTCGACACGCTGACCAAGGCCGGCCGCCGGGTCATCGCGCTCGACAACCGCGGCCACGGCGATTCGGAGAAGCTCTACGATCCCGCCGCCTATCACACGACGCTGATGGCCGACTGCTCGACCATCTCGGCATCGCGAAGGCCACCGTGCTCGGCTATTCCATGGGCTCGCGCATCACCGCCTTCCTCGCCCAGCGCCATCCGGACCGGGTGAAGGCCGCCATCATGGGCGGGCTCGGTATCAAGCTCGTGGACGGGGTCGGCCTGCCGGAGACGATCGCGGAGGCGCTGGAGGCGCCGACGCTGGAGGAGGTCACGGACCCGCAGGGGCGGATGTTCCGCGCCTTCGCCATGCAGACGAAGTCCGACCGGCGGGCGCTCGCCGCCTGCATCCGCGGCTCGCGCAACCTGATGACGCGGGAGGAGGCGGCCTCCATCGCCTGTCCGGTGCTGATCGCGGTGGGCACGAAGGACGCCATCGCCGGCGCGCCGGAGCCGCTGGCGGCGATCATCCCTAAGGGGGAGGCGCTTTCGATCCCCGATCGCGATCATATGCCGGCTGTGGGCGACAAGGTCTTCAAGGCCGGCGCGCTCGACTTCCTCGCCCGGCACGCCGCCTAAGCGCCGCGGCCCGCCCGATCGGAACCGGATCGCCATGTCCCTCCATCCCCGCCACGCGCGCTTCACCGGCCACGACGGCAACCGGCTGGAGGCCGACGTCTACGGCCACGGCGACAAGGTGGCGCTTCTGCTGCACGGCGGCGGGCAGACCCGCCACGCCTGGCGGGCCACGGCGCGGCGCCTCGCCGAGCGCGGTTACACGGCCATCGCCGTCGACCAGCGCGGCCACGGCGACAGCGAGTGGGTGGCGAGCGGGGCCTATGCCTTCGCCGACTACGGCCGCGACGCCGTCGCGCTCGGCCACGCCATCGCCGACCGGTTCGGGGCGAGGCCCGCTGCCATCGGCGCCTCGCTCGGCGGCATCGCCTCGCTCCATGCGCTCGGCCTGGAGCCCTGTTTCTCTGCGCTGGTGCTGGTCGACATCGTCCCGCGCATGGAGGAGACGGGGGTCAAGCATGTGCAGAGCTTCATGCGGGCGAATGCGCGCGAAGGTTTCGGGTCCATCGAGGAAGCGGCGGAATCGGTCGCCGCCTATCTGCCGCACCGGACGCGGCCGCCTTCCGTCGAGGGCCTGAAGAAGAACCTCCGGCTGCGCGATGACGGGCGCTGGTACTGGCACTGGGACCCGGCCTTCCTCGACGGCGGGCGCACCGTCAACACCGACCGGGCGACGATCGTCGCGACGCTGGAGGACGCCGCCCGGCGCCTCGCCGTCCCGACCCTGCTGGTGCGCGGCAACGCCTCCGACATCGTCTCGCAGGAGAGCGCCGACGCCTTCCTCGCCCTCGTGCCCCATGCCCGCTTCGTCGACGTCAGCGGTGCCGGGCACATGGTGGCGGGCGACAAGAACGACATCTTCGCCGACGCCATCCTCTCCTTCCTCGGCTGATCCCCGTCGCCTCTTTCGCGAGTCGCATCAGCGACTTCGGCCGGCCCGTTGAGGCCGAGATTCCGATTCAAGCCGGTCTTCATCCTGCGATTCCGATTCAAGGTCGGCCGGCAAGCCTCCACAGGCAGGGCCTGCAACACGGGTGAAGCATTGGAAACGGGAGGTGCCGCCAGCCGCCACCGCGGGGCAGTGCGGGACCCCTAGAGGAGGGGCACTCAATAAAGGGGACCCCCGCCATGACCTGCCAGAACCGCCGCCTGACCTCCGCCGCGCTCGCGCTCGCCGCCCTTCTGCCCGCCGGCATGGCCGCGGCGCAGACGGTTCCCGGCGTGCCGCCCTCCATCGGCCAGGAGATCGACAGGGCGCTGTCGCAGGTCCCCGACGCCCATCGCCGCACGACGCCCGGCGGCCCCACCGTCGGCCAGGAGATCGACCAGCTGATGAACCGGCCCATGGGGCAGGCCGCCCCCGCGCGCAGCCGGCAGGTGTCGCTGGCCTTCGAGAACAAGACCGACGTGAAGGCCCTGGTGATCCAGTTCACGCCCTCGGGCTCCAGCACCTGGGGCCCGAACCGCCTCGGCCGCGAGACGCTGAATCCGCGGGTCTGGATGCGCTGGCGCGTCAACGGCACCGACTGCCGCTACGACGTGCGCATCACCTTCGCCCTCGGCCAGGAGTTCGTCCGCCTCGACCACGACTTCTGCGCCCAGGAGAAGATCGAGGTGACGGCGGTGGACGCCGCCGCCGAGCGTCCCGCCCTGCCGACCCGGGAGGGCGTGGCGCTGTTCCGGGTGGTCAACCGCACCGACACCCGCGTCGCCGTCCTCCGGGTCTCCCCGGCCGGGGCGCGGCGCCCGCAGGGCGACCTGCTCGGCGTCTGGATGATGGAGCCCGGCGACGTCTATACCGGCCGCGTGCCGCGTAGCGGCAACTGCCTCTTCGACGTGCGCGCCGGCTTCGACCCCGAGGACACCGATACCGTGACGCTCGCCCGGCAGAACCTCTGCGAGACCCCGGAGATCGTCATCCCCGCCCGCCGCTCCGCCGGCGGCTGACCGGGGGCGCCGGCCCGTCCACAGGGGCGGGCCGGGCGGGCGTCCGCTTTGACTTCATCCCCCCGGCCATGGCACACGGCGCATCCAGCGACACACAGGAGATCGGCCGTGGACCGCACCGAGATCACCAAGATTCAGGACTACCTGCGCCGCAAGTTCGGCAACCAGGCGATCAAGCTGCAGCCGAACATGCGGCGCAAGGAGATGGTCGAGGTGATGATCGGCGACGAGCAGATCGGCACGCTCTACAAGGACGTGGACGAGGGCGAGACCTCCTACACCGTCACCATCTCGATCCTCGACATCGACCTCGAAGAGGGTTGAGCGGCCAGGGGGTGCGGTTAACCCTTCCTTAAGGAAGTCCGGCCGACCTCTTAACAGAACCCTAACGACGCGGTACCGATTGGCACGGGGGCAGGTGGCCCTCGCGTCCGGTCGGGTTCCGCGTCATGTCCCTGCTCAGCCTCCAGCTCTTCCACTCGCTCGCGCTCGGCTTCGCCATGTCGGGCCTCCTGGTGGCGATCTACCGGGCGCTGGCGGCCAAGCCCGCCTCCTTCCGCCTGCTGCAGGGCGGCGGCGCCACGGCGGTCCTCGCCGTTCCCTTCCTCGCCTTCGCCGCCCCGGCCATCATCGTGCGCAACACGATCCGCGGTCGCCGCATCGAGAACCGGCGCTTCGAGTTCGTCTTCCTCGCCACCCTCATCGCGCTGTTCTGGAGCCTCATGTCGGGCCGCGTGCTCACCATGATGCTGCTGACACTCGGCCTGTGAGGCCGCAAACCACCTGACATGTCCTGACACCGCCCGGGTGCAGCCTCGTTCCGTCACAGGAACGGGAGTGAGCCATGACCGAGAGCGGGATCAGCACGGTGGACGCGGCAGAGCCGCGCGACGGCCGCCGCGACTTCGATTTCCTGATGGGCACCTGGACGGTGCATCACCGGCGGCTGCGCCGGCGCCTGTCGGCGGACACGGTCTGGGAGGAGTTCGGCGGCACATGCGCGGCGCTGCCCGTGCTCGGCGGGGCGGGGAACGTCGACGACAACGTGCTGCACCTGCCCGGCGGCAGCTACCGGGCGCTGAGCATCCGGGCCTTCGACGCGGCCCGGCGGCAATGGTCGATCTGGTGGCTCGATTCCCGCGAGGCCGCGATCGGCGAGCCGGTCCACGGCCGCTTCGCGGACGGCGTCGGCACCTTCCTCGGCGACGACACCTGGCAGGACCGGCCCGTCAGGGTGCGCTTCCTCTGGTCCGGCATCACCGACCAGTCGGCGCGCTGGGAACAGGCTTTCTCCGCCGATGGCGGCGCCACCTTCGAGACCAACTGGGTGATGGATTTCCGCCGGGCGCCGTGACCGGCCCGCCCGTTCCGCCGACTTCTCAAGGCCGGCGGGGGGTGCGATAGATTCGGGCCCACACGCGGAGAACGCCATGCCCCTCTATGCCATCGACGGAATCCAGCCGGTCCTGCCGGAGGGCGATCGCTTCTTCGTGGCGCCCGACGCCCATGTCATCGGCAAGGTGACGATCGGCGCAGACGTCGGCATCTGGTTCGGCGCGGTGATCCGCGGCGACAACGAGCTGATCGCCATCGGGGACGGCACCAACATCCAGGAAATGTGCATGCTGCACACCGATCCCGGCGCGCCGATGACGATCGGGACCGGCTGTACGATCGGGCACAAGGTGATCCTCCACGGCTGCACGATCGGCGACAACACGCTGATCGGCATGGGCTCGACCATCCTGAACAACGCCAAGATCGGGAACAACTGCCTGGTGGGCGCCAATTCGCTGGTCACCGAGGGCAAGGAGTTCCCCGACAACTCGCTGATCGTCGGCTCGCCGGCGCGCGCCGTGCGGACCCTCGACGAGGCCGCCATCGCGCGGCTGAAGCTCTCCGCCGCGAGCTATGTGAACAATGCACGGCGCTTCAAGGCCGGCCTCAAGCCGGTCGGCTGAGCGCCATGGCCACTGCCGACTTCTTCTACGAATTCGCCTCGACCTATTCCTATCCCGCCGCGATGCGGGTGGAGGAGGTCGCGGGCAAGGCGGGCGTCACGGTGCGCTGGCGCCCCTTCCTGCTGGGGCCGATCTTCGCCGAAGCGGGATGGACGACCTCGCCGTTCAACCTGATCCCTGCCAAGGGGCGGAACATGTGGCGGGATCTCGAGCGGATCACCGCCGATCTCGGCCTGCCGTTCCAGAAGCCCGATCCGTTTCCGCAGAACGGCCTGACCGCCGCACGGATCGCCACGTCGCTGCCGGACGACGGCAAGCGCGCTGCCTTCTCGCGGGAGCTCTACCGGCTGGAATTCGGGGAGGGCCTGTCCATCACCGACGCCGAGGTGCTGGGCCGGGCGCTGAAGGCGGCAGGCGTCGAGCCGGCGACGGCCTTGATCGCGGCGGGCTCCGATGCGGTGAAGCAGGCGTTGCGCGCCACCACCGAGGAGGCGAAGGCGAAGGGCCTGTTCGGCGCGCCGAGCATCGTCACCGCCGACGGCGAACTGTTCTGGGGCAACGACCGCATCGAGCAGGCGGTAGCCTGGGCGGCCAGGGGCGTCCCGGCCTGACATTGCGTCCCTTGAAAAAGGTGACGGCCGGCCCTCGTTCTGAGGTACCGGCCGTCTGTTCGCGAACCCGGTCTGGGGACGGGGAGGGGTGGGACGTGACCGAGGACGCGAAACTCCGTGCTAGCGGGTGGCGACGGCGGCGGGCGCGCGGCCCGGCCCGATCGTCACCCACTGATTGGGATCTTGGGTGGCCTGCCGCTTGATGAAGCGGTAGCCGGTCTGGTTCCACAGGCGGATGTCGCTCGTCTCGTTGTCGAGGACGTAGTCGCCCCGGTCGGTCCGAACGGTGAGGATGGCGTGGCCGTCGCCCTGGCGGTCGCGCACCACGGTGATCAGCAGGGCGCTGGCCGGAAAGCCGGCCTCGACCAGGAGCTTCTTCTTGAGGAGCACGTAGTCCTCGCAGTCGCCGCGTCCCGAGGTCGGATAGGTCCAGCGCTCGTCCGTCCCGTATTGCTCCAGGTCGGTGACCGGCTCGATGGCGGTGTTCACATGGGCGTTGATGCGGATCAGCGTCGCCCAGGCATGGCGGTCGGCGCGGATGAGGTCGGTCGCCAGAGGACCGGTCCGGCAGTCGGCGGGGAAGTCCCGGCAGAACTGACGCCAGCCGATGGGGGCGGTGGTCGCGCCCTGTTCCGTCAGAAAGGCGTGGCGGTCGCCCGGCTCCGCGCTCGCCGCCGGCATCGTTGCTACGAGGCCGAGCACCAGCGCGGCCAGCGCCGCACCCTTCATCTTCACCCCTGGCCACCAGGTCCTGCGACCGTTCATGACGTGTCCCTCCGTCGTTGGCTGGACACTGGCAGGCCGATTTTGCGGTGCGCTGAAACCGATCGGTGAAAGGCGACGCTTTTGCGAGAGGGTTCGTTCAGTTTAACGGGGCGTGGAGTTACCCTGAGGGTTCAGCGGGTGATTCAACGCGAGAGGCCAAGTGCCTGCAACGGAACGATAAAACCTGGTCGCACGTGCGCCGGGACTTGCCAGGGCGTTGACGGCGGGCCCAGGCGATGGCGGCAAGTGTGAACGGATGGGGGCGGTCCGACCGCATGCCGTTAACGGGCGTTTCAGCACGTCCGCAGCGGGTGTCTCTGGGGCAGGTCGGGGCGGGAGCGGTGACGCATCGGAAAGAGGCGCCGGCGGCGCCTTCGGACGTCAGCGGGCGATCATCACCGGTTCGGCGTTCGCCTTGAGGTCGGCGCCGAGCTCCTGGCCGAGGGCCAGGATCGTGTCGATGGGCTGCTGGCCGGAGAACTCGATGGCGACGCCGCGCTCCAGCACGCGCACGACGCGCGCCATGGTGCGGGAGATCTGGACGATGTCGCCGGGCTTCAGGTCCTCCGCTCCGCCGATGGCGGCGCCGGAGAGCGAGATGTCGAGGACCCGCACCGGCACCTTCTCGCCGAGCGGCGTGGTGATGGTGGTGAAGGGGTTGCGCGGGATGACGCGCTCGTGCCGGCGGTCCTCGGGCAGGCCGAGGATCTGGCGGTTGGCGAGCCAGGTGAGCTGGTCGGCGAGCTTGTCGCGCTTGCGGAGCGAGGCCTCGATGGTCATCGAGAAGCCGGTCTCGGTGACACGGACGATCATGCCCTCGATGCGGCCGATATGGTCGAGATAGGCGATGACCCGCTCGCCGAGCTTGCCGACTACCGGCGCCACGATGGCGGCGCCGCCGGGCGACATGTCCACGACCTGGCAGGGAAATTCGCGCCGGTCCGACAGCATGAAGCGGCCGAGGACGTCCACCCGCACGCGCTGGAAGCGACGGTTCTCTTCCGACGAAGGTGCGGACAGGACTTTCGCGAGCGCTGACATGATTGGCGGGGTTGGAGGACGATCCGCCAAAGATTAACGGGTGAGCGTTAACGCAGTGTTGCAGAACCCGCCCTCAGGCCACATTCCCGCCGTGAATGAGACGCAGCGCCGGCCGGGCGGAAAGGGCCGTCGGCGCGGGCTGGACCGGGGCGTCGGCGGCGAGCGCGGCGGCCCCCTGCCAGCGCGGCCAGAGCAGGCGGACGGCGTCCAGGTCGATGCGGGCGATCTCGTCCCGGCCGATCCAGTAGGGAGGCTCGCCGGCGCTGATGGCGCCGATGAGGCGGCCGCCGAGCCGGCCCCGATGGACCAGCGGCATCATGACCGCCTCGAGGGCGACGGTGCGCCCGGCAACGCTGGTGGCGGTCAGGCTCGCCATCAGGCCGGCGGGGGCGGCCAGCGCATCGCCGAGGGTGCGCAGGAGGGTGCCGCGCGCCTCGGGGGTGAAGGCGTCGAGGAAGCCCGAACCCTTCAGTTCCCCCGCGAAGAGGGCGCAGGCCCGGGAGCCCGCCAGACGATAGGAGAGGGTGCCCTCGCGGCCCGCCTCCAGGATGAAGGTGTCGCCGAGGATGGGGGCGATGGCGCGCGGATCGACCTCGGTTCGGTCGGGCGCGGGCCGGCCGGCGCGCAGCTGGTCCCAGTAGGCGAAGAGGGTGCTGCTGGCGGCATTGTTCATGGTGCGGGTCTCGTCTGTGCCGATCCGGGACGGAATGCGATGTGTCCTGGGGAAGGGAGCAGCGGCCGTGCCATGGGATGGCGGGGAGCGCAGGGTTAACAGAGCGTTTCCGCGTTAGGGTTAAGCGAGGGTTTCGATTGCCGGAGGGCCGGCGCTCGTGTTTCGGTTTGTGCGTTCCACGAATTCGGGACGCCGGTGTGACTCCCGGCCGACCGCACCACTTCGAGGCATTCTCCTGGGGACACGAGGAGATGGAGACGTGACCAATCGGGAATGGTTCGCCATTCCCCACGTTCCCGCCGGGGGAGATCGCAAGATCTCCCCCTTTTTTTGTCCGCGCGCCGGCGATCCTGACGGGATGCCGCTCTCGACAGGGGGGCGGGCTTGGCTCTAGTGAGACCGTCCCTCAGGCGATGCCGGCAGTCCTCCTTGTCCGAACGCGAACCGATCCTCAACATTCCCGGCGTCGTCACCGCGCTCTGCCTGGCCATGATCGTCATCCACGCCGTCAGGGTGTTCCTGCTGGGCGACGACGCCGACCGCGAGGTCCTCCTCGCCTTCGCCTTCATTCCCGCGCGCTTCGAGACCTCGCTGGCAGGCACCTGGTTTCCCGGCGGGGCCGCGGGCGATGCCTGGACCTTCGTGAGCTACGCCTTCCTCCACGCCGACTGGACCCATCTCGTCGTCAACGTGCTCTGGCTCACCGTCTTCGGCTCCGCGGTGGCGCGCCGCTTCGGCACGATGCGCAGCCTCCTGTTCTTCGCGGTGACGGCGGCGGCCGGCGCGCTCGGCCACCTCGCCGCGGTCGGAACCGCCTTCGTGCCGGTGATCGGCGCCTCGGCGGCGGTCTCCGGCTTCACCGCGGCGGCGCTGCGCTTCATCTTCCAGGCCGGAGGACCGCTCGGGGCGATGCGGGCGGGAGGGGATGGCGCCTACCAGGTGCCGGCGCTCGGTCTCGCCGCCATGGTCCGCAACGGTCCCGTGATGGGAATGATCGCCGTGTGGATCGCGGTCAACGTGGCGTTCGGCGCCATCAACCTGCCGATGCCGGGTTTCGAGGGGCAGATCGCCTGGCAGGCTCATCTCGCGGGCTTCGCCGCAGGACTGTTGCTCTTCCGCTTCTTCGATCCCGTGCCCGCCGCCTGAGGCCTGTTGCACTGCACTCCTGCCGTCTTGTCTTCCCTCCGCCCGGGGCGAATACTTCGGTTCCGGGCGACCGGAGCATGACAAGGCGGGGCGGCCCGCGACGGGCGTCCCTCCGCGACCGGAGGCAGATCATGAACGTGAAGAGCATTCTGGACGCCAAGGGCAGGGCGGTCGCCACCATCGCCCCCGACGCGACGCTGGCGGTCGCCACGCACATGCTGGCGGAGAAGCGGATCGGCGCCGTCGTGGTGACGGGTGCGGGCCATTCGGTCGCCGGCATCCTGTCCGAGCGCGACATCGTCCGCTCCCTCTCCGAGCACGGTGCGGGCGCCCTCGACCGCTCGGTGGCCGAGACGATGACGCGCAGGGTCGTGACCTGTTCGGAGCAGGATTCCCTCGGCCAGCTCATGGAGAGCATGACCGACGGCAAGTTCCGCCACCTCCCCGTGGTGGAGGGTGGGCGCCTCGTCGGCATCATCTCCATCGGCGACGTGGTGAAGCGCCGGCTCGCCGAGATCGAGAGCGAGGCCAACGCGCTCAAGGACTATGTGATGAACGCCTGAGGGGTCAGCTCACAGCCTTCATCGCCTCGGCGAGGTCGGGCAGCAGCCGCTCGGTGGCCTCTTCGCCCAGCGCGATGGCCTCGGCGGCGCGGTGGAACTCGAACAGGCCGATCTTCGACAGCCGCGGACCGATGAGGATGTTGGGCGGGTCGCCGGCGAGGCGCTGGCGGGCGATGCGCTCCTGGGTGGCGTTGAAGGCCTTGGCCATGACGGTGGGGATACCGGGCGCGCGGGCCACCGCGAGGCGCGGATCGATGCGGCCGGGTTCGAGGTCGAGGGACATGGTGGCGCGCAGCGGCCGCGCCAGCGCCCGCCCGATGCCGCGGCCGAGGCCGCGCCCGATGCCCTTTCCGAGATCCACCACCGCCCTGACGCGCGGACGCCGCTCGACCAGCGGCAGCGCCTCGTCCTCCGGACTGGTGCCGTGGTCCTGGATGACGGTGGAGCGGCCGAGGGCATCGGCGTTGAGACTGACCGCGATGACGAGCCGGGCGCCGAGAGCGCGGGTGACCGACACCGGGACGGGATTGGAGAGGGCGCCGTCCATCAGCCAGCGGCCGCCGACCCGCACCGGCGGCAGGATGCCGGGGAGGGCGTAGGAGGCGCGCAGCGCCGTCATCAGGCGGCCGCGTGTCAGCCAGATTTCGTGGCCGGTGCCGATTTCCGTCGCCACCGCCGCGAAGCTGATCGGCAGCGTCTCGATGCGAGTCTCGCCGATCTCTCGCTCCAGCAACTGGGCGAGCCGCGATCCGCCCATGAGGCCGCCGCCGGAGATGGCGATGTCGACGAGGCCGATCACGTCCCGCCGCTTCAGCGCCAGCGCCCAGTCGGTGAAGGCGTCGAGCTTGCCGGCCGCGTAGAGACCGCCGACCGCCGCGCCGATGGAGGTGCCGGCGATCACGTCCGGCTCGTAGCCGGCCCGCACCAGGGCGCGGATGATGCCGATATGGGCGAGCCCGCGGGCGGCGCCGCCGCCGAGCGCCAGCCCGATGACGGGGCGCGGCGGCGGCGTGGCGGCGCTCTCCGCGAAATCAGTGGGGTCGGTTTCCGGCCGGCGACGGCGGCGCAACGACAGCATGGGTCAGCCGAAGGCCGGGCGGAGGCGCTCGGCGTCGCGGGGCACGAGCCGCACCTCCTCCAGGGGACCGCCGGTGGGAACGGCGCGGTAGAAGCAGGTTCTGCGGCCGGTGTGGCAGGAACCGCCGTCACCACCGACCTTCACCTTCAGCCAGACGGCGTCCTGGTCGCAGTCGACGCGCATCTCGACGACGGTCTGGATCTGCCCGGAGGTGTCGCCCTTGTGCCAGATCACCTGGCGGGAACGCGACCAGTAATGGGCCTCGCCGGTCTCGACCGTCAGGCGCAACGCCTCGGCGTTCATGTGCGCCACCATGAGGAGGTCTCCCGTCTGCGCATCGCTGGTCACCGCCGTGATCAGACCGTCGCTGCCGAAGCGCGGCAGCAGCCGGTCGCCTTCCTCGATGTCGCTCCGCGAGGGTGACGCAGGGGCCTGCGGGGGGTGGTCGGTGCACATGGGAACGGGTCCGGGAGCAAAGTGGGCACGGGTCCTGTCAAGTGTTCTATCCCGCGCTTGTGGACAAGCCCAAGGGCGAAGATCGGTGGAAGTGCCGGGCCACCACCACGTCAAGGTTAACGAATGGTTCGGCTCGTCCGGGCCGCCCCCGGCGGGTAATTTGGCGGCTCCCCTTCCACCGGAGACCCCCATGAGCGAGCAGCGAGACCTTTTCTCGAAGTCCGTCGTCGCGGATCAGGCCGAGCTCAAGGCCAATGCCGCCCTCTATGCGGCACGGGAGAAGGCAGGCGCTCCGGAGGCGGAGGTCCAGTCCTTCATCACCGCGCCGCCGAGGGTGATCCGCCAGGGCGGCGCCGAGGCGGCCCGTGCGCTGCGTGAAAAGTTCGTCGCCGAGCACCAGGCGGTGGTGGTGGAGGCCGCCGCGCGCTTTGCCCGCCGCGACGCCGGAATTCCCGCGCGCTCCATCCTCCGCTTCCGCCTGAGCGACCTGCCGCGCCTGATGCGCCCGGATCGCGACCCGCCCAAAGCCGGCGGCTGACGGCGAGCCCTCAGTCTTCGACCATCCTGCGCGGGCCGCGCTCGCGGCGCGCCGCCTTGGCGGGAAGGCCCGCCACATGGTCCACGGCCATCTGCGCCCATTCGTGGAGGCTGGCCGAGTCGAGCCCCGCCGGATCGACGTAGAGATAGCCCCTCATGGAATTGCCGCGCACCTCCATCGGCCGGGTGCCCGGGCGGGCGAGGGCGGCATCGTGCCGATCGCCGCCGACGCGCAGCAGCAGGCCGCGCGGTGACAGGGCCGCCACCATGTTGCCGCCGAGCAGCACCGCCGTGCCGCCGAACATGGCGATGCGGCTGGTCGCGCCATGGCGGGCGGCGAGGGTCTCGATCACGCCAAGAATCGTCTCGTCATCGATCATGGTCCGCTGCCTCCCTCGCCGATGCGCCTCGCGGCGCTTTCCCGTGTTACCATTGCGGCGCGAAACGGCCTGATGCTAAGAGGCGCGATCCGCATTTTTCGTTCCAACGGGTGAATTCCGCATGTCCGTCGATCAGGCGACCGTCCGGCGCATCGCGCATCTCGCGCGCATCGCCGTGACAGACGATGAGGTGCCGCACCTCCAG
>LNFH01000076.1 GCA_001464235.1 Rhizobiales bacterium Ga0077556 | reverse complement strand
TCCGAGCCCTTCAAGTGGTCCTGGGACCAGCAGGTGGCGGCGGGCGAGACGGGAACGTTCTGGGACGGCGTGCGCAACCACGCCGCCAAGCTCAACCTGATGCGCATGAAGGCCGGTGACCGCGGCTTCTTCTACCATTCCAACGAGGGCAAGGAGATCGTCGGCGTCGTCGAGGTGATCCGCGAGGCCTATCCGGACCCGACGGCGGAGGCGGGCGAGCCCTGGGTGGTGGTCGACATCAAGGCGGTGAAGCCGCTGAGGACGCCGGTCAGCCTCGAGGCGGTGAAGCACGAGCCGGCGCTGGCCGAGATGGCCCTCCTGAAGCTGTCGCGGCTCTCGGTCCAGCCGGTAAAGGACGCGGAATGGGCGATCGTCTGCCGCATGGGCGGCATCGACCCCTGAAGGCCCTGCACGGCGCGGCGGACTCTCCCGCCGCGGCGAGGCTTCGCATCGGTCCGCAGGCCCGCTATCATGGGCGAAACGCCGTTTCGTCCCTCCCCGAGGCTCGACCCATGTCAAAGTCTTCCGCGCCGCATGGCCCTCTCGCCGGCATCCGTATCCTCGACCTGACCTCGGTCATCCTCGGGCCCTACGCGACCATGCTGCTCGGCGACATGGGCGCCGAGGTGATCAAGGTCGAGAGCCCGGCCGACGGCGGCGACATCATGCGCAAGCCGGGCGCCTGGCCCGAGGCGGCGGGCCCGGGCATGGGCCCGCTCTACATGATGTACAACAAGAACAAGAAGTCGGTGGCCCTCGACCTCAAGCGGCGTGAGGACCAGGAGGCCTGCATCGCCCTCGCCCGCACCTGCGACGTCGTCTGCTCGAACATGCGGATGGATACGGCCGCCCGCCTGAAGATGGACTACGACAGCCTCAAGGCCCGGCTGCCGGACCTCATCTACATCCACGCCGCGGGCTTCGGCGCCGATGGTCCCTATGCCGGCCGGCCCGCCTATGACGACCTGATCCAGGGCGTCTCTGGCGGCGCCGACATCCTGCCGCGCGTCGATGGCAATCCGGCGCCGCGCTACCTGCCCACCCTCGCCGCCGACAAGACGGTGGGCCTGTTCATGGTGCAGGCGGTTC
Organism: Rhizobiales bacterium Ga0077556; assembly: GCA_001464235.1. GTDB lineage: Bacteria > Pseudomonadota > Alphaproteobacteria > Rhizobiales > Phreatobacteraceae > Phreatobacter. The sequence continues at coordinate 3,670 of LNFH01000076.1, read as the reverse complement.
TCGCCGCCCTGTTCCACAAGCAGCGCACCGGCGAGGGGCAGTTCGTCGAGGTGCCGATGTTCGAGTGCTACACGCATTTCGTCATGCACGAGAACCTCTACGGCCACGTCTACGACCCGGCGCCCGCCGGCACCGGCTTCGGCTACGGCCGCATCCACAATCCCGACCGGCGGCCCTACAAGTCGAAGGACGGCTGGATCGGCATCGTCCCCTACAGCGATCGCAACTGGTCGGACTTCTTCGCCCTGGCGGGCCGGCCGGAGCTCGTCTCCGATCCGAAGTTCTCGAGCTACGAGGCGCGGATGCGGAACATCCAGGAACTCTATTCCATGATGGACGCGATGGTGGCGACCCGCACCAATGCGGACTGGGAGAGGGTGCTGAGCGAGAAGGCCATTCCCTTCGCGCCGATCAACCGCTTCGACGACCTGATGGAGGACCCGCACCTCAAGGCGGTCGGGTTCTTCCAGCGGCACGCCCATCCGGACGGCTATACCTGGGTGGACATGAAGCACCCGGTGAACTACGCGGCCTCCCCCGCCTCCACCCGCCTGTCGCCGCCGCGGCTCGGGCAGGACACGGAAGAGGTGCTGCGCGAGGCGGGCGTCGAGCTGCCGAAGGCGGCGGAGTAGGGGTGCGGGGCTGAAGGCCTCACCCTCCCCCTCCCCGCGCTGCGCGCGGAGAGGGGGACTTCGGCGTCCCGCATGATCTGGCTGCGTCGGGCCTGGCACCGCCGTCCACGATGACGCGCGTCGTCCGCGACAACGGGGATGGCCCGGACTGGACGAAGCGCCCGCGGGCGCTAGCTCTCCCGCCCATGCAACGGCTGCTCAAATTCGGCCACACGATGGGGGCGATCGGGCTCATGGGAGCGCTCGCCTGCCTCCTCGTGCTCGACCATCTGGCGCCGCCACCCTCGGACCTGAAGAGCTTCGCGCTGATGCGCGGCGCGATGGCGGAGATCACGACCTGGGTGCTGTTTCCCTCGCTGCTGCTGACCCTGGCGCCCGGCCTCCTGTCCCTGTCCGTCACACCCGCCTTCCATAATGCCGGCTGGGTCTGGGCCAAGGCCGCCTCGGGCATCCTGGTCTTCGCCGGCGGCCTGCACGTCGCCGGACCGCTGCAGGACCTCGGCCGGCAGAGCGCCGAGGCGCTGGCAGGCCGGCTCGACCCGGCGACGCTGGCGGAATCGATCGCCCCCGGCGAAGCGAGGACCATGTGGATGCTGCTGGCGGTGTCGACCGCCAATGTGGTGCTCGGCATCTGGCGCGGGCGGATCCTGCGCTGATCCCCCGGACCCTGCGCCCTCAGAGCCCCCGATAAACTTCCGTCTCGAAGGCCCGGAACACCCTGATCGCCCGCGGGTCGAAGAAGGGCACGATCTGCGTGATGAAGACGCCGGCGAGGCCGGTCTTCGGGTCGATCCAGTAGAAGGTGTTGGCGAACCCCGCCCAGGACAGCGATCCGGCCGGCCGGCCCTCGGGGGTCGGCTCGCGGTTCTGCTGGAAGCCGAGGGTCCAGCCCGTGGGCCGGCCGCGGAAGAAATCGGCGCTCCTGAGCCCCATGGGCGACATCAGGCCGAGGGCCGGCACCGAGAGCTGCGGGATCTGGTCGGTCATCAGCCCGGCGATGCTCTTCGCGCCGAGGATGCGCTCACCATCGAGCGTGCCGCCGGCGAGGATCATGCGCAGGAAGGTCAGGTAGTCTCCGGCCGTCGCATAGAGCCCGCCGCCGCCGGAGGCGAATTCCGGCTCCTGCACCACCACCATCTCGGTCGGCACATAGGTGCCGTCCTCGGTGACGCCGTGGACCGTGGCGCGCCGCGCCATCTGGCCCTCGCCGAGGCGAAACATGGTGTCGGCCATGCCGAGCGGCCCGGTGATGCGCTCGCGGAAGACGGTCTCCAGCGGCTGTCCCGTGACGATCTCGACGATCCGGCCGGCCCAGTCGGTGGAGATGCCGTAGATGAAGGCCTCGCCCGGTTCGCCCACCAGCGGCGCACCGAGGGACGCAAGCTTGCCGGTGTTGGTGGCGGGCAGGCCCGTCGCCTTCATGTATTTGCGCAGGGCCGAGGAGGCGAAGTCGTAGGTGTAGCCGGCGGTATGGGTCAGGAGGTGGCGCACCGTCACGGGCTGCGCCGGCGTGCGGGTCAGCGGACGGCCCTCGGCGTCGAAATCGTGCAGCAGGGCCGCCTCGCCGATCTCCGGCGCATAGGTCGCGGCCGGCGCGTCGAGGTCGACCCTGCCCTCCTCGACGAGCTGCAGGAGCGCCACCGTGGTGATCGCCTTGGTCATGGAGGCGATCCAGGCCACCGTGTCGGGGGTCATGGGCGCGTCGGCGCCGATGCGCCGGGTGCCGAAGCCGCCGGCGTAGAGAAGGCCGTCGCGGTTCGCCACCATGGCGACCACGCCGGGAACCTCGCCGGCCCGGGCGGCGTCGCTGAGGATGGTGTCGAGGGCGGCGGTCATGGCGGGTCATCCGGGCGGCGTGAGGGGCGGCCACATTCGGCGGCGGCCGGAGCGGGGTCAATTCGGCCGAAGCGCCAGCCCCGCGCGGGCGACCAAAGTGTGAGACAACCCCGGCTTGAGCCGTCGGCAGCCGCCGACGTATGGTCGGGCGCGATGAGGGGACAAGCGGCCGGACCAAGGCCGCATCCCGGGGAAACGACAGCGTCGCCGGCCCGATCCCGCCGGCGGCCGTGAGAGGGGACAGCCATGTCGGACAAGCTCTATCCGGTCAGCGCGGACTGGGCGTCGCGCGCCTATGTGGACGATGCCAAGTACAAGGCCATGTACGAGGCCTCGGTGAAGGCTCCGGAGGCCTTCTGGGGCGAGCACGGCAAGCGCATCGACTGGATGAAGCCCTATACGCGGGTGAAGAACACCTCCTACGACCCGCACAACGTGTCGATCCGCTGGTTCGAGGACGGCACGACCAACGTCTCCTACAACTGCGTCGACCGGCACCTCGCCAAGCGCGGCGACCAGGTGGCGATCATCTGGGAGGGTGACGACCCCAAGGACGACGCGAAGATCACCTACCGGCAGCTTCATGCCCAGGTCATGAAATGGGCCAACGTCCTGAAGAGCCAGGGCGTGAAGAAGGGCGACCGCGTCACGATCTACCTGCCGATGATCCCCGAGGCGGCCTATGCCATGCTCGCCTGCACCCGCATCGGCGCCGTCCATTCCATCGTCTTCGGCGGCTTCTCCCCCGACAGCCTCGCCGGCCGCATCGAGGATGCCGCGACCTCCGTCGTCATCACCGCCGACGAGGGTCTGCGCGGTGGCCGCAAGGTGCCGCTGAAGGTCAATGTCGACGCCGCCGTGGAGAAGAAGAGCGTCGTCGTGGTGAAGCGCACGGGATCGCCCATCGCCATGACGGCGGGCCGCGACCACTACTATGCCGACCTCGCCGCCACCGTGCCGGACGAGTGCCCGCCGGAGGAGATGAACGCCGAGGATCCCCTGTTCATCCTCTACACCTCGGGCTCGACGGGCAAGCCGAAAGGCGTGCTGCACTCGACCGGCGGCTATCTCGTCTATGCCTCGATGACCCACCAATACGTCTTCGACTACAAGGACGGAGACATCTACTGGTGCACCGCGGATGTGGGCTGGGTCACCGGCCACAGCTACATCGTCTACGGACCGCTCGCCAACGGCGCGAC
>LNFH01000075.1 GCA_001464235.1 Rhizobiales bacterium Ga0077556 | reverse complement strand
CTCATCCAGCCGGGCTGGGTCCTTCGCATTCCCTGACCTTGCCCTATACTCCCGGACGGGCGGAGGCCTCGACGCCTCCGCCGTCACATCGACCGGGAGAACGCCAATGCCCACCCTGACGCGCCGCGGCCTCGCCGCGGCAGCCTTGCTCGCGCCGCTCGCCCCCGCCGTCGTGCGGGCGCAGTCCTGGCCCTCCGGCACGATCCGAATCGTCGCGCCGTTTCCGCCCGGCGGCTCGGTGGATGCGCTGGCGCGCCTCGCCCAGCCGGTGCTGGAGCGCAGCCTCGGCACCGCGGTGATCGTCGAGAACCGGGCGGGGGCCGGCGGCAGCGTCGGCGCCAATGCCGTCGCCAAGGCGCCGCCCGACGGCAACACCTGGCTCTTCGTCTTCGACACGCATGCGGTGAATCCGTCGCTCCTGCCGAACATGCCGTTCGACTCGGTGAAGGACCTCGATCCGGTGATGCTGATCGGCACCGCGCCGATGGTCATCGTCACCCACCCCTCGCAGCCTTACAGGACGCTCGCGGAGGTGATCCAGGCCGGCAAGGAGCGGGCAGGGGGCGTGCCCTACGGCACCATCGGCAACGGCAGCCTCGGCCATCTCGCGATGACGCTGCTGGCCAAGCGCGCCGGCACCAGCTTCAACCACATCCCCTATCGCGGCGGCGGACCGCTCATCAACGACGCGCTCGGCGGCCACGTGCCGCTGTCCATCGCCTCCGTCGCTGTGCTGGCGTCCCACCTGACCGCCGGCACGCTCCGCCCCATCGCCCAGACCGGCGCCCAGAGGGCCGCGACCCTGCCGGACGTGCCGACGGTGGCCGAGAGCGGATTCGCCGGATTCGAGGCCGAGGCCTGGTGGGGCGTCTTCGCGCCCGCAGGCACGCCGGGACCGATCGTCGCACGCTTCCAGCAGGCGCTGACCGCCGCCTTCCGCGAGCCCGCCACGGCCCGCCAACTGACGGAAACCCAGCAGATCAAGCTCCTGACGACCGGTCCGGACGCGCTGAGGACCTTCTTCGCCGACCAGATGCGGATCTGGGGAGAGGTCGTCCGGGACAATTCGATCAAGGCGAGCTGAATTTCCGCCGGAGCGCTTGATGGCGGCGGGGAACACCCCTATAACGCCCGCCGCCGCCATGCGGTTCGCTCCCTTCGTCTAGAGGCCTAGGACACCAGCCTTTCACGTTGGGTACACGGGTTCGAATCCCGTAGGGAGCGCCAGATCTTTCCCAGGTCCCGGATTTTGCAGCGACCGCCGGATGGCGCCCGCCTCATCCGCGGGCGCCGGCATGAACCCGGGCCACAAGACCGGCAGCCTTTCGACCCGATGGGCCCGCAGGACACGCCGCCGCCGCGCCAGCCCTGCGTTCCGTCGCTCCCGTGCGCGGGATCCTGCAGCAGGCGAGGGCGGTCCGTGACCCGCAATCGCGCCTCGTGGGGCTTCCATCCGGTTTCAGGGTCTAGCCGGCGTGCCCAGCAAGCCTGGCATGGCAATGTAGCCCGGGAGTCCTTCGATCCGGTCCATCCACGCAACGACATGGCGGAAATCGTCCAGCGGCAGTTTGCCCTGCCGCGACAGGCCGACATAGGGATAGCAGGCCAGATCCGCGATCGTCGCCCTGTCGGCCGCCAGCCAAGGGCGCTCCGCCAGTTCTCGATCGAGGATGGTCAGCACCCGCAGGCCTCGCCGGGTCATCAGGTCGATGTCGATGTGCTCGCCGAGCAGATAGTAGAGGCGCGCCTGCTGCAGGCTGTTGTTGATCTCGTTCGTCGCGAAGGACAGCCACTGCATGACGCGCGCGGCCGGCTCCGGCTCCAGCGGAAACCAGTCCGGCCCATAGCGGCGGGCGAGATAGACGAGGATCGCCTGGCTGTCCCAGATCACCGTCGCGCCATCCTCGAGGATCGGGATCTGCAACAGGGGATTGAGCGCGGCGAATTCCGGCTCCTGCTGCGGCCGGCCGCTCGGCACGTCCCTGAAGACGTGCTCGTGCGGCAGCCCGAGCATGGACAGCAGCAGGCGGACCTTGTGGCCGTTGCCCGAGAGCGGATGGTCGTGGAGCCGGATCACGGTCGCGCCCCGGTCAGCCGCGATTGGCGGCGAGGAAGCGCTCCGCCGCGCCGTCATTGACCGCGCTCCACAGGACCTGGTCGTCGCGGAAGGCCTTCCACTGCTGATGGACCCGCGCGAAGTTGGCGTCTCTCGCCGAGAATTCCTGCATGGCCTCGGCGGTGGCCGTCTGCAGCGCCTTCATGATGTCGTTGGACCAGAAGCGCAGCTGGACGTTGGCAGCGAGCAGGCGACGCAGGGCCTGGATGTTGTAGGCGTCGTATTTGGCCAGCATGTCGAGATTGGCCTCGGCACAGGCGGCCTCCAGCGCCTCGCGATATTGCGCCGGCAGCTCGCGCATCTTCGCCTCGTTGCCGATGAAGCAGAGCGAGGCCCCGAGCTCCATCACGCCGGGGGCGTAGTAGTTGTTCGCCACCTTGTGGAAGCCGAGCTTCTCGTCGTCGTAAGGGCCGACCCACTCGACCGCGTCCAGCGTGCCGCGCTCGAGAGCCGGATAGACGTCGCCCGCCGGGATCTGCTGCACGACGACGCCGAGCTTGGAGAAGACGGAGCCGAGGAAGCCGGCGGCGCGCATGCGCAGGCCCTTGAGGTCGTCGACCGTCTTGATCTCCTTGCGGAACCAGCCACCCATCTGGGCACCGGTATTGCCGCATGGAATCTGGACGACGTTGAACTGCTTGTAGAGGTCGCGCATCAGCTCCAGCCCGCCGCCATAGCGCATCCAGGCATTGTGCTGGCGCGGCGTCAGGCCGAAGGGCACGCCGGTGTCGAAAACGAGGGCGGGCATCTTGCCGATATAGTAGAACCCGGCGGTGTGGCCGGCTTCGATCGTGCCGATCTGGACCGCGTCGAGGACCTGCAGCGGACCGACGATCTCGCCGGCCGAGAAGACCTGGATCTCGAACTTGCCGTCGGTGAGCTTCGAGACCTTCTGGGCGATCGTGGTGGCGCCGCCGAAGACGGTGTCGAGCGACTTCGGGAAACTCGACTGCATGCGCCAGCGGATCGTCGGCTGGCCCTGGGCGAGGGCGGGGGCCGCGACCGCCGCGGCTCCTCCGGCAACTCCGAACTTGAGCATGTCGCGACGCTTCATTAAGCCCTCCTCGAAATAGGTGGACGAGTTTAGGCAAATAGTTGTCCATTGAGCAACAGGGACGTCAGACTTCCGTGGCATCGACATTGAAATCGCCGAAGACGCACCAGGGGGCCGCGGCACCGTCCCGGCTCGCTGACAAGCAGGCCACGGCGGCACGCATGCAGGGCATCGCCGCGCGCATCCGGTCGCTGCGCACCCGCGCCGGGATGACGCTGGACCAGCTCGCGGCCGCCACCGGGCTCGACAAGGGCTATCTCTCGCGCCTGGAGCGCCAGGCGAAGACACCCTCGATCACGACGTTGATGAAGCTCGCGGACGCTTTCGGCGTCGATCTCAGCCGCCTGTTCGGCGACACGGTCGAGCGCTCGGCGATCACCGTGGTCCGGCAGGCTGAGCGCGTGCCCTATGGGGCCGGCGGCGACGAGCATGCCTACCAGGCGCTGTTCCAGGACGACGGGCAGCACCATCTCTCCGCCTTCATCATGGAGCCGGGCGACCGCGGCGACCGCGACATCGGCGAACATGCGGGGGACGAGATGATCTATGTCCTGAACGGCATGGTCGAGATCGCCTTCGCCGATCACACGATCGTCCTGGAGACCGGCGACAGCATGCGCTTCGAAGGGCATCTGAAGCACAGGCTGCGGCGCCTCGGCCCCGACAGGTGCGAGGTGCTCATCGTCATCGCCCGCGACGGCGTCGCCAAGGACCGCTAGTCCCTCAGAGGTCGAGCACGAGCCTCTCGCTGGCGCAGCCGGAGACGCACGGCGTCATGAACTCGCGGCGCTCCGCCGGCTTCATCACGAGGTCGCGGTGGATCGGCACGCCGTCGAGATAGCGGGTCTTGCAGGTCAGGCACGCCCCACCCTCGCATGACGCGTCGATCTCGACGCCGGCCTCGCGCAAGGCCTCGACGATGGTCATGCCGGCCGCGACCGGAATGCTGCGCTTCGAGCGCGCGAGATCGACCGTGAAGGCCTCGCCCCCGGGCGGGATTCGCGCACTGCCGAAATGCTCCACATGGACGCTGTCTTCGGGCCTGCCGGCACCCGCCGCCAGCACGGCCTCGATCATCCGGGTCGGCCCGCAGCAGTAGACGTGGGCGTCCTCGGGGAGGGCGCGCACGAGATCGGCGATGTCCAGGCGAGCCCCGTCCGCATCGCGGCTTCCATGGATCCTCGCGAGGCCTTGCCGCTCGAGCGGCTCCAGCCAGCCCCGGAAAGGCATGTCGGCGCGTGAGCGCACGCAGGCATGGATTGCGAAGGCATCGCCCCTGCGGCGCAGGGTTTCCGCCATGGCCATGATCGGCGTGAGGCCGATCCCTCCACCGATGAGCACATGGCGCCCTGCGGAGGGGGCGAGGGGAAAATGATTGCGCGGCAGCGACACGAGCAGCGTGTCGCCGACCCTCACCGTGTCGTGGAGCAGGACCGAGCCGCCGCGGCCGTTCGCCTCCCGCTGCACCGCGAGACGGTAGTGCTGCCTATCGGCGGGATCCCCGCAGAGGGAATACTGGCGGACAGCCCCGTTCGGCAGGTGGACGTCGATATGGGCTCCGGCCTGAAAGGGCGGCAGGGCCCAGCCGTCCGGGTCCATCAGTGTGAACGTGAGGATCGCGCTGTTCTCGCGCGTGATGTCGCTGACGACCGTCGTCACGCGATGATTGGGACGCACCATGATCAGTCGCCCGTCATCACGTCGCCGATGCGGACAATCCCGCCCGTCAGGATCCGGGCATGGAGACCGGAGCGGTGCAGCATCGGGGTGAACACCTCCTGGCCGGTGATCTGCTCGATGTGCCTGCAGGGCGTGCTGAGACGCGTTCCCTCCAGCACGACCTCGCCGACCCGGAAGACCTTGCCGACGAGATGGTTGAGCGGCGCGCCCCGTGTCGTGATGTTGCGACGGTGGTCGGCCGGCGCCATGCGGATTCCGTAGTCGCGCGCGAGGGCCACGAGCGTCTCGATCTCGAAGAGCGTGACCTGACGTCCTTCCTCGGGACGGTCCGAATAAAAGCCGGTCCCGGCGCGATAGCGATCGCCCTCGATCCCTTCACCCTTGATCAGGGTGAGCGTCTCGAAGGCCCCCATGGGAAGAAAGGCACGCGGGCAGCTGTGGAGATGTTCGACGGTTCCAGACCACATCATCATGCAACTTGTTGTCCAAGAGGCAATTATGTGGACCTGGATCTGAGGTGTCAACGTGCGTGGCCGCCGACGCGCGCCTGCCAAACGTCGCGACAGTTGGCCTTACGCGCGGCGTGCGCCTAGCGATGGGAGAGGGGCAATGGCGGCGGCGGCGTGGTCGTTCCGGGTCCGAGCGAGCGCTGGACCATGATGCTGTCGGCCCAGCGACCGTAGCGATAGGCGACGCCAGGCAGGTGGGCGACCCGGTTGAAGCCGAAGGAATCGTGGAGGCCGAGTGACGCCGCGTTGTCGGCATCGACATAGCCGATCATCTGCCGGAACCCGGCGGCGGCGCAGGCGTCGATCAGCTCCTTCAGCAGCGCCCGCCCGATGCCACGCCCGAGGTGGTCGTGATGCACGTATATCGAGTGCTTCACCGCGTAGCGATAGGCCGGCCGCTTGCGGAAGAGCACGACATAGGCATAGCCCACCACGCGACCGTCGACGATGGCCGCAAGGTGCGGATAGCGCCTGTTCTTCAGGTTCTTGCGCCGCTCGCGGAGATCGTCGGGATCGGGCGTCTCGGCGTCATCGACGCCTTCCTCGACGCCGCGCCGGATGTGGCGGCGGTAGATCGTCAGCATGTCCTCGACGTCGGTGTCGCGGGAGGGGCGGACCGTGATCGACAGGGGGGCGTCCATGGCGATCATTCCGCCGCGACGTAGGTGTGCAGGCGGATGCGCCCGGCCTCGTCGATCTCGCGGTAGACGCCCTGGATCTCGACCTCGAAGCCGGGGAACGTGTTGAAGCAGGTCTCGAACATCTTCAGATAGTCGATCATCGGCTTCGCCTTTTCGGTCAGCCGCTCGCCCGGCACGACGGTCGCGATGCCCGGAGGATAGACCACGAAGGGCGTCGTCGCGACACGGCCCTCGATCTGGTCGATCGGCAGGTAGTCGACGTCGTTGCGCACGAGACAGCGGGCGGCATCGTGCGGCGACATGGCCATGTCGGGCAGGTGGTCGAGCGAAAACTGCCGCGCCTGCAGGCCACTGACGTCGGCCTGTCGGAAGAAGCGGTGCATGTCGGCGCACAGGTCGCGGAGGCGTACCCCCTGGTAGCGCTGCGGACGCCGGCGGAAGAATTCTGGGATGGCTTCCTCCAGCGTGACGTTGTCGTCGTGCAGCTTCTTGAAGGCGACGAGCCCGCTCACCAGCGTGCCGGCCTTGCTGGCCTCGACGCCGGGCGTGAGCAGGAAGAGCAGCGAGTTGAGGTCATTCTTCTCCGGCACGATGCGGTTCTCGCGCAGGAACTGCGCGACGATGGGGGCGGGGATGCCGTGGTCTTCGTAGCGGCCGGTCGCGCGGTCGAAGCCGGGCGTCAGCAGCGTCAGCTTGTTCGGGTCCGTCATGGCGAAGCCGGGCGCCATGTCCGGAAAGCCGTGCCAGCCCGCACCGGGCGCCAGCTCCCAGTAGGACGGATTGGAGACGAGCTGGTCGGTGCTGACCGATTCCCAGGCGACGTCGTGGGACGCACCCTCGCGCGCCGCATCCGGGATCGAGACCCGGTCCGGCACGAAGGGCTCGAAGAACCAGCGTCGCTCGGGGCGCTGCTCCTTCTCCTCGAACTCGCGCCGGACGGCGCGGATCTTCTTGCGCAGTTCGATGCCGAGCCGGATCGTGTCGTCCCACAGCACCACGCCGGAACGGCCCTTCATCATCTGCGCGCCGACGTCGAGCGAGGCGAACAGCGGGTAGAAGGGCGAGGTCGAGGCGTGCTGCATGAAGCTCTCGTTGAAGCGGCGATGCTCGACGCGGCGCTTCTGGCCCTTGATGTGCCGATCCTTCATGTGGATCTGGGACGCCTGGCTGAAGCTCGCGAGCTGCTTGTGCGTCGACTGGGTGGCGATGATGCCGGGCGCGTCCGGCCCGAGGTCGCCGAGGCCCATGGCGAAGCGGCCGGCATAGAGCGGGTGGAACTTCATGAAGCCCGCCCAGGCCTCGTCGAACAGGATGTAGTCGCACAGATGCCCGATCCGCTTCAGGATCATCTCGGCATTGTGGATCGTGCCGTCGTAGGTGCACTGCTCGACCACCGCCACGCGGAACGGCCGCGGCTTCTGCCAGGCCTCGGGATCCTTCACCAGGGGATGGGTGCGGATGCGCTCGCGCAGGGCGGCCTCGTCGAAGGCGTCGTGGCACATCGGCCCGATCAGGCCCCAGGCGTTGCGCGCGGTGGGCACATAGACCGGGATGCCGCCGGCCATCATCAGCGCGCCGTGGTGGGCGGCCTTGTGGTTGTTGCGGTCGAACAGGACGAGATCGCCGTCGGTGACCAGCGCGCCGAGCGCGATCTTGTTGGACGACGAGGTGCCGTTGAGCACGAAATAGGTCTTCTCCGCGCCGAAGATCTTCGCCGCCTCCTTCTGCGCATGGAGAGCGGGACCCTCGTGGGTCAGGAGGTCGCCGAGATCGAGCACGGAATTGTCGAGGTCGTCGCGGAACACCGCCTCGCCGAGATGTTCCATGAACACCCGCCCGACCGGGCTGCGGCTGTAGAAGACGCCGCCGTTGTGGCCGGGGCAGGTCCACAGCTGATTGCCCTCCTCGGCGTAGTCGACGAGCTGGCCGAAGAACGGCGTCTTCAGCGTCTCGGCATATTGCTTCAGCCGGCTGATGAGGTTCTTGGCGATGAAGGCGGGTGTCTCCTCGGACAGGAAGACATAGCCGTCGATGAAGTCGAGCACCTCGACCGGCAGGTCCTCGAAGCGCCTGCGGCGGATCAGGAGGATGATGGGGAAGTCGAGGCCCCGGCGGCGCATCAGGTTGATCAGCGCGGAGGTGCGGCCCTCCAACCCCTTCTTGCCCCAGTCGACCACCATGCAGCCGATGGCCGCATCGGTCTGCACGGCGATCTCGGCATCCTCGAGCTTGGGCGCCTTGACCACCTCGAAACCGGATCGCTCGATCTCTCCGACGATCTGGTGGAACCTCTGGCCCTCCAGGTCGCCCTCGTCGAAGGCGGGGGTGGCGAACAAGAAGTTGAAGCGCTTGAAATAGTCCATGGTGGCGAATGCTCCTGTCGGCACGATGTGTCGGTGCCTCGTGTGACAGGACCATGGCATTGACGGCAGACTTCAGGGAATGTTCGACAGGCGCCGATGGGCGATCGCTCGTGGCGCGAGGCTCACAGCGGTTCGCAACCGTGCCCGCGCACGTTTTCAAGGCCCGGAGCGGGGCCGGTGGCCGTGCCGGTCTGTCGCGCGGCGCAAGAGCGGCATGGACCCCTGGCCGGCGAGCGGAACCTGATCCCTGCCGAGGACCCCGGGGATCGCCCGTCGACGACCCTACGGCTGCAGGTCGAACCCCAATTTCTCCAGTTCGCCATAGAGCCAGGCCGGCCGGCGGGATGCGGCGATCTCGGCGAGCATCGACTGCTCGAGCTCGCGTTTCGCGGTGGCCCGTTGGATCAGGTCGTCGGTCTGTGCGGGCGAAAAAGCGACGATACCGTCCTCGTCGCCGACCACGATGTCGCCCGGCTGGATCACCTGGCCACCAATGTTCACCGGAACTCCGATGTATCCCGGGCCCGACTTGTAGGGACCGCGATGGCTTACCCCAACGGCGTAGCAGGGGAAATCCGATGCGGCGAACTCCCCGGCATCGCGAATGGCGCCGTTGACGACAAAGCCAGCCCCTCCGCGCTCTTGGCAGAATGTCTTCATGATGTCGCCGAGGATGGCATTGGTCGTGTCGCCACCGGCATCGATCACGAGCACATGGCCGGGCTTCATCAGCGTCATCGCGTGATAGACGAACAGGTTGTCGCCGGGACGTGTCTTGATGGTGAGGGCGGTGCCGACCATTTTGCCGCGGCCGTTGTACCGGTTCAGGCCCACGACACCCGCAAGCCGGTCCATGTTGTCACTCAGAAGAGGCGTTGCAAGACCCATCAGGGCATCGCGGTGACTGTCGGACAGGACCGGCGGAACGACGATGTCGCGGCTGGCTTTGGTGAGCTTCATGGTCAGGCTTTCGAACGTGCGGGAGTCATGGGGACTTCGAATGACGAAGTCTCGGCGGTGGCAGGTATCCGGGCCGTCCGGGCCAGCGCGTCGAGCGCCTGCAGGACGGTGACGTCCGGCGAAGGCGTGAACCCCGCCAACCCCTCGACGGACCGCTTGAACAAGGCCGCCACGCCGTCGGTCACGAGGGAGTCAAACCCTGCCTCGCGCAGCTGCCTGGAGGCGTTCTCGACCTCGTGCAGACGCCGCGCCGCGTGAATGACGTGGGTGCGCACGAGCATGTCGAGGAAGGCCGACAGATCGGCCTCGTTGATGTCGGCCAGATTGTCGTAGAGCTGCTTTCGCAGCCCCATGCTCTCGGCCAGCACGAGGCATTCGACGGCGAGGCCCTCCATCCCCTTGGCGAAGATACTGCGCAGAAGCTTGAGCCGCACCGCGTCCCCCGCCTTGCCGTCCTGCACGATGCGAACAGGCGCTCCGAGCGAGCGCATCAGCGCCACGAACGGCTCCATGCCGGAACCCGCGCAGAGGAGGGGTGTCCTGGCCCCGCCCAGGGTGATGCCGCCCATGATGGCAACGTCGATGAACCCGATCCCTGCATGGGCCGCGACGGCTGCTGCCTCCCGCATCGCCTCGGGCGTCGCCGTGGACAGGTCGGCGAGGCACGACCCTGCATGCATGTGGGCCGCACATGATTTGGCGACCGACAGAGCGGCGCCGCCGGACACCGCCGACAGAACGACGTCCGGTTCGCCGATCCAAGGACCGATGTCGCCGTGGACCGCGAGGCTGAGCTTCCGGGCGAGTTCGTCACCGACGCCTGAAAGCCGTGGCTCGGCGATGCCCGCGATCGCGATGCCGTTAGCCGCGAAAGCCTCGGCATAGCATCGGCCGACTTCGCCGAAGCCGACGATAGCAACAGTCGTCATGAACCCATCCGATCAGAACGAAGATACTCGAGGACCGTTCACGCCCGGCGCGCGGCCGTCATTCCGGGCTGATGCCGGCATCGCGGCAGACCTTTGCCCAGCGCTCCGCCTCCGCCGCGATATATTTGCGATAGTCCTCTGCGCTGCCGCCCAGGATGATCGATCCGGTCTCGGTCAACCGCTTCACCGTGTCCGGCGCGCGCAGCGTCTTGGCCAGTGCGGTCGAGATCCGCTCGATCACCGGAGCCGGCGTATGGGCGGGCAGGGCAAGTCCCTGCCACGCGCCGATGTCCATCGAGGTCAGGCCGAAACCTTCGCGCACGGTCGGAACGTCGGGCAACTGCGGGACCCGGTCGCTGTGGGTCACGGCGATTGCCTTGAGGCTACCCGACTGGATGTGAGACGCGATCTCGTTGACCGGCAGGAACATGAAATGCACGGAGTTGCCGAGCAGGTCGTTCACCGCCGGCGCGCTGCCGCGATAGGGAACGTGGGTCGCCTTGGTCCCGGTTTCGGTCAGGAACAACTCTGCCGCAAGGTGCAGCAACGCGCCCTTTCCGGATGAGGCATAGTTCGCGGCCTGCGGGTTGGCCTTCAACCAGGCGAGAAACTCCTGCGCATTGTTGGCAGGCACCGACTTGGACGCCACCAGGACCAGCGGGATCGTGGCCGTCAGCGATACCGGAACGAAGTCGCGTTCGGGGACGAAGCCGGGATTGCGGTAAACCGAGCGGGCGAGGGCGATGGCCGACGTCGCGTAGAAGAACGTGTAGCCGTCAGGGGCGGCCTGTGCCGCCGCGATGGCTCCCAGATTGCCGCCGGCGCCGCCGCGGTTCTCGATCACGACCGAGCCGCCAAGCTCGATCGCCAGCTGCTGCGCGACGATCCGTGCGTTGATGTCAGCCGAGCCGCCGGCGGGAAAGGCCACCAGCATCCGGATCGGGCGAGCCGGATAGCGCTCTTGCGCTCCAGCCAGACGAGGGGCGCCGACGGCAGCGCCGAAGGCGCCGAGGACGGTTCTGCGGGTCAGCATTGGTTTTCTCCCTGGTCGTTCAGGCTTGTCTTGTTCGCCCGTCTGCACCGGGCCTGTGGATCACCGGCTCGTTCCCGGGGAAAAGAGTGAGTGCGCGCGTGCTGCTGACGCCGCCTTCTGACAGTTAGGCCGCAGACGGTCGGGATTGGCCTCTGGCGGCAGGCGGTGAGGTGTCGTTTCGCGACGCCAAGCTACCTGCACGGTACAAAAAAAATACAATCAAGGGGGTTGTGTCAAGGGCCTGAGCGCAGGGGTGGCTCACGCGGCAGCCTTGGGACGCCTGGCGCTGCATCGACGATGTGCGCGATCGATGTGCTACGCGCCAGCCGCGCGGCGCTTCGACATATAGGTCTCGAACGTCGACTTCAGGTGGAGTGACATGGCCGAAACCGCATATTCGAAGTCCTTTTGCGCGATTGCGCGGACGATTTCGTCGTGCTGCTGGAGGCTGCGCGCGAGCTCGGCCCGATCGTAGAGATAGAACGAGCCGATAATCATCGGCGTATCCACAAGGCTGTCGCAGATCCCGATGAGGCGAGGGGAGGCGGATGCGGTCAAGATGGCCCGGTGGAAGGCATTGTTTGCAGATTGCACTTCTGCCGTTGCGTCGGGTCCGGTCTTTGAGGCGGCTTTCGCCATCCGCGCCTGCACCGCGATGATGGTCGCGAGCTGCTCATCGGTCCTGCGCTGGGCGGCCAGACCCGCGGCGTTGGCCTCGAGCAGGCGGCGCAGGCTGAAAACCTCCTGCAGATCCCGCTCGGTCCATTCCGCGACGAAGACCCCGCGGTTGGCCTCGGCGACCAGGAGCCCCTGCGCAACCAGCTGAGAGAGGGCAGCACGCACGGGCGTGCGGCTGAGATCGAACTCGGCCGCAATCTCCGCCTCCTTGAGTTGAGATCCCGGAGCGTAGTGGCCGGTCATCAGCCGCCGGCGGAGAGCCGAATAGATGGTGTCGCTAGCCTTCATGGTCGCTCCGGCGCGGCCCTGCCGCCGTTGCACGGAAATGCGGTTCAGTGGCGTCCGTCAAGCTGCGGGACCGATCGGGCGCCGACGGTTCATCAACCGGCCTCGGCAAGGGCCGAGCCCGGGCTGGCTACGCCGCACATCCCAGGCGAGAGTTCATGGAGACCTGATTGCGGCCCGCCCGCTTGGCGACGTAGAGGGCTGCATCCGCCGATTTGAGCAGCGCGGCGGCAGTCTCCGTCGTCCCCGGGATGGTGGTGGCGCCCCCGAGGCTGATGCTGACACGGTAGTGGGGCGGTGTTTGAACGTGAGGGATGCGCAGCGCCTGGACAGCGGCATGGAGCTGGTGGGCCACCGTTTCGCATCCGATGGCGTCGGTGTCGGGCAGCAGCACCACGAATTCCTCGCCGCCGTAGCGCGCGACGAGATCCCGGGGGCGATGGACCACCGACGTGAGCGCTTCCGCCACAGCCTCGAGGCAGCGGTCGCCGGCATCGTGGCCGTAGGTGTCGTTGAAGGCCTTGAAGTGGTCCACGTCGATCATGATGACGGACAGGCCGGTCCTGCCTGCGGCCCCCAGGTCCCATTCGGCCTTGAAGCGGTCTTCGAAGGTCCGGCGGTTGGGGAGCCGGGTCAGGGCATCGGTAGCCGCCATATCCGCCAGTCTGGCTTGCAGATCGGTCTGTTCGGTCATGTCGCGCGTGATGGCCACGACGCCGTCGATCGCTCCCGATGCGGAGTCCCGGGTGACGCGCAAGGTCGATTCGAGCCAGACGGTCCCGCGTTCGCGGTGTCGCGCACGGCACAGGATGCGCGTCTCCTCCGTCGCTCCGGATTTGATCTGCGAGACGACGGCCTTGACGCGCGCAAGGTCGTCACGGTGCACACCCGCGAGGGCGGAGGTTCCTGTCAGCCGACCGGCGTCCCAGCCAACGACGGTCAAGGCCGACGGCGAGACATAGAGCAGTGTCTCGTCGAGGCCGATGCGCGTGACCATGTCGCTGGAGCTTTCGGCCAGTAGTCGAAAGTCGGCCTCCTTCGCCGCGAGGAGCAGGGCCATCTTCTGCCGGGATTCCAGCTGCTGGACGAGGTGGAAGCCGACCACCAGCAGGCCGACGACCAGGACGATGACGATCAACCCGCGAAAGATGGCACCCGATCGCCAGCGCGCGAGCACATCGGTCTCCGACTGGGTTGCGAGCACCACCAGCGGATGGCGGTCGCTCGTCCGATAGGCGCTGATGCGCCGAATGCCGTCGAGGGGCGAGGTGAAATGATAGAGGGCCGTCCGGGCGTTCCGGAGCTCCTTCTGAAAGAGGGGGGTCCCCGACATGTCGCGTCCGACGAGCGAGCCGTCGTCGTTCGTTCTCGCAAGCAGGATCCCGCTGTCCTTGAGCAGCGCGATCGCACCATTCGGACCCATGTCGTACTGGGCGAAGTAGCGCACGAAGTAGGCGATATCGACGGTCGCCAGGACGACGCCGCCGAAGGCCCCGTCAGGCCGGTTGAAGCGCTTCGAGACCGTGATGATCCATTGGCCGCCGGAGCGGCTGCGAACCGGATCACCCAGGAACGTCTTCCGGTCGTCGTTTGACCGGTGATGCCTGAAATACGCGCGGTCGCTGTTGTTCAGGTCGCTGATGTCGACGTTTTCGGTGGTCGCAAGCCAGCGGCCATCCGCATCGTAGACGAACAGCCCCCGGATCCTGCCGAGGCTTGTCGCCCGCGAATCGAGAAACGACTGCACGGCGTTCACCGACTGTGCATCGGTGCCGCGTTGCTCAAGACGTCCGGCGAGGCCGAGGAGCGTCGCCTCTGCCACTTCCAGCGTGTCTTCGGCGTGTTGCATCATGGACCGCGCCATGTTGGCCACATCGGTCTCGGCGCTCCGCAGATCGGCGTCGCGAAGCGCGGCTTCGCGCCACAGGCTCAGCGCGACGACGGCGCAGCACGCGGCAAAGACGAAGGCCGCCGCCAGGATCGGCAGCGCCCGGAAGCGCCAGTCGGATCGGGATAGATCGGCCATTGCTCGCCTCGTTCAGCGGCACGACCTTGTCAGCGGAGTTTTAAGAAAGTGAGGTCGCTTGCCGTGCTGTGCGTCCGTATCGATCAATGACCTCTGGCTGAGGGGCGGGAGGCGCGTGCAAGGCCCGCCGCAGAAGATGGCTGCGGGGACGGGATCGGGCCGGGGAAGTTCTCAGCCGAGACGCCGTGCCTGCGACACGCGTCCGCCGCCTTCGCGCCGGCCTCCCGATCCTTCGGCTTCCCGTCGGTCTGGTCTTCCATGGACTGCGGGGGTCGCATCGTCCGCGCCCCGATCCCCGGTCGCTCCTGGCCACGGGACGGCGGGCTCGAGACACCAAGGTCCGGTCCGGGCATGGCGTCGGACACGGCGCCGCTGCCCACGCGCCATCCGGCTATCGTCCCGCCGCGCGCCGCGCGGTGACGCGGAGACGATATCGCGGACGGTCCCTCAAACGGGCTCGGAGCCCTTCGGCGTATTGCCCTGCAAGACCTCGGCGAGAACAGCCACGCGGCCCACATGGGCGGCGTCAT
>LNFH01000074.1 GCA_001464235.1 Rhizobiales bacterium Ga0077556 | reverse complement strand
AGCGCATGGGCCGGGCCTGTTTGCGGGTTCAGCGGATGGGTTCGTGGACGGTCACGAGCTTCGTGCCGTCCGGAAAGGTCGCCTCGACCTGGATGTCGTGGATCATCTCGGCGATGCCGTCCATGACCTGGTCGCGGGAGACGACATGGGCCCCCGCCTCCATCAGGTCGGCGACCGCCCGGCCGTCCCGCGCGCCCTCGACGACGAAGTCGGTGATCAGCGCGATGGCCTCCGGGTAGTTGAGCTTGACGCCCCGCTCCAGCCGCCGCCGGGCGACCATGGCGGCCATGGAGACGAGGAGCTTGTCCTTTTCGCGCGGCGAGAGATTCATCGACCTTCCTCAGCAGGACCAGACGCGCGGGATCGGCCCGCGCAGCAGTTCCAGAATGTTCACCAGGGCGGTGCGGAGTGCAAACGGGTCGGGCGCCAGAAGGCGCAGCGACAGGAGCCCGTCGAAGGCGCTGACGCCGGCCTCGACGCCGCGCTCCGCGAGAGGCTCCATCAGCTCCCTCACCGCATCGAGACGCCCCTCCGCATCGGGCGCGACCAGCACGAGGCTGGCGGCGGCCTGCGCTCCGGCGCCACAGGCGCGGCGCGACAGCGCCGCGGCGATGCCGCCCTCGAGTCTCAAGCCCTCGGCATAGATGAGACGGCCGCCGCGCCGGATGCGCCCGCGGTCGAAGAGATAGGCGTGGTCCACCCGCTCGCCCCGCGCCAGCCGGCCGAAGACGACGCTCTCCACCGCCAGCAGGCGCGCGTCCGTCGCCATCTCAACGTCGAGCCGCCGCTCCAGCGCCGATCCCTCGAACAGGATCGCCTCCTGCGGCAGCCAGGCGAGGTCGGCGCCGTCAGCGATGGTGATGGCCGTGTCGAATCGCCCGATGCCGCCGGACGACCGGTAGACCTTCTCCGCCGCCTGGGTGGTCACGACGGCCCGGGTCCGGGGGGCCGCATCAACGTTGAGGATGAAGCGGTCGCCGCCGGTGATGCCGCCGGCCGTGTTGATCACCACCGCCTCGAGCGCCTCGCCGGGCTCGACCCGCGGCATGCGGATGCGCAGCCCCGCTTCCTGATAGCATTCGCGGATGACGGTCGCGCCGTCGCGCGTGGCCAGCGTCAGGCGCCCCGCGCCATAGGCCCTCTGCATCCGCGCACCGGCGGAGCGCCAGGCGAACGGCCCCTCTGTCGCCCCCTGTGCAGCAACCGCCAGCATCTGCAAGATCACCCCCGCCTGGCGCGATCTTGGTCACCACCCCTCCCCGCCGCAAGCACAGAAATTGTGCAGAAACCGCTCCGCAGCGACCAAAAGGAAGGCCTGCGAGAATCACGCACCGCGCCCATGATCACGGCCGGAACCAGCGGCTGGTTACCGCGTATTAACCTCGTCCGGGAACACTGTCGGCTCGCCGTGCATCGCATCCCGTGTGGACACGTTCCTGCCGAGGGGCCGTCAGCCCTCCGCGCCGGATCGCCCTGGAGACGAACCTGATGCAGACCCTCATGCGCCCGACGCCCGACCCGGCCCGCCGCTCCGACAAGGCCGACCCGATGGTGGCGAGCCTCGGCCGCCGCGGTGAACTGACCGATGCCGAGGCCTTCGCCGTCCTCCGCAAGCGTTTTCCCGAGACCGCCCTCTGCGAGCGGGTCGCCGCCATCGCCGACTGGCGTCGCGGCTGATCAGGGCGCCGGCGGCGGATCGATCTGCGCCGGAGGCGCGGTGGCCGCCTCTTCCGCCTGCGCCATCTTGCGCGCCTGCAGAGCGATGATCGGCAACGAGATCAGGTAGGCGACGGAGCCCACCGCCAGCACTTCCCAGGGATAGCTGAACAGCAGGGCGACGAAGGCGATCGCCACGACGAAGAGCGGCAGCACCCTTTCGCGCGGCACCCGGGCCCCGAGCTTCTTCCCCGAGAAGACGGGCACTTTCGACACCATCAGCAATGCGACGACGATCGTATAGGCGGTCGTCACCAGCGGCGGGCTGAGAAGATTGGGAAGGCCGCTGCGGTCCAGGTAGATCGGCAGCAGCAGCAGGATCGCCCCTGCGGGAATCGGCACGCCGGTGAAGAAGTTCGCCATCCAGGCCGGCCGATTCGGATCCTCGATCTGAACGTTGAACCGCGCGAGCCTCAGGGCGCCGCAGATGGAGAAGACCAGCACGGCGATCCAGCCGACGGGACCTGCGTGGTTCATGCCCCAGAGATAGAGGATGAGCGCAGGACCGGCGCCGAAGCTGACGAAATCGGCGAGGCTGTCGAGCTCGGCCCCGAATTTGGACGTCCCCTTCAGCAGCCGGGCGATGCGCCCGTCCATGGAATCGAGGATCGCCGCCAGCAGCACGAGATAGACGGCGATGTCGAACTTGCCCTCCAGCGCCATCCGCATCGCGCTGAGACCGGCGCAGAGCGCCAGCAGCGTGATGAGGTTGGGGATGAGGAGACGCATGGGCACCGGTCGGAACCGCCGCCGGGGCGGTTCGTTGCGATCCGGCGTGAAGGGCTGGAAGAGCGATGACATGGCGCGGACCCTAGCCTGAATTGCGGGGCGCGTCAGCCGATCCGGACGATCCTCTGCGGCTCGTCGGAGGCCATGTCGGCCAGAACCGTCTCGCCGGCGACGGCGCGCTGGCCCTCGGCGACGAGCGGCTGGGCGCCTTCCGGGAAATAGACGTCGACGCGCGAGCCGAAGCGGATCATGCCGAAGCGCTCGCCCGTCGCCAGCGGCTGCCCCTCGCCCACCCACCAGACGATCCGGCGGGCGATGAGGCCGGCGATCTGCACCACGCCGAAGACGCCGTAGCTGTTGCGGATGACGAGGCCGTTGCGCTCGTTGTCCTCGGAAGCCTTGTCGAGGTCGGCATTGACGAACTTGCCGGGACGATAGGCCATCTTCTCGATGGTCCCGCCGATCGGCGCGCGGTTCACGTGGCAGTCGAAGACCGACATGAAGATCGACACGCGCAGCATCGAGGAGGTCCCGAGTCCGAGCTCGACCGGCGGCGTGACGCGCGAGATGAGCGAGACGCGCCCGTCGGCGGGGGAAATGACCAGTCCGTCGCGCGCCGGCGTGACGCGCACCGGGTCACGGAAGAAGAAGAAGACCCAGACGGTCAGCGCCAGCATCGGCCAGGTCAGCCAGGCGCCCCACCAGGCGAGCAGGAGCGTGCCGACGCCCGCGATCGCGATGAAGGGATAGCCCTCGCGGTGAACCGGAACGAGAACGGTGGTCCTGATGCTGTCGACGATGGACATGAAATCTCTCCGCAAGGGCCCGCTTCGCGTCTGCCCGACGTGCGGATGGCGAAACCCCGATGAACTCCCGCCGCCTCAGGAGGCGGGAGCCGTGGTCTCGCCGTCGCCGTCGCCGTCGGTTTCCCGCTTTTCGGCCGCGCGCTTCTTTTCCATGCGGGCGACGACGAGAATGCCGACTTCGTAGAGCCCGATGAGCGGAATTGCCAGCGACAACTGGCTGATCACGTCGGGAGGCGTCAGGATGGCCGCGAGAACGAAGGCGATGACGATGAAATAGCGCCGCTTGGTGCGCAGGAACTCGGTATCCACCACGCCGATCTGCCCCAGCAGGGCGATGATCACCGGCAGCTGGAAGGAGATGCCGAAGGCGAAGATCAGCGTCATGATGAGGCTGAGATAGTCCTCGACGCGGCCGAGATACTGGATGGCGGTGGCCGTGTCGCTCGGCGCCTGCTGCATGCCGAGCGAGAACAGCATCAGCGCCCGCATGACGAAGACCAGCACGAAGATGCCGCCGGTGAAGAAGCAGATCGGCGTCCAGATCAGATAGGGCCGGAAGGCGTCCTTCTCGTGGCTGTAGAGGCCCGGGGCGACGAACTTGTAGAGCTGGATGGCGATGACCGGAAACGCCAGGAAGGCGCCGCCGAACATGCCGATCTTCAGCTGGGTGAAGAAATATTCCAGCGGCGCCGTGTAGATGAGGCGCACCTCCTGCCGCGGGATCTTCAGGTAGTCGGCGGCCCACTCGTAGGGCAGCACCAGGATCTGGAAAATCTGCTTGGAGAAGGCGAACGAGAAGATGAAGCAGACGACGAAACCGAGCATGGCCTTGATGAGCCGCGACCGCAGCTCGATCAGGTGCTCCATCAGCGGCGCCTTGGACGCCTCGATGGCGTCCTCGTCCGCCTTCAGCTTGTCCTCGGGAGCGGGAACGGACGTCATGCCTTGGTCTTTCTGGAGCGCTTCGGCTTCTCAGTCTCGCCCTCACCCTCGCCGGTGGCGGCGGGGGGCGCCGGCTCTGCCGTCTCGGCCACGACGGGCGCGGGCGGCGCGACGGGGGCAGGCGTTGCAGCGATGAAGCCGGGCGGCGGATCGACGGGAGCCGCCCCGAGGACCGGCGCCTGGGCGGGCGCCGGCGCCGAGAACGCGGAGGGGGGCTCGATCGGCGCCGGCTTGAAGGCGTTCTGGATGGCCTGCGGGTCGGCCGTGTAGGACGGCGGCGCGGGCACGGCCTGGGCCAGCGGATCGGGAGCCGGCGGCCCGATCGTGCCGGCGGCCGGCTGGCCCTTGATGTCGTCGACGGCCGACTTGATCTGGTCGCGGGCGTAGTCGATCGGGTTGAAGGTCGAGGTGGGCGTCGAGCTCACCGCGTCCGTCACGCTGTTGATCGAGGACTTCACCTTGTCGACCTCGGCCTCCTGCAGGGCCTGGTTGAACTGGTACTGGAAGTCCGAGGCCATGCGGCGCAGCTTGGAGAGCGCCTGCCCCATGCCCCTGAGGACACCGGGCAGTTCCTTCGGGCCGATCACGATCAGCGCGACCACGCCGATCAGTGCAATTTCGCCCCAGCTCAGATCGAACATGGCAATTC
This sequence comes from Rhizobiales bacterium Ga0077556, assembly GCA_001464235.1. Taxonomy (GTDB): domain Bacteria; phylum Pseudomonadota; class Alphaproteobacteria; order Rhizobiales; family Phreatobacteraceae; genus Phreatobacter. The sequence continues at coordinate 1,331 of LNFH01000074.1, read as the reverse complement.
ACCGTCCACGCGCATGCGCGGGCCTCAGGAGGAAGCGCACCCGGCTCCGCGAATACGGGCGTCAGCCGACCTTGGGAGCCGAAGCGGGCGCCTGCTCCGACGTGGTGGCGGACGGCGCGGGCGCAGGCGTGACCGGCGGGGCCGAAGGGGCGGCCGCAGGCTGATGATCGATGGTCGAGGCCGGCACCACCGGCGGCGTCTCGGGCTTGTCCTCCTCGGCGAGGCCCTTCTTGAAGGCCTTGATGCCCTTGGCGGCGTCGCCCATGAACTCCGAGATCTTGCCGCGGCCGAACAGCAGCAGCACCACGATGGCGACCAGAATCCAGTGCCAGGCGCTAAACGTACCCATGATTCACTCCTTGACCGTTTGGCGCCGGGTCCCGCAGCGCGGCGGGCGGCGCGATTGTTTGGTGCGGCCCTGGAACGACCGTTGATGTGGGAAACTATGCGGCGGGTGCGGCAAAAACAAGAACCTCGGAGGCGGTAACGTCAACGCCGATGTCGCGGCCCGGGCTGAGCCCCTCGGCGGAGCGCACGCGGGCCTTCAGCGGGGCCTCCATGCCCTGCACCACGATCTCCAGAAGCTCGACTTCACCGAGATACCGCCGCGAAACCAGCCGACCGGGCACGCACATGCCGGCCGGCTTCGGCAGGATCGACTGCGGCCGGATCGCCGCCACGGCCGCAGCCCCGTCGGCGAGGCCGGGCGCGGCAAAATAGCCCACCGGGGTGATCAGCCGACCGCCCTGCACGATGCCGGGCACTTCGTTGACGTCGGAGAAGAACCGGGCGGTGTCGAGATCGGCGGGCGCCTGGTAGAGGTCGCGCGGCGTGCCGATCTGCGCGATGCGGCCCTCGCGCATCAGCACGATCCGGTCGGCCATGCGCATCGCCTCCTCCGGATCATGGGTGACGACGATGCAGGTCGCCCGCGTCTCCCGCATCACCGTCAGCGTCTCCTCGCGGATCGCGTCGCGCAGGCGGCTGTCGAGGCCGGAGAAGGGCTCGTCCATCAGAAGGATGCTCGGCCGCGGCGCGATGGCGCGGGCGAGAGCCACGCGCTGCTGCTCGCCGCCCGACAGGGTGTGGGGATAGTCGAGGGCATGGTCGGCGAGCCCGACGCGGCTCAGCGCCAGCCGCGCCGCGCGTTCCGCGTCCGCCTTGGGCAGCGCCTTCAGGCCGAACATGACGTTGGCGAGATTGCTCAGGTGCGGGAACAGCGCGAAATCCTGGAACACGAGGCCGACCCCGCGCCGCTCCGGCGGCACGAAGGCCGAGGGACCCGCCACCTCGCGGTTGTCGATGAGCACCCGGCCCGACAGGGGGCGCTC
>LNFH01000073.1 GCA_001464235.1 Rhizobiales bacterium Ga0077556 | reverse complement strand
GAACTCGCGGGCATAGCCCATGCCGCCCAAGGTCATGACCGCGGTCTCGCAGGCCCGGTAGCCGGCCTCCGCCGCGAGATATTTGGCGGCGTTGGCATAGGGCCCGCAGGGCTCGTCGCAGTCATAGAGGGTCGCGGCCTTCAGCATCATCAGCTCGGCCGCCTCGAGCTCCGCCCAGGCGACCGCGAGCGGATGCTGGATCGCCTGGTTCTGGCCGATGGCGCGGTCGAAGACGCGCCGCTCCTTGGCATAGGTGGTCGCCCGCTTCAGCGCCGCGCGGCCGAGACCGATGGCCTCCGCAGCGATAAGGATGCGCTCCGGGTTCAGCCCGTGCAGGATGATGTCGAAGCCGCGGCCCTCCTCGCCGATCAGGTCGGCGGCCGGCACAGGAAGGCGGTCGAAGAAGACCTGGTTCGAATCCACCGCCTTGCGGCCCATCTTGGCGATCTCGCGCACCTCCACATGGGCGCGGTCGAGGGTGGTGTAGAACGACAGCGGCGTGGTGCGGGCGAGCAGCAGGATCTTGTCGGCGACCTGCGCCGTCGAGGTCCAGATCTTCTGCCCGGTGACGACATAGACGTCGCCCTGGCGCTCGGCGCGGGTCTTGATCTTCAGCGTGTCGAGGCCGGCATCGGGCTCGGTGACGCCGAAACAGGCCTTCTCGCGGCCCTGGATGAGGGGCGGCAACATGCGCGCTTTCTGCTCCTCGCTCCCCTTCACCACCACGGGGTTGAGCCCGAAGATGTTGAGGTGGATGGCGGAGGCCCCGGACATGCCGGCCCCCGAAGCCGCGATCGCCTCCATCATGATCGCCGCTTCCGTGATGCCGAGGCCGGAGCCGCCATAGGCCTCGGGCATGGCGACGCCGAGGAAGCCGGCCTCCGCGAAGGCCGCGTGGAAGTCGTCGGGAAAGCCGCCCTTCGTGTCACGATCCAGCCAGTAGGCGTCGGGAAAACGCGCGCAGATGCGCTCCACCGCCGCGCGCAGGGACTGCTGGTCCTCGGTGAGCGAGAAATCCATCGACGTCACTGCGGCTCGATGCCGGCGTCCCTGATCATCCGCGCCCAGTTGGCGAGCTGCGCCTGGACGAAGGCGCCGAGTTGCTCGGGCGTCTGGCTGAAGGCGTCGAAGCCGATCTCGGCGAGCTTCTTCGAGATCTCCGGATCGGTGGCGATGGCCGCCAGCTCCCTGTTGAGGCGCTGGACGACCTCCGGCGGCATGCCGGCCGGCCCGAACACGCCGTTCCACGAGGTGATGTCGAACTCCGGCACCCCCGCCTCCTGCATCGAGGGCAGGTTCGGCAGCAGCTTGGAGCGCTCCGCCGTCGTGACGGCGAGGGCCCTCAGCGACCCCGCATTGATCTGGCTGAGCGAGGCCGTGATGTCGACGAACATCATGGAGATGCGGCCGCCGATGATGTCGGTGATGGCCGGAGGCGTCGAGCGATAGGGCACGTGCAGGATGTCGATGCCGGCGCGCCGCGCGAAGGTGGCCCCGGCGACGATGCCGGTGGAATTGCCGCTGGCATAGGTCAGCTTGCCCGGATTGGCCTTGGCATGGGCGACGAGCTCTTGGACCGAGGTCACCGGCAGCTTCGGGTCGACCACCAGCAGGAAGGGCAGGTTCCCCATCCGCGCTACGGGAGAGAAGTCCTTCACCGGATCGTAGGTGAGGGACTTCATCAGGCTCGGATTGGCCGAATGCGAGGTGTTGGTGGTCATGAACAGCGTGTAGCCGTCGGCCGGCGCGCGGGCGACGAAGGTCGCCGCCACCGATCCGTTGGCGCCCGCCCGGTTCTCCACCACGACGCCCTGGCCGAGGCGGGAGGCAAGCTGCTGGGCGACGATGCGCGCCACCGTGTCGGTGCCGCTGCCGGCGGCGAAGGGCACCAGCAGCGTGATGGGCCGCTCCGGCCAGGCGGCGCGGGCGGGTGCTGCGACCGCCATGGCGGCGGCGCTGGCGATGAGCGTTCTGCGATCGATCATGCGTGTCCTCCCCGGGACCTGCGTGTGCGCCGCCGTCAGCGGCGGCGGATGACCCTGTCCGGGTTCTCTTCGTAGGGCGGCGTGTAGATGACGAGGACGCGCACCGGCGTCTCGCTCGTCACCGTGAAGACGTGCTCCATGCCGGCCGGAAAGAAGCAGGAATCGCCGGGCTTCATGGCGAAGCGCTGGCCGTCCACCTCGGCCTCGGCCGCACCCTCCAGCAGGTAGCAGATCTGGTCGATGCCGGGATGGGCGTGGGCGAGCGCACCGTTTCCCTTCTCGATGGTGCCGACCAGCATCTCCACCGATTCAGCGCCCACGGTCTCGCGGCTGATCAGCCGGCGGTTCAGCGTGCCGGTGTGGTTGGCGGGGTGATAGCCTTGGACGTCCTCCTCGCGGACGTGGTAGCGGCGCTCCGGGCGCCCGGCCGAAGCCGTCATGTCATGTCCTCCCGGTCGCCGGTCTGTCGCCGGCCGATCGTCCCTTGGCGGGTCGTTGCCGCGAGTGTGGGGACGGTGCGGGAGGTGTCAAGGCGAAGGGGGGCATGACTGGCCTCCGCCGAACGGCTTGGCTCCGCCGATTGCCGGCAGGGGCCGGGGCTGGAACAGTCGGCGGCCCTGCGCCAGCCGAACGGGTCCTCTGATGTCGCCGCCCATCGTCCTCGACAGCGTCACCCACCTCACCGCCGAGGCGCGCGGCCGCATCGCCGTCTGCGCCTCCCACGGCGCCGTCTATGCCGCCTGGTACGGCGCGACGAAGGGCGTCTCGGCGATGATCCTCAACGATGCCGGCATCGGCCGGGAGCAGGCGGGCATTTCCGGCCTCGGCTGGCTGGACGACCTCGGCGTGCCCGGAGCAACCGTCTCCCACACCTCCGCCCGCATCGGCTGGGGTGCCGACATGCCGGCCCGCGGCGTCCTCTCCTTCGTCAACGCCGCGGCTGCGAGCATCGGCCTTCGGCGCGGCAT
>LNFH01000072.1 GCA_001464235.1 Rhizobiales bacterium Ga0077556 | reverse complement strand
CGGGCATCCACGCCTCGGCCGTGCTGAAGGAGCCCGAGACCTACGAGCACGTGCCGCCGGAGACGGTGGGCAACCGCCGCCACGTGCTCGTCTCGGAGCAGGCCGGCAAGTCGAACGTGCTGGCCGAGCTGGAGCGCGTCGGCCTCACCGTCGCCAAGGACGACCCGCGCGTCGCCCGCATCCTCGACGAGGTGAAGGAGCGCGAGAGCCTCGGTTATGCCTATGAGGGGGCGGACGCCTCGTTCTTCCTGCTGGCCAAGCGCATCATGGGCGAGGTGCCGGCCTTCTTCACGGTGGAGCGGTTCAAGGTGAACGTGGAGCGCCGCTACAACGCCGCGGGCGACCTCATGACCTTCTCGGAGGCGACCGTGAAGGTGAAGGTGGGGGATGAGATGCTGATCTCGGCGGCCGAGGGCAACGGACCGGTCAACGCCCTCGACGCGGCGCTGCGCAAGGATCTCGGCCGCTACCAGCGCTTCATCGAGGACCTGGAGCTGGTCGACTTCCGCGTCCGCATCCTCAACGGCGGCACCGGCGCTGTGACGCGCGTTCTGATCGAGAGCCGCGACGGGGCCGGCGACACCTGGACTACGGTGGGCGTCTCGGCCAACATCATCGACGCCAGCTTCCAGGCCCTGACGGATTCCATCACCTACAAGCTGGTGAAGGAGGGGGTGGGGGTGTGAGGCATCACTCGCCCGGCATGGTGTCTGGATCGCGCGCCGCGTGCCGAATGGCGATGATCACCACCGAACGCTCCCGAGGCTGGTAGAAGACGACGTACGGATAGGGTGTGACGACGATCCGGCGCAGCCCAGGAATGCTGGTCTTCTGCCCGGCATGGGGATGCCGGGCGAGCATGGCGATAATGGCCTTGATGCGCCGCCTTACCCGCATGGCGCCGATCGGAGACTGCTCGCCGATCTGGCCGAGAACGCCATCGAGTTCCGCCAGCGCCCGCGGCGTAAAGACGAGACTCAAAAGCCGTGCTTGCGCCATATCTCGGCGACGTCCGCGTCTGTGGCGAACTCATCAACTGCGGCTTGACCCAAGGAGGCCTGCAGAGATGCTTCTTCGTCACGGGACAGTGAGACGATGGGTGCCTCTTCTCCGACGATCGCCAGAACGAGACGCGCGATCTCGTCCTGCTCCTCCGCGGGGAGTTGCCTGGCGGCGAGAATGGCCTTGTCGAGGAGCGAACCCATGGCTGTGATCAAACACCGCGTTGGAGGCCTAGGGAAGGCCCTTCTGAACGCTTCAACGCCTCACATCTTCTCGATGACCACCGGGTCGTGCTCCTTCGCCAGCGCCTCCTGCGGCAGCTTCGCCACCTGCGCCTGGATGGTCGGGATGATGTCCCTCACCTCGTCGACGATGGAATATTTCACGGCCAGACCGGGCCGGATGAAGCCCTCATCCTTCATGTGGTCGAGAAGGACGCGCAGCGGATCCCAGAAGCCGCCGACATTGGCGACCACCACCGGCTTGGCGTGACGGCCGAGCTGGGCCCAGGTGAGCTGCTCGACCAGTTCCTCCAGGGTGCCGATGCCGCCGGGCAGCGCCACGAAGGCGTCGGCCTCGGTGAACATCCGCATCTTGCGGGTGTGCATGTCCGGCACCGTGACCACGTCGATGACGGCGTCGAGCGGCATTTCCTTGCGCTTGAGGAAATCCGGGATGATGCCGAGAACCTTGCCGCCGTTGTCGACGACCGCCTTCGCCAGCGTGCCCATCAGGCCGATGCCGCCGCCGCCATAGACGAGGCGGATGCCGGCCTTCGCCATGGCGGCGCCGAGCTCGCGCGCCGCCTTCTCGTGGGCGCCGTCATGGCCGGAGCCGGAGCCGCAATAGACGCAGATGGAACGGACGGTCGCCATGGATGGCCTCCGGAAGCAGGTGCCGCGGTCGGGGCACGCGGTGCGATTCAGGTCTGCCCGACCATAGACGCAGGCGAGGCCGAGGTCAGCCATGCATCGCAGTCCGCGATCAAGGGGTTCTCGGGACGGATTTCCTGATTATATCGGTTCCAGGAAACAAGCCTTCCCCTCAAGGCGTCGGCCCAAGGATCGCGTCATCGTGTCTCCACCCCATGCATCGGCCGCCGCCGGCGCCGGCAAGCCCGTCTCCGCCGACGGCGGCGCCCTGTCGCGCACGATTCTCCACCTGTGGCCCTTCATCTGGCCGCACGACCGCGCCGACCTGAAGCGGCGCGTGGCCTGGGCGATGGTTCTCCTGGTGATCGCCAAGGTGGTCACCATGGTCGTGCCCTTCACCTTCAAGTGGGCGACCGATGCGCTGGCGGCGCCGCAGGCGGCGGATGCTGGCTGGTGGGCGGCCGTCCTCGCCGCGCCCCTCGCCCTCACCCTCGCCTATGGCGCCTCGCGAATCCTGATGGCGCTCGTCACGCAGATGCGCGACGGGCTCTTCGCCAAGGTCTCGATGCACGCGGTGCGGCGGCTCGCCCTCCTCACCTTCGAGCACATGCACAGGCTGTCGCTGCGCTTTCACCTGGAGCGCAAGACGGGCGGCCTGACGCGCGTCCTCGAGCGCGGGCGCAACGCCATCGAGACCATCGTCAGGATGATCATCCTGCAGCTGATGCCGACCATCCTGGAGCTGGCGCTGATCGTCGGCATCCTCTTGTGGATGTTCGACTGGCGCTACGTCGTGGTCATCGTCGTCACGGTCGCGGCCTATCTCGCCTTCACCTACTACGCGACGGAATGGCGGATCGCGATCCGCCGCGACATGAACGACAGCGACACCAACGCCAACGTCAAGGCGATCGACTCGCTGCTGAACTTCGAGACGGTGAAGTATTTCTCGGCCGAGGCGCGCGAGAAGGCCCGCTACGACGTCTCCATGGCGAAATACGAGAACGCCTCGACCAAGGCTCTGACCTCGCTGGCGGTGCTCAATGCCGGACAGGCGGCGATCTTCACCGCCGGCATGACGGTCGCCATGGTGCTCTGCGCCATCGACATCACCCGCGGCCGCAACACGGTCGGCGATTTCGTGATGATCAACGCCATGATGATCCAGCTCTACCAGCCGCTGAACTTCATGGGCATGGTCTACCGCGAGATCAAGCAGGCGGTGACCGACATCGAGGCGATGTTCGCCATCCTCGGCCGCAATCCGGAGATCATCGACCGTCCGGGCGCCCCCGACCTGACGGTCGCCGGCGGCACCATCCGCTTCGAGGACGTCACCTTCGCCTATGACCCGGCGCGGCCGATCCTCAAGGGGGTCTCCTTCGAGGTGCCGGCGGGCAAGTCGGTGGCCATCGTCGGCCCGTCGGGCGCGGGCAAGTCGACCATCTCCCGCCTGCTCTTCCGCTTCTACGACATCAGCGGCGGGCGCATCACCGTGGACGGACAGGACATCCGCGAGGTCACGCAGGCCTCGCTCCGCCGCGCCATCGGCATGGTTCCGCAGGACACGGTGCTGTTCAACGACACGATCCGCTACAACATCCGCTACGGCCGCTGGGAGGCGAGCGACGCGGAGGTGGAGGAGGCGGCGGGCCTCGCCCAGATCCACGACTTCATCCAGCGCAGCCCGGCCGGCTACGAGACCGAGGTCGGCGAGCGCGGCCTCAAGCTCTCCGGCGGCGAGAAGCAGCGCGTCGCCATCGCCCGCGCGATCCTGAAGTCGCCGCCGATCCTCGTGCTGGACGAGGCGACCTCGGCGCTCGACAGCCACACCGAGCGGGAGATCCAGGAGGCGCTGGACCGCATCGCGCGCGACCGCACGGCCATCGTCATCGCCCATCGCCTGTCGACGGTGGTCAATGCCGACGAGATCATCGTGCTCGACGACGGCAGGGTGGCCGAGCGCGGCACGCATGGAGAACTGCTTGCCAAGGGCGGCCTCTATGCGGGATTGTGGAACCGTCAGCGCGAGGCGGCCGAGGCCGAGGAAAAGATCGCAGGCCTCGACCGGGGCATCCCTGCCAGATTGCAGGAAACTGCCCCGGTTTCGCCGGAAGGTCGTGCTGAGATCTTCGCCAAGCCGCCGCGGGAGGCGGCGGAGTAAACGGCCCCATGGTCGAGACACGCGAGCGGCCCCTGTCGCTGTCCTATCGCCGGCCCGCGGACCGTTCGGAGCGGAACGTCCTGCAGCAGGTGCTCGACGGCCTGCGCCACGACCCGCAATCGGATCTGGCCGAAGTCGGCTCGGGCTTCGGCCTCGGCGTCGTCTCCCTCCTCTTCATCGGCCCCGTGGCGCTGCTCCTCGCCTGGGCGCTGCAATTCGCGACGGGCGTCTCCTTCGGCAGCGACCAGACGTGGCTGCTCGCAGCCCTCCTCTGGCTCGGCGGATGGGGCGGCATGAGCGCCGTGCGCGTGGCTGCCCGCCGCGGCCGGACCACGGCCCTCCGCCGCGCGCTGTCAGCCGATATCGCAGAGGGCGACGTCCAGGAGGAGAGCTGGCGCTTCGTGGAGGCCGTCGGCTTCCAGGAGGCGGAGACCCTGCCCCTGCTCTACCTGCTGCGCGCCGACAACGGATCGGTCGTCGCCTTCGAGGAGACCCGGCTCACCGGCCGCGAGCGTGGCGCGGGCGAGGCCGTCGTCTCGGCGGCGCCCTCGGACGCGGTGCTGGTACGCGGTGCGCGCTCCGGCATCCTCATCAGCGAGAACTATTCCGGCCCGGCCCTGCCGCTCCTCGACGTCCAGCCGCTGAAGCTGGCGCGCGACGATAGGCCTCTCCACGGGCAGGTGGTGGACCGCCCCTGGGCGGGCGTCGGCCCATGGATGTCGGGCCGCGCTACCTCCGCCTAGCCCTCGCCACGCGCCAGCGCCACCGCCTCGGCGAGAACGCCCGCATCCCCGATCTGGTTGGTCAGGACGAGGACGAGCCGCGCGTCGAAGGCGGCGGCCTCGGCCTCCGTCATGCCGCGGCGGGCGGCGGCCAGCAGGCGATAGGCGGCATCGGGATCGGCGAGGCGATTGTCCAGGGCAAGGCCGGAGGGCCCGGCTTGTTCACACGCCGATTCAACCCCTTCAGAGATTGATTCCGATTCAGCCGCGGCGGCCAAGTCCTTGACCGGGAATCCCTTTGCCCGGCTGATCGCATCCTCGACCTTCACCGCGTCGAAGCGGCGCCAGCGCGCCGCCAGATGCCCGTCCGGGCGCAGCAGGAAGCAGGCGCCGGGCGTGGCGTCGAAGCGCGCGGCAAAGAGCCCCTCCCCGTCCAGCACGTCCCGGCCGACCACGAGGAGGTCGCAGGAGGCCGGCGACGCGCCGATCTCGCCCTTCGCCACCAGCAGGAAGCGGCCGCCGGTCAGCGCCGTCAGGTGGGTCGCCCCGCCGGCGGCCAGGACGAGCGGCACGTCGGGCACCGGCGCGCCGAGACGGGCCGAGCCGGACCAGGTCTCGCCGTCCGGGGTGGAGAGCGGCGTGTCGTAGGTGGTGGGCGTCGACAGCCGCCCCGAGTTGACGAGGCGGCGGGCGAAGGGCGCGGGGCCGGCGAGGGCGAGGACCGCGTCACGCAGCCGGCGCTCGCCCGGCGAGGGCGGCGCGATGAAGTCGGTGGCGCCGGTGGAGTGGCGGATGTTCTCGTCAGCGGCGGCGCCGCGCTCGGCGTCGTAGGTGGCGAGGAGATCGGGGCCCGCCTCTCCCGACAGCACCAGCGCCAGCTTCCAGGCGAGGTTTTCCGCGTCCTGGATGCCGGAATTGGCGCCCCGCGCGCCGAAGGGCGAGACCTGGTGGGCGGCATCGCCTGCGAAGATCACCGGGCCATGAATGAAGCGCGCGAGGCGGCGGCACTGGAAGGTGTAGACCGACACCCATTCGAGGGTGAAGGCGTCGTGGCCGAGCATCCGCCGGATGCGGGGGATGACGTTCTCGGGCCGCTTCTCCGCCTCGGCATCGGCGTCGCGGCCGAGCTGCAGGTCGATGCGCCAGACGTCGTCGGGCTGCTTGTGCAGGAGGGCCGACTGGCCGCCATGGAAGGGCGGCTGGAACCAGAACCAGCGCTCGGTGGGGAAGTCCGCCGTCATCTTGACGTCGGCGATGAGGAACCGGTCGTCGAAGACCTCGCCGGCGAAGTCGAGACCCATCATGCCGCGCAGCGGCGAGCGCGAGCCGTCGCAGGCGACGACCCAGTCGGCGGCGAGGCGATAGGGGCCGTCCGGCGTCTCGACGGTGAGGACGGCGCCGTCGGCCTCGCTGGCGAGGCCCGTGACGCGGTTCGACCAGCGCAGGTCGACGAGGGACCCGGGTTCCATCGCCCGCGCCACCAGCGCCGCCTCGACATGATACTGCTGGATGTTGATGAAGGCGGGCCGGCGATGGCCCGTCTCGGGCAGGAGGTCGAAGTCGTAGAGCTCGCTCTCGCCGAGGAAGACCCGGCCGCGCTGCCAGGTGACGCCCCGGGCGACGAGCTCCTCGCCGACGCCGAGGCGGTCGAAGATCTCCAGCGTGCGCTTGGCGAAACAGATGGCGCGGCTGCCCTCGCCGATGCGGTCGGCATCGTCGAGGACGACGGTGGCGACGCCGCGCTGCGCGAGGTCGATGGCGAGGGACAGGCCCACGGGACCGGCGCCGACGATGACGACGGGGCGTCTCACCGGCACGGCGGCGCTCTGGTCCGGATGGGGCGAATAGGCGAAGCGCAGCGGTAGCGCGCCCGGCGCGGCGGTGGTCATGCGAGGCCTCCCGGCGGTTTCGCTTGAAACCTTTTGGCCTGTTCTGCCCGACCGGCGGCGGCTGAGTCCACTCTCCGCTCAGCCGGCGGCGCGGGTCACGACCGAGGCGGTCTTGAAGAAGGCGCTGGCGATTCGGAAGGCCGAGAAGAAGGCGATGGCGGCGAGCACGAATTCGAGGAGGCGGCCGCTCCGCCACAGGTGAATCCAGAAGGCCCAGGAAACGATCGGCCACCGCAGGCGGTAGGGAGCGAGCCCCCGCCGCCAGGGCTTCAGCACCATGTCCCGCTCGGGGAGGCCCAGATCATGGGCGACCCAGCGCGGCCAGAAGGACAGGAGCCAGGCGCCCGTCCCGAGCAGCGACAGCCAGACGAGACCGTGGAGAAGGAGGTCCATGGGGAACTTTCAGTGAGGCCCCGCCGGAGAGGCGGCGCCGTCGCGGGGTCATCCGCCGCTCGGCAGGGACGGGGTGTCGGCGCGCGGCGCATAGAGCGGTCCGATGACGCGGACCGGGCGCCGGTCCGGATCCGGTGCGGCCTCGGGCGTCACGGGAGGCGGCGGGGTGGCAGGCGCCGAGCCGCGGATCTCCACCGGCTCGGGCTCGGCCGCGGCGCGGATGGTGCCGTCGATGCCGATGGTCGGGCGCGGAGCCCCGCTCCGGGTGCGGGAGCGGTCGATGCGCTCCAGCCGCTCGGCCTCGCGGCGCGCGCGCTGTTCGGAGGCGATCTCCTCGCGCACCGCCTGCCGCTGGTCGGCGGGCATGGACAGAAGCCGGGCCTGCTCGGCCGAGATCACCTGGTCGCCGGTGCGCAGCGTCGGGTCGGCACGGTCGGAGAAGGCCTGCGCCCAGGAGCCGTTGCGCGGCCGGCAGGTGCAGGCGGCATCGAAGCGCTGGCGGAAGCGCAGGGCGTTGGGCAGCGCCGTGTAGGGCGCCCCGTCCACCGAGACGGCGTTCTCGATCTGATCGTCGCGCATGCGGTAGAGCGCCACCTCGGCTCCCGGGCACTGCATCTGGCAGAGCTCCTCCTGGCCGAGCTGGGCGCCCGGCCGGGGCGAGGAGGTCATGGGGAAGAAGGCGCCGTCGCACAGGCGCACGCAGACGGCCCGGTGGCCGACGTTGCGCGGCCGCGCGTCGCCGTCTCCGTCGCCGGGGCGCAGCTGCTCCTCGGGGACGGGGGCGACGTCGTCGTGGAAGCCGGGATCGCGGCGGGCGCCGAAGAGATGCTCGATGAAGTTGCCGAAGCCCGGACGCTGCGGCTCTGCGCCCTCGCGATAGGCGGCCTGGGGGCGGACGTCGGGCGTGCGGTATTCGCGCACGACGTCGCGCTCCGGCGCGCCGCCGAAGCCGAAGATGCCCGGGCGCTGCACGGCGGCCTCGCGGGTGGCGCCGCAGCCGTTGGCGTCATAGGCGGCGACGAGCTGGGCCCGCTGCTGGATGCGCTGGGCAGACTGGACGCCGCCGCCCCCCGCCTGGGCCTCGAGCTGGGCGAGGTTGGCCTGCATCTGGCGGCGGCGCGCATCGAGGGCGGCGCACTGCGCGCCCTGGAAGAAGCCGCCGCACCCCGCGGCCTGGTAGGCGCGGGTGACGGTGGCGATCTCGCCGCGCTGGCTGCGGGCGGCGGCGGCGAAACGGCGGTTGGCGGCGGCGCCGGCGGGCGCCCTGTCGAGCTGGGCGATGCGGGCGCGAATCTGGGCGCAGACCGCCTGGGCCTCGGCCGGCCGCGCGGCGTCGGCGACGAGGGCCAGCGCCAAAGCGAACCTGCACGCATCCTCCCGGTCGGTCGTTCCGCGTCGCCGTCGAAGCAGCGATGAAGCGCACGAAACTATTTCAAAATCGTGGTCGTCACCAGAACGCGCGGGAATGCAGCCCAGCACCGCCGCCCCGTTCTTGCCGATCGGCGCGGCATGCGCCCAAATGGCGCAGTCCCTTCCCTGCCGCGGGTGCCAGCCGATGACCGCCGTCTTCCACCGGAGCCTTGCCCACGACTATCCCGTCGCCGTCTCGGGCGAGGGCATCGTCATCCGCGACTCGCAGGGCCGCGCCTATCTCGACGCCTCCGGCGGGGCGGCGGTCTCCTGCCTCGGACACTCCCATCCCGACGTACTGGCCGCCATGCACGCCCAGCTCGACAGCCTCGCCTATGCCCACACGAGCTTCTTCACCACCGAGGTCGCGGAGGACCTGGCCGCAACGCTCGTCGCCGACGCCCCCGCCGGAATGAGCCACGTCTATTTCCTCTCCGGCGGATCGGAGGCGATCGAGACGGCCTTGAAGATGGCCCGGCAGTATTTCGTCGAGATCGGCCAGCCGCAGCGCCGGCACATCATCGGGCGGCGGCAGAGCTATCACGGCAACACGCTGGGGGCGCTGGCGGTCGGCCACAACGCGGCGCGGCGCGTGCAATATGCTCCGCTCCTCATCGAGGCGCACCACGTCTCGCCCGCCTACGCCTATCGCGGCCTGGAGGCCGGCGAAACGCCGGAGGCCTTTGGCTTGAGGCTCGCGGCCGAACTCGAGGACGAGATCGCCCGGCTCGGGCCGGACAGCGTCATCGCCTTCATCGCGGAGACGGTGGGCGGAGCGACCTGCGGGGCCATCACCGCCCCGCCCGGCTATTTCCGCGCCATCCGGGAGATCTGCGACCGGCACGGCATCCTGCTCATCCTGGACGAGGTGATGTGCGGCATGGGCCGCACCGGCACGCTGCACGCCTGCGAGCAGGAGGGCGTCTCGCCGGACCTCATGACCATCGCCAAGGGGCTCGGCGGCGGCTTCGCCCCCATCGGCGCGGTGCTGGTGGCCGACAGGGTCTTCCAGGCCTTCGACCGCGGCTCGAAACTGTTCCAGCACGGCCACACCTATCTCGGCCACGCGCTGGCCTGCGCGGCGGGCCTCGCCGTGCAGAAGGTCATCAGGCGCGACGGCCTCCTCGCCAACGTGCGGGACCAGGGCGCGCATCTGACGCGCCGCCTGACCGAGCGATTCGGCAACCACCACCATGTCGGCGACATCCGCGGCCGCGGCCTGTTCCAGGCCATCGAGATCGTCGCCGACCGCGGCACGAAGGACCCCTTCGACCCGGCGCTGAAGCTCCACGCCCGGATCAAGGCGGAGGCCATGGCGCGCGGGCTCATGGTCTACCCGTCCGGGGGGACGGCCGACGGCACGCGCGGCGACCACGTGCTGATCGCCCCGCCCTTCATCGCCACCGCAGGCGACATCGACACCATCGTCGAACGGCTGGGCGAGGCGGTGGATGCGTCCATCGCCGCGGCGGCGTGACAGGCCCGGGCGGCCGTGCACCGTTTCCGCCATCGGAGCCGCTAGGAACGCGGCTCTTCGCCACTCGATGGCGCGGGCGCGTAGCTCAGCGGGAGAGCACTCCCTTCACACGGGAGGGGTCACAGGTTCAATCCCTGTCGCGCCCACCATTTCTGCCCCAGATAACCATCCCCAATGCGCACCGTCGTGCAGCACGGAGCAAGAACGCGCGCCGAGTAGCGGGGGAAAGCTGGGGGAGCCTGTTCCCGCTTCGTCCGCCCTTCCAGTAACGGAACGATACGGCGGGGCCGTTGAAAATGCGGGGGCGCGGGCGACCGTCGTTGACGAGATCGCGGTCGAGCGCCGCCGGCAGATCGAATCCGAGGGCTGGACGGAGGGCCACGACAACGAGCACGGGAATGGGGAGATGGCGCGCGCCGCAGCGGCCTATGCGCTTCACTTCGCTGCCGGCACTTACACCGAGACCAGGTCGGAGAGCCTCGACATAGCCGCCGGCATGGCGTGGCCCTGGTCGCATGGGGAATGGAAACCGAAGGACCCGCGCCGCGACCTGATCCGCGCTGCCGCCCTCATCGTGGCCGAGATCGAGCGGCTGGACCGCCTCCCCACCCCTCCCCACGGCGAGGAGGGGTGATGGCGCGCGAGACCATATCCACTGCCACCGTCTATTGGGGCGGCCGTCGGCGCTACCTGTCGATCAAGGGCGCTGCCAGCGGGGCTGCACGCCATTCCCTCCGCCAAGCCATCGTCAAGCGTGGGGATGCTCACATGCCCGACGAATGGTTCACGCCCCGGTTCGCCCGCTTGCGCCGACTGCACGAGGCCCGGCTTCGTCGCCTTGCTCGCACCCCACCCCACGGCGAGGAGGGTCGGTGATGGGCTCAGTCTTCACCTGCAAGCAGAACCCGTGCTGCGGCGACATCCACAACTGCAAACCGCCTGTTTCGTTCACGGAGAGGAGACGCATGACCATGAGCATCGTCGAAGAGATAGCGGCCGAGCGCCGCAGGCAGACCGACGTTGAAGGTTGGTCGCCTGAACACGACGACCAGCACGCGGATGGAGCGATAGCGTTGGCCGCTGCCGCGTATGCCCTGCAATCGGCGCGGTATCCGCTGCTCCGTGGGCACTCACCGCCCCCCTGTTGGCCGTGGGACCTTGCGTGGTGGAAGCCGAAGGACCCGCGTCGCGACCTCATCCGGGCCGCCGCCCTCATCGTGGCCGAAATCGATCGGCTGGACCGCCGGCTAGCCCGAAAGGACCCCACCCATGACTGACCTGATAGCCCTTGCAGAGCGGGTGGAGGCCCTTTCCGGGCCGTGCCGCGAGACGGACCTTGCGCTTCATTGCGCCCTGTTCCCTGACGGCGACATCGCGAAGACGGTGAAGCGCGACTGGCGGGGCACCGGTCAGCCGGGCGTTAGGTCGTGGGACCTCACTAGCCATGGCGTCTTTTGTACCGAGACGCGCGATGAACGCGGCGATGTGTGGGCGAGCGGCAGTCAGCCGCTGCCGCATCTCACAGGGTCCCTCGATGCCGTGACCGCGCTGATAGCGGAGAAGCTGCCGGAATGGCGCTGGGAGGTTCGCCGGTCGGAGGCCGTCGTCGCTCGCGTCTGGCGGCTTCGTCGTCGCGATGAAAGCTATGACAGGGCCGACTGCGAAAGCTACGCCGCCACCCCCGCGATCGCCCTTCTTGCTGCTGCCTTGAGGGCTATCGACAATGCGCCGTGACACGACAAGCCGGATTGGCGAACGCTATGGAATGCTGACCATTTTGGAGCGCGCCGAAACGCTGCGGCGTGGTGCGCCAAGATGGAAGTGCCGGTGCGACTGCGGCAGCGACAAGGTGGTAGAGCTGGGGGCGCTTCGCAGGGGCCTCACCAAATCATGCGGGTGCTTCAATCGAACGAGCGAGGCACGCGCGTCCAAGCATGGCGGGGCAAAGCGAGGTCAGCGGGACAGGCTTCATTACGTCTGGACCACCATGAAGCAGCGCTGCTCAAACCCGTCCGACCCCAACTATCATAGATACGGCGGTCGCGGCATCACGGTCTGTCCACAGTGGGCCGACGATTTCGCAGCGTTTGCCATCGATGTCGGGGAGCGGCCGAGCCCCAATCACTCTCTGGACCGGATTGACAACAACGGCGGCTATCACCCTGGCAACGTTCGCTGGGCGTCACGCCGCGAGCAAATGCGCAACACCAGCGGATGCCGGGCCGTAATCCGAAGCGACGGGGAGCGCTACTCAACCGTTGTTGAGGCCGCAGAGGCTGCCGGCGTCCACCCCTCGACCATCAGCGCGGTATGCCGAGGCAGTCGAAAAACGTCGGGCGGTTTCTCGTGGAGTTACGCCGCCACCCTTCGCGCCATCAAGGAGAACGACAATGGCTGAGATGCCGGAACGGATTTGGATGCCGCCCTATGACGGGAAGTACTTCAAGACCAAGACACACGACCTAGAAACCGAATACGTCCTCGCCTCCACCCACACCCGCGCGATGGAGGCGCTGGCGGAGGCGGAGAAGGCGATCCGCCAGGAAGCGAACGTGGCCGACGTCAAGCGCGCCAACGCCACAGCGCAAGACGAGATGCAGTTCTGGCGAGGCAGGCACAGCGGCCTTTTGCAGGCTGCCGAGCGGTTCTCCGCCGCCCTCATCGCAGCCGCCAAGGGAGAGCAGCCGTGACCGAAGAACCCAACGAGGAAGCCGCCAAGTGGCGCTATCTGGCCGAGGAATGGGAGCGCCAATACAACACGGCATCCGCTCGGGCGAATGAATGGGAGGCCCGACACGATGTCGTTGAAGCCGCCCTCTCCGCCTCACAGGCGGAGGTGAAGGCTTTGCAGTCGGCCTACGCAAATTTGCTGCGTGCGTATCAGTTGGAAGTTCGACCCGCTCCGCACCCGTCAGCACGCAAGGAGACGCCCCATGCCGGGTGACGAGATGGTCGAGAAGGTCGCGCGGGCGATCTTTCGGGCTGCGTATCCCGAAGCGCACGAACGGGCCATCGACAAGCACTGGCCTGAGTTCGCAGTTCACGCCCGCGCCGCCCTCTCTGCCGCCCTCACGGCGGAGATGGAGCCGAAACCGGTGGGCTATGTCGATCTCCCGACAGTCATCGATGAATATACGTGGCGTCCGATCTACCGCCACTATTCGCCAGACCTCACACCCCTCTACGCCACCCCTCCCTCCCCACCGTCCCGCGACGGCGTGGCGGATGAAATCGCCGCTATTGCAGAGAGCCTGCGGGAGAAGCATCCGATGGAGGCGAGCCGTATCCTGATCTTGCTCGGCAAGGCGCAGCCGTACACCGCCATGGTCGAGGCTGGCCGGGTGAAGGGAGACGCGCCGTGACCTTGATCCTCCCCCGCCGCGCATTCCTTGCCGGGCTTGTCTCGGCCTTTGCCGCCCCGGCAATCGTCAGGGCAGAGAACCTGATGCCGGTGAAGACGCCGGCGACTCTCGTGCGCCCGCAACCCCTCGCTGTGCTCTCCTACTGGATCAAGCAGCAGGACGAAGTTTGGGAGCGCGTCACCCGCTATGTTGACCTCAGCAAGCCGTACATGTCCGAAGACGGGATCGGCTTTCACATCGATGGAGACCGGATAACAACGCTGGTGAGCCCATCAGCGTTGAAGGACAATGGCACCCCCCAACACACGGGGGTTTGCCTTGAACTGCCAGGGGCCAAGCCATGAACCGCCGCGGCTTCATGCGCTTCTTCGGCACGGCTCCTGTCGCCGCCGCCTCTGTGGTCCTGGCGCCCGTGACGCACGCCGAGGTGCGCGCCATATCTGACGCGGCCGGGTTCG
The DNA here is from genome assembly GCA_001464235.1 of Rhizobiales bacterium Ga0077556. Lineage (GTDB taxonomy): Bacteria > Pseudomonadota > Alphaproteobacteria > Rhizobiales > Phreatobacteraceae > Phreatobacter. The sequence continues at coordinate 5,480 of LNFH01000072.1, read as the reverse complement.
CAATGGCGGGCGTGTCGTCGCTACAAGACCGCGTGCTAGTGGCCGAGTTTGGTGCCTCGGACGCGCAAAGCCTGGCAGCTATGAACGAGGCGATTATCGGCGACCTGCACACGCGCATCGCCCCGATGGCAAAGGACGTTGATCGTGTCATAGAGCCGATGCGGGCTGCTCGCCTAGTCAGCGAGCCACCCATGCCGGTGATGCTGGTATATGTACCGCCGAGGGATGAGGCATGAGGGTCATCGAGGTGCCGGCCGGGTACACCGTAAAGGGAGGTTGAAGATGCGCTTGTTGAGATACCGTCTCGCCGCTTTGATTGTCCCTCTTGCCGCATACTTCACGGCTTCAGACATCGCCTCCTTCTTTGGGGCCGATATAGCCATTGCACCGCGTCGGCTTACCGACTTTGTCTACGGCGGAGCAATTGCCCTAACTGTGAATTGGGCGCTCTGCCGCGTGGCGAACGAAAGCACGACGGATGCCGGGCGGGTGAAGGGCTGAATGGACCGCCCGCTGATCGCCGTCGAGGACCCGCCGGACTTCCCCGGCCAGGCCCGCACGCACCGCTACCGGGTGATCGACTGCAACCGGAATCGGGTGGTGGGATTCCTCCGCGGCGAGCAGTTGGGCCAGCCGCGTGAGGGATGGAAGTGGGGGGTCACCTGCCCACCGGCGGCGCGGGATCGGACGCTTACCCCAGGTGGCACGTCACCGACCCGGCACGAGGCCGTGGCCGCCCTGAAGGCCGCATGGCTGACCTATGAGGGCGACCCCGACTGGCCGCCGCCGCAGTCGACCGCGTGGCTGGCGCCGGGGCCGCGCGAGGGGATGGGACCCTGGCGGCCGGGCGATGAGCCGCGGGGTTGGCAGCGGGCCTGACGCCTACTGCTGCCGCTTCTCCATCGCAGCAGCGATCTCCTCCGCCGACTCAGCGTTCGCCTTGATCATGTGCTGGTGAGCATCGGCCAGGCCGATGAGGGCAAGCGTGATCGTGTCGTCGCTCCAGCCCGCCGCCTTGGCGCGGTCGATGAGATCCTGAAACCCGGGCTCCAGGGCGAACTCGCAGTCGAGGACGTGATCGGCATGGTCGGGGGCGGTCTTCGGCGGGGGAATGAGCATGCGCCATCAACGCGCGAACCGGCGGGACGGATCAAATGAAAAAGCCGGCCGCCACCCCGAAGGATGACGGCCGGCCAAGGTGACAGGGAATGCGATCAACGGGCGGGGAGGTCCGCTCGCTCTCCGGCGGGCACGCCGAAGGTCAGGGCGCGAAGGGCGCTATTTCTTCCGGTAGGACGGTCGCTGGTAGGGCTTGCCGGTCATGCCCTCGATTAGGTGCCGCAGCCCGTCGATTTCAGCCTGCACGCGCGCGCGCTCGTCCCGCTCGTGGGCTTCTTCCTCGCGGTCCATGTCGCGTTCGTCTCGGAGGCGGGCAAGGCGCACCAGCTCTTCCGTCGCGATTGCCAGCCGCTCCAGGTGGATCGCGATGTCCTTGACCGGCGTCATGTTGGCGATCGATGCCGCCTCGAGGACAATCTTGTCGCCCGACGGCGGGGCCGCGACCTTCGTCAGGTATCGCGGAATTACCCAGGCCAGAAGGCCGGCGCCGAACACGAGCCCGGCCGCGAGCTGGAATGCCGGCGGCAGCTTGTCGATGAAGGAGAGGTCAAGTGCTGCCATGCCGCTTTGCCGCTACGGCCTCCCCGGTGTCATCCATGGCCCGCCGGAAGTTCACGGCGTCGAGCAGCAGGATGGCGAGATAGGTTCCGGGTCCAGTCGAAAGCGGCAGCGCGGTCCAGGCGCCGAACATGCCATACACGATCTGGAACCAGACGAAGCACGACGAGAAGGCCATGGCGGCCCTGACGTGCGGCGAGAAGTGACCGTATCGCGTATGCGCGAATGTGCCGTTGAGGATGAGGGCGATCAGGCGTGCCGTCCCCATGATGAGGCAGACGATGCCCCAGGCCTTCTCCGACCAGATGCGGGCAAGACCGTTGAACGAGGCCGAGGTGCCGAAGGTCTCGCCGGGCAGGAGCAGGACGAGCGCCCAATTCAGGAGGACGGCCGTGCAGAACCACTCGCCCGCCCGGGCGTGGAAGTGGTGGCGGATGCCGGTGACGATCCGGACGACGATCATGGTCAGCGGGCCTCCCCGTAGGAGCGGCGCACGCCGTCATACCAGGCGGCCAGCGCGGCCCGCCGGCGGCGTTCGTCGGCTGCGGCGGCACGTTGCTGCGCGATTACGGCTCCGGCGTCCTGCCCTGCCCGGATCGCCGGCAGCGGCCGGTCGGCGGTGAGGGCTGCGGGCGGCGGCGGCAGAGACCGGCTAAGGACGGGCCCCGGCCCCGATCCGAGACAGCCGACGAGCATCACGCTCGCTGAGGCGACAAGCAGGGATGGACGGAGCATTGCGGACCTCCTCGACGATCTTCTGGTCTGCGGCCGCGGCCGCCTCGATTGCGGTGGCGCGCGCCGCGGCATCGGCCTCAGCCTGGCGGGCGATGGCGATGTCGGCGCGCAGAGTGGCGATCTGCGCCCGGAGGGCGGCCGCCTCCCCTCGCTTGCGCTCGGCGTTGACGCCGGTGCGGTAGGCTCCGAACAGGACGGCCATGCCGAGCCCGGCGGCGATCAGGTAGGGCGCGAACCGGGACGCCAGCCCGCCGAACAGCGTGGCGAGGATCGTCACCGGCGGGCGCCCGTCTGGACGGCCTCGGTGATCACGGCGTTGGCCTTGCTGGTGGAGCGCCAGATGTAGAAGGCCACCCCCGCTACGGCCGCGAGCCACACCCACGAGGGCACGTCGGACGCGAGATCCTGCACCGGCTGGATGTATTCGCGGGCGGGCTGGATGTAGCCGATGACCCCCTGCCCCACCGCGATCACGCTGGCGCCGAACCCAACGATGCCGGACCAGACCTTCGCGCGCCACGTCTGCCGGGCTTCCGGCGCCACCTCCTGCACCTTCGCGCTGTCGGCGTTCGCGCGCTCCGGCGCGATCACCCGCGGCTCGGTGTCCTTCGCCAGCGTGAGGACGAGCTCGTCGTCGATGTGCTCGCCGGCCGGCAGGCCCTTGGCGGCGCGATAGGCCGAGATCGTCGCCCGGGTGAAGGGACCGATCTTGCCGTCGGGCGTGCCGACCTCGGTGTAGCCGAGATTGCGGAGCCAGGTCTGGACGAGCCGGATCTGATGCGGGTCGGTAATGGTGGCAGGCTCGGCGGGCGCGGGGCGGCTCTCCGCAGGCGCGGGCGCCGGGTCAGGCTGGCGCTGCGGCCGCGCGGGCGCCGGGGACTCGGTGAAGATGCGTCGCGCCTTGGCGAGCGCGTCTCTGGCGTCCTTCAGACCGTGAGTCCCGCCGTTGATGCGCTTGCGCAGAGCAGCGACGTCGTCGCGGTCTGCAATGGCGTTGCAGCCGTTGTCCTTCCAGAACTTCAGGGCCGAGTTGAGCGCGACGTCGGGAATGGTGAGGTCGTCGGGCCGATCCTCGTAGCCGGCGGCGCGGTAGTTGCTCCGACCCGTCGTCTGCATCATACCGCGGCCGCGGTAGCGCCAGCCGTCGCCGGGCTTCTTGTTGCCCAGCCGCCCGCCGTAGACCTTGTTGGCCAGGGCCTCGGGATTGTTGGCGAAAGGGCGCGCGGCCGCAGCCGTCGGGAATCGGGAAGGCCAGACCTCGCGCAGCCGCTTCTCCGAATAGCGGAGGTTCTCCTCGACGAACTTGAGCCCCCCGGTCTCCGGATAGATCTGAGCCATGAAGTGCTGGAGGCGCAGCGGCGTGGTGATGCCGGCGGCGGCGATCTCCGGCGCGCCGTCCACCAGCGCTTTCACGATGTCGGCCCGCGCGGCAGGCGCGAACTTGCGGATGCGGTCAGCGGTCAGCATCGGGTCGTTCCTTCTTTCGGAGCTCGGCCCCCACGCCGAAGACGAAGAGCAGCAAAGCTCCGCCCACCCCGATCCCGATGAGGATCACGGCCAGGTCGTCGAACGTGGGAAGGGTCACGTCAGTCCTCGAACCGTCCGGTGAGGATCAGGATGTAGAGAGGCGCCGCGGCGAGGAGCGCGAGCGCCGCGGTGATGTCGATGGGCGTCATGGAAATGCGCTCCCGCGTTAAGGCAGGTTGTGGGGCGTCAGGGATTCAACGAGGGTGACGTGCCGGAGGGGCGGCGGTCAGGATGGCAAAATGGAACAGAGACCGCCGATCCCCGCCGACCTAAAGCGCCGTGTTCTCATCGAATCTGGGCATCGATGTGCAATCCCGACCTGTCGTCACATTGAGGTGGACTTGCACCACATTGTGCCTTGGGCGACCTGTCAGGCCCACGAGTATGAAAACCTGATCGCGCTATGCCCGAACTGTCACAGGCGCGCTGATCGCGGCGAAATCGACCGGAAGGCATTGCGGATCTACAAGTTTAATCTGCGGACAGCGCACGACAAGTTCTCGCAGCTTGAGATGGATGTGATGGCCGTTCTCGGCCAAGCGCCAGGCAATGCAATCCAGTGGCCTCCCTTCAACCGCATCTTGCTGCTGAGGATCATAGATGCCGGCTACATCGAGGTGATCGAACCGCAGGGGGTGATAGAGATCAGCGGCATGAGAATGTCGCCGGACGTCGTGAGGCTCACCCGCAAGGGAATAGAGTTCCTCATGAGCCTTTCGACCGACCACGGTGATTGACGGCAACAAGCCATTCCCCCAGTGCAGCAACCGACAGCGGCGATATAGCGATATCTCGGAAGCCAGATCCGACGCTCCCCACGCAGATCGTGGCACTGCCGTCTTCACTTAGTGAAAGCGTGAAATCCCCGTGCCTGGCGTCGACGCCAAAAGCCCGATCGGCGCGTCGAACTATCTCCATCACTCCGCCTCCGGCCACTCGATAGCCGGCAGCTCTTCGACGAGCCCGACCACGGTCGGCTGGGCGCGCTGCCCGGCCTGAACCGCGGCGAGTTCTCCGTAGACGAACACCCATACAGCATCGCGCCAGGCGACGAAGGCCTGCGCCTCGGCCGCCCAGGCTGCGTTGGCGCTGGTCACGTAGGTCGCCATGGAGACGGCGCTGTCATAGTGGCGGTATCGGGCCGTGGCTTCGATGTGCGCGGTGATCGCCGACACATAGTCGGCCTGGGTCGGAGGGGCCGGCACGTAGGGCGCGATCGCGATGCCCGAGACATCGATCATCTGCCGGTCGGCGTTCCCCGGATCGTCCGGGACATGGAGGGTTTGTCCGTCGATCACGGCGACGATTGACGTCAAGGCCGCATCGCACCATCGGGCGGAAGAAACGGTCGGTTGATTGTTGGCCGGGGTCATGGATCAAAGCTCCGAAGAAACATCGATGTACGCGGTTTCGCCTTCAGCCCTCTGGAACAGGTAGGACATGCCGGATGTAAGGCCGGAGGACGCCACCTGGAGATAGCGCCGCTGGGTTCCAACGCCGCTCGCCGTGGGGCTTGAGATCGAGTAGCCGGCGCCGTTGCC
>LNFH01000071.1 GCA_001464235.1 Rhizobiales bacterium Ga0077556 | reverse complement strand
GGACCTGCCATGGCCGATCACATCGTGCCCCATTTCGCCAATGACGACGGCGTCGCCGTCATCCATATCGGCGTGAAGGAATTCCAGTGCATGGGCGCCCGCGCGCCCTTCGACCATCCGCACGTCTTCCTCGACATGGGCGGCGACACCGAGATCGTCTGCCCCTACTGCTCGACGCTCTACAAGTACGACTCCGCGCTCCATGCCGACGAGACCCGTCCGGCCGGCGCCTATGTGAAGTCCCTCGCCGACGCCTGATCCGGTGGCGGGCCCGCGCCACGTCACCATCGCCGGTGCCGGCATCGGCGGCCTGACGGCTGCGCTCTGTCTCGCCCGGTCCGGTTTCAAGGTGACCGTCCTCGAACGCGCGACGGCGCTCGAGGAGGTCGGTGCCGGCATCCAGCTCTCCCCCAACGCCAGCCGCATCCTCATCGGCCTCGGCCTCGCCGAACCGCTGGCCGCCCTCGTGGTGGCGCCGGCGGGCATGGACGTGCGCGCGGGCACCTCGGGCGCCGTCCTTGCCGCCGCGACGCTCGGTCCCGAGGCAGCGCGGCGCTGGGGCGCGCCCTGGTGGGTCGTCCACCGCGCCGACCTGCTGGCCGTGCTGGCGGCGGCCGCGGCACGCGATCCCGCGGTCACGCTCGAGACGGGGACCGCGGTGGAGGCGGTGGCGCCTGCGGAGGGCGGCTTCGACCTCCAACTCGCGGGCGGCGGCAGCCGCCGGGTCGCAGCCCTCGTCGGGGCCGACGGCATCCGCTCGGCCGTGCGGCGCGGGCTCGGGGACGCGGCCCCGCCGACCTTTCGCCAGCGCACCGCCTACCGCGCGACCGTGCCGATGGCGGCGGTTCCGGCGGCGCTGCAGGGTGATCGGCTGGGGCTCTGGCTCGGGCCTGACGCCCACCTCGTCCACTACCCGCTGCGGGGCGGCGCGCTGTGCAACGTCGTCGCCATCGTGCGGGACGAGGCGCCGATCGAAGGCTGGCGCGCGCCGGGCGATCCCGCTGTGATCGCCGGCCGGCTCTCCCGCTGGGCCGCAGCGCCGCGGCAGCTGGTGGCCGCCGCGGAGGGCTGGCAGTGCTGGTCGCTCGCCGATCGCCCGACCTGGTTCGGACCGGGGGAGGGGGCGGCGACGCTGCTCGGCGACGCCGCCCATGCCATGCTGCCCTTCGTCGCCCAGGGCGGGGCCATGGCCATCGAGGACGCGGCTGTTCTGGCAAGCTGCGTGGCCGCGGCGCCGGACGATCTCGCCGGCGCCTTCCGCGCCTATGAGGGCGAACGCGCCGCCCGCGTCGCCCGCGTCCAGTCGCTCGCCCGCCGCAACGGCGCGATCTATCACCTGAAGGGGCCGGCCGCCTTCGCGCGCGACACGGCCATCCGCCTGCTCGGCGGGCGCGGCCTAATGGCACAGCAGGACTGGATCTACGCTCACCGCATCTGAGGTCAGCGCGGGCGCGCCGTCTCCGCCTGGTCGCCGGTGCCGGCGAGGTCGCGGATGTTCAGCCGCTGGCCGCCGGGCAGCAGGATGTCGCCGGGCCTGAGGCCGCCGCCGCAGCGGGCCGAAACGAAGCGGCCCTGCTGGGTGGTGAGCGTCTGCTGCAGTTCCGGCTGGCCGAGCACCTGCACCGTGCCCTCGACGCGGAGCGAGTAGGTCGCGCGCAGGTCGCCCGAGATGACGGAGCGCGCGGTGGTGCGCGTCTGGCCGATCTGGCAGTCGCTCTCGATGACGTAGTCCTCGCCGTCGCGGCGGATGTCGTAGCGTTGGCACTGGCGGCCGAGCTGGCCGAAGCCGTACTGCACCATCTGCCGCTCCGTGGCGGCATCCGTGCAGGTCTGGAGGGTGAACTCCTGACCGCCCGGACCGCCGCCGGTCATCATGCGGATCTCCCAGTAGCCGGGACGGCGCAGGGGCAGTTCGACCGGCTGCGTCATCGCCGGGGCGACGGCTGTCGCGGCGAGGGTCGTCACGATCAGGGCGAGGCGCATGCTGTCTCCCGGGGGCAGGCTCCCCTCATATAGGGCAGTGCCCCGCCTGGGACCGTGACGCAAGGGCAACGGTCGGGCCGCGAAGTGCCGGACGGCGGAGGTGGCGGGGTCCGGTCGCGTGCGTATGGCGCGGGTCGGGCCGCCTGCTAGGCTCGCCGGGCAAAACAATCAGGCCGCTTCAGGCCCGGGAGAGAAACGCCATGACGATGCGACGCTGCCTGCCGGCCCTCGTGGCCGGCCTATCCCTGTGCGCGGCCCGCGCCGATGCCCAGATCGCGGTCTCCGCGAACGACGGCAAGATGCGGCTGGTGAACGGCGTCGCGACCGTGGTCGAGCAGCCGCGGCCGGATTCGGTGTCGATCATCGACTTCGCCTCGGGAACGCCGCGGGTGCGCGCGACCATCCCGGCGCCGGCGAGCGTCGTCGGTCCGCCGGTCTCCGTCGCCATCACCACCGACGAGAGCATCGCGCTCGTCAGCTCGGCGATGAAGCTTGACCCGGCCAATCCCCGCCGCACCGTCCCCGACAACCGCGTCTCGGTGATCGACCTCAAGGCCAATCCACCGGCGGTCATCGCGACGCTGGAGGTGGGGCAGGGCGCCGCCGGCCTCTCCATCCACCCCTCGGGGGCCTTCGCGCTCGTCGCCAACCGGGCCGAGGGCACCGTGTCGGTGCTGACGATTTCCGGGCGCACGGTGACCGTCGGGGCGAAGATCGCGGTCGGCGACCCCACCTCGGGGCCGAGCCACGTGGTCTTCACCCCGGACGGGAAGACCGCCCTGGTGAGCCGCGACAACGACCACAAGATCTCCGTGCTCGCCATCGAGGGGACGACGGTCACCTACACGCGTCGGGACCTGAATGCGGGGCTGCGGCCCTACGGCATCGACGTCTCGACCCGCGGCGACGTGGCGGTGGTCGCCAATATCGGGCTCGGCGGCGGCGATGCCGACACCATCAGCCTGATCGACGTGAAGGCCCAGCCGCCGCGGGTGGTGAACACCGTCTCGGTCGGCCAGACGCCCGAGGGCATCAAGATGGCGCCGGACGGGCGGCACGTGGCAGTCGTCGTGATGAACGGCTCGAACAAGCCGCGCAACTCGCCCTTCTTCGCCGAGCGCGGCAGCGTCATCATCTACGAGGTCCGGGGCCACGAACTCGTCAGGGTCGCCGACGCGCCCATCGGCCAGTGGTCGCAGGGCGCGGCCTGGTCGGCGGACAGCCGGCGCCTCCTGGTGCAGAACATGGTCGGCGACGACATCCAGGTCTTCGCCTTCGAGGGCGGCAAGCTGCAGGAGATCGGCACGCTCGCCATGCCGGCCTCGCCCGCCGGCATCAGGACCGCCGAGCCGGTCGCCCGCTGAGGGAGAGCCAAGCCCGGCGCGCGGCCACGAGAGCGGCGCGCCGCGCCTTCTTGCCGACGAGGGTCGCCGACGGCGACTTCAGCGGGCCGCGACGTCCCCGGTGCCGAGCCGCCGCCGCCACGCGTCCATCAGCACCGCCGTCGGGACCACGTGCCCGACGGGCAGCGTCGCCTGTAGTTCCCGTTGAAGCTCTTCCGCCCGGCTCCACCCGACCTGACGGGCGATGAGCCCCAAGGCCACCGCCAGTGCCGGTCCGCCGAGATTGAGCGACAGGATCAGTACCCCGGCATCCGCCGGCAACGCGTCGACCACGTGGTCGACTTAGGCCAACTCGTCATCGATGACCTGGGGCAGGCTTTGCCCCTCCCTGTAGGGAAGCCATACCTTGGCGCGGCTCTGCCCCAGTTCCGCGAACCGAAAGTGATGGCCGCCCGGCGGCATGATGCTGATCACATGGGTGATCAGCCCCGCCGCATGGGCATCGCGGTAGCGGCTGTAGAAGCCATCGGGAGCCACCATCAGCCGATAGGGCCAGCCGTTCGGGTTCGGCGCATCGGGCAGGAGTGTCCGCATCATCCCGTCTCCTTCTTGCGCCTGTGCGGGAAATTCCCGAGCCCGTCGCCGTGCCGCCAGACCTGGCAGGGAAAGTGCCGTCCCGCGGCGACGAGATCACCGTCCAGCCCGAGCCTGTCGTCCCACATCTTCACCACCAGCATATTCGGCGTGGCGACGGGGCGGGCGGTGTGGAGGAGATAGGCCGCCCGCAGCGGCGAGACTTCGCGGGCGAGCAGGCCGAGCGCCAGCCCTGTGGACCGGGACAGCCCCTGAAGGCAATGCACCAGCAGCCGCGCATCGGCGGGAAGCGCGTCCGTGAAGGCGATGGCCGCGTCGAGATGCGCCTGTGTCGGGGCTTCCGGATCGGCCGCGTCGGTCGTGTCCTCGAAGCCGAGGACGAGGTGGCGGTCGGGGGCGACCTTCGGGGGATGGAAGGGGCGGGAGGCCCGGCGGATGCTGACGACATGGGTCGCGGCCATCGCCTCGAAGCCCTGCCGCGCCTCGTACTGGCCGCAGACCGCGAGCCGGCAGGGCCAGCCGCCGGGATGACGCGGCGCCACGGGTCCCACGTCGACGAGAATCATCGTGCATGCCTCCGGCGAAGAAGGTCGAGCGGGTCGACGGGGATGGGGAATGGATCGGCGAAGATTACCCGAACGCCGGCCGGGTTCAATGTCTGGTGCGGACGGCCGGACTCGAACCGGCACGGGTTGCCCCGCAAGATTTTAAGTCTCGTGCGTCTACCGATTTCGCCACGCCCGCTCCGGCAGGACGCTTAGCGCGATCGGCGGATCCTGTCATCCGGAGCGATGGGGCGGCGTGATGTGACGTAACGGCATCCTCTCGCCTTAACGATACCCTAACGTCAAGCGAACAGTTCGTTGACCATTTCGACCGGACCGGTGAACGGGGCGTTGAAGCCTGCGCCTTACGGTCTGGAACGGGGTTGCGGGGAGGGCCGGATCGTCACCTGAGGAGAGCGCCCGTGCAGCTCACCCCCGCCAAGATCGTCCTGTTCTTCGTGAGCGTGCTGGTGCTCATGAACCCGCCGATGATGCTGGGCCTGCTCGGCCCCGACGGCCGCCGGGCCGGGCTCATGATCGACGAGAGCCTCGGCACCGACACCATGCGC
>LNFH01000070.1 GCA_001464235.1 Rhizobiales bacterium Ga0077556 | reverse complement strand
ACTTCCTCGACATCGCCTTCGCCATCGACAAGGCTTTCGGCATCAAGCTGCCGCTCGAGAAGTGGACGCAGGAGGTGAACGAGGGCAAGGCGAAGACGGAGGACTACTTCGTCCTCGGCGCGCTCTGCGGCAAGATCGACGAGTTGGTCGCCGCCAAAGGCGCCTGATCTCGCCGGCCGTCCCGGCCGCGACAGTCCGTTCTGCATGACCGGCCGGGTCCTCCGGCCGGTTTCGTCATCCAACCCCTGTCGAAAGCCTCCCGGCACGGGAGAACGATCCTCCCATGCGGCTCGAATATTTCCAGATGATCACGCGCGTCGTCGCCTTCGACGCGCAGGCCAGGACCCTGACGGCAGCGGCGGACGTTCCCGCCGAGAGCCCGGTCTTCGAGGGCCATTTCCCCGGCTATCCGCTGCTGCCCGGCGTCCTGATGATCGAGGCCATGGCGCAGACCTCCGGCTGGCTGATCCTCGGGCTCAACGGCCTCACCGCCATGCCCTTCCTGGTCGGCACCAACACCACCAAGATGCGCGACTTCGTGACGCCGTCGACGCCGCTGGTGGTCCACGCGGAGATGGTCGGCGACGGCTCGGGTTATGCGGTGACGAAGGCCTTCATCACGCGCGAGGGCAAGAAGGTCGCGGAGGCCGAGATCAAGTTCGCGGTCAAAACCTTCCCCGATCCGAAATTCGCCGCGATGATCCGCGAGTGGGGGGAACGTCTCCAGTTCCCGTTCGAGAAGCTGGAAACGGCCTGAAGGGAGTGCATGATGGCGATTGCCCCGGAACGTGAGGCCTGGATCACCGGGATCGGCCTCGTCTCCGCGCTCGGCGAAGGGCTGGACGCCCATTGGGAGGCGCTCCACGGCGACCGCGAGGCCTGGCTGAAGCTCGATTCGACCACCCACGCGCCCTACCAGGTGCATCCCGCCGTGGCGCTCGACCTCGCCAAGCAGATCCCCGACAGGGGTGATCGCCGGCAGATGGAGGGCTGGCAGCGGCTCGGCACCTATGCCGCCGGCCTCGCCCTGGAGAATGCCGGGGTCAAGGGCCAGGACGACCTCCTCAAGACCATGCACATGATCGTCGCCGCGGGCGGCGGCGAGCGCGACTACGCCGTCGACGGGCAGATCCTGTCGGGGCTGGAAGCCTCCAACGAGCCGGGCAAGTTCCTCAACGAGCGGCTGATGAACGACCTGCGCCCGACGCTGTTCCTCGCCCAGCTCTCCAACCTGCTGGCCGGCAACATCTCCATCGTCCACGGCGTCGTCGGCTCCTCGCGCACCTTCATGGGCGAGGAGATGGCCGGCGTCGACGCGGTGCGCGTCGCCCTCGGCCGCTGCCACGCGGCACAGGGCGACATCTTCCTCGTGGGCGGCGCCTATTCGGCGGAGCGTCCGGACACGATCCTGCATTTCGAGCTCGGCCACATGAACTGGACCAAGCCGTGGGTGCCGGTGTGGGAGCGTCCTAAGGACGGCGGCGGCACCATTCTCGGCTCGGTCGGCGCCTTCCTCGTGATCGAGGCGCGCGAACATGCGGAGAAGCGCGGCGCCAAGCCCATCGCGAAGCTCTCCAAGGTTTCCTCCGACCGCACCCGTCGCAAGGACGGCGATGCCGAGCACTCCTTGGCGGTGCAGTGGAACGAGATCTCGCCGGGCCTCATTCCCGGCGCCACGATCGTGGTCTCCGGCGCCACGGGCGTCAGCGAGGCGGTCGCCATCGAGCGCGACATCCTCGACCAGCGCCGGGTGCCGACGCGGGCCACCGGCTCGGTCCTCGGCCACAGCGTCGAGGCGACCTTCCCGGCGAACGTCGCGCTCGCCGCCATGATGGTGGCGCGCGGCGAGGCGGTCCCGCCCATCGGCGGCGCGAAGGACGAGGCGCGCATGACCCGCAAGGTCAAACAGGCGGTCGTCACCTCCGTCGGGCACTGGCGCGGCGAGGGCATGGCCCTTGTCGAAGCGATCTGAGGAGGGCGCGATGGCTCTGATGAAGGACAAGCACGGCCGTCCGGTCGTCGTCGTCACCGGCATGGGCGTCGTCACCTCGCTCGGCCAGGGCAAGGATGAGAACTGGGCGAAGCTGACCGCCGGCCAGTCCGGCATCCACACGATCACCCGGTTTCCGATCGACGGGCTGCGCACCACCATCGCTGGCACCGTCGATTTCGTGCCCTTCGACAATGCGCCGGACCTGACCACCAAGATGGCGGCGCTGGCGGGCGACGAGGCTGTGGCTGAGGCGAAGATCGGCGGCGAGGGCACCTTCCCCGGACCACTGTTCCTCGGCATGCCGCCGGTGGAGCTCGAATGGCCGCAGCGGCAGGACCTCGCCCGCGCGTCGGCCAAGAGCGCCGACATCACCTACACGGACATCCTCAAGGGCGCGGCGGCGAAGGATTTCTCCGCCATGCAGACGCGCTTCCTCTTCGGCTCGGTGGGCGATGCGCTCGCCGACCGCTTCGGCACGAAGGGCGCGCCGATTTCCATCTCCACCGCCTGCGCCACCGGCGCCACCGCGATCCAGCTCGCCGTCGAGGCGATCCGCCGCGGCGAGACCGAGGCCGCCCTCGTCATCGGCGCCGACGGGTCCGCCAACCAGGAATCGCTGGTGCGCTTCTCGCTGCTCTCTGCGCTCTCCACCCGCAACGGCGACCCCACCGCCGCCGCCCGGCCCTTCTCCAAGGACCGCGACGGCTTCGTCATGGCCGAGGGGGCAGGGGCCCTGGTGCTCGAATCCTACGAGCACGCCAAGGCGCGCGGCGCGACCATCCTCGGCGTCGTCGAGGGCTGCGGCGAGATGGCCGATAGCTTCCACCGCACCCGCTCGAGCCCGGACGGCGCGCCGATCATCGGCTGCATCAGGAACGCGCTCGACGATGCCGGCGTCACGCCGGCCGACGTCCAGTACGTCAACGCCCACGGCACCTCGACGCCCGAGAACGACAAGATGGAATATGTTGGCCTCGCCGCCGTCTTCGGCGAGCATCTGGCCAAGGTAGCGGTCTCGTCCAACAAGTCGATGATCGGCCACACCCTGTCGGCGGCCGGCGCCATCGAGGCGGTCTTCACGCTGATGACCATCCGCCACGGCGTCATTCCGCCGACCATCAACCACACGGAAGCCGATCCGGCGATCAAGATGGACCTGGTGCCCAACGTCGCCCGCAAGGCGAGCGTCACCCGCGCCATCTCCAATTCCTTCGGCTTCGGCGGGCAGAACGTCTGCCTCGTGCTCGCCGCGGAGCCGGCGTGATGGGGCGCGTCCTCGTCACCGGCGGCGCCAAGGGCATGGGCGCCGCCATCGTCCGGGCGCTGGTCGCGAGCGGCCACGACGTGACCTTCACGGTCCGGTCCTCGGGTGAGGCGGCCGAGGCGCTGGTCGCCGAGCTGAAGGCTTCCCATCCCGACCGCGACGTCGCCATCGCCACCCTCGACCTCGCCGACAAGTCGGCGGTGGAGGCGTTCTGCGCGACTCTCGAGAAGGGCGAGGCGCTCTACGGCCTCGTCCACAATGCCGGCCAGCCCTACGACCAGCTCGCCGCGGTCATGGACCAGGCGAAGGCCGAGGCGGTCATGCAGATCAACTTCTTCGCCTTCACCCGCCTGGTGAACGCCGTGGTGCGCCCGATGATGCGGGCGCGGACGGGTCGCATCGTCGCCATCGGCTCGGTGACGGCGGAGCGCTCCAACCAGGGCAACGCCGCCTACGGCGCCTCCAAGGCGGCGCTCGCCGCCTATTGCAGGACGCTGGCCATCGAGAGCGCCAAGCGCGGCGTCTCGGTGAACGTCGTCGCGCCCGGTTTCGTCGATACCGACATGATGGCCAAGTATGCGGATTACAGGGACAAGATGGAGAGCCAGATTCCGGCCGGCCGCTTCGCCCGGCCCGAGGAGATCGGCGGCCTCGTCGCGTATCTTCTGTCGCCGCTTGCAAGTTATCTGACAGGCGCTACGATTTCGATCGATGGTGGACTGACAGCTTCCATGGGGCTGCAGCGATAGAGCAGCCCAAATCATCATGAATTCATCGCACAATACGCCCGAACGAGGCGGCCCAAACTGGCGGGCCGGGCGAGGAGTTCTCAGCGCTGCCCGGGCGTGGCTGTGGGCGACCATCGACGATCCCAACCGGATCGCCTGGCTCTACATCCCGGTGATCGCCTTTCTGCCGCTGACCTTCGGCAGCGTCGCGACCTTCTTCTATTTCGGTGCCTGCATCTATGTCGGCCTCATCTTCCTCGGCCGGCGCATCGGATGGGTCTGGCCGTCGACCATCTCCTTAGGCTGCTTCGTCACGCTCGGCTATTTCGCCGTCACGATGATTTCGCCGCTGGCCTTTCCCAACAAGGTGGCCGGCTGGCTCGACGTCGGGACGGCCATGCACTACCTGGCGCTGACGGCGCTGGTGGGCGCACTCGTGCAGACGCCGAAGGTCGACGTCTTCGACCTGTTCCTCAATGGCGTCAGGGCGGCCGCCATCGTCTCCTTCGGCCACGCGCTGGTGCAGGTCTTCCTCTTCGGGCACCACAGGGCCACCGCTGGCATGGCCAACGCCATTCCCTTCGGCGACACCGCCATGCTGGCGGCGGGGTTCGCCATGGTCGGCTTCGTGCGCCTCAGCCGTCCGATGCGCGTCTTCGCCGTTCTTGCGCTGATCTGCGGCATCGGCGGCTGCTTCCTGTCGCAGACACGCGGAGCTCTCCTCGCCCTCCCTCTGGTCATGGTGGTCGTGGCGGTTCAGGTCTGGCCGGCCGTCCAGATGCGGCGCTGGCAGGCGGCGCTGATGGCCGCCGGGCTCGTCGCCGCCCTCGCGGTCTTCGCCGTGGCGCTGAAGGTGCCGGAGCGGGTGGACGAGGTGCGGCAAGCGCTGCAGAGCGAGACCTTGGACGTGGAGCGCGACCCCTCCACCGCCCACCGGGTGGTGCTGTGGACCTACGGCTTCGAGGCCTTCGTCGACCGCCCGTTCTTCGGCTACGGCAGCCAGAACGCCGTGTCGGAGGTGCGGTCGCGGGCCGCGCGCGCGGGCTTCGAGATTCCGCCGTACCGCCACCTCCACAACGAGTTCATGTCGGTCGCCGTGGGCCGCGGCGTCGTCGGCCTCCTCGCCCTCGTCCTGCTGCTGGTCGCGCCGCTCGTGATCGTCGCACAGGCCCCGCGGGATGCTCGCCAGGGCGACCGCTGGGCCTTCGCCGTTCTGCTGTCCGGGAGCTATGCCGTCTTCGGCCTGACCAACCTCCTGTTCAGCCACGACCAGACCAACACGGTCTATGCGACCGCCTATCTCGTCCTGCTCGTAGCGGCCCATCAGGCGCGTGTGGGAATCCAGAGCTTCAGACGCCCGTTTCTCGGTGTGCCGGACACCGCGCAGCGTTGACCATGACGCAAGATGCGTGTGGCGGACGCTCCGGCGACTGGTTAGTAAGTCGCAAACGCGCCGGTGAATATCGAAGGAAAACCCTTCCATGTCGAAGCTGAAACGTATCGTTCCCGTGATCCTGTCAGGGGGCGCCGGCACCCGCCTCTGGCCGGCGTCACGCGAAGCCTATCCCAAGCAGTTTCTGCCTCTCCTCGGGGAGCGCTCGACATTCGAACAGACCCTCACCCGCGTCGGCGACGAGGCGATCTTCGGCGATCCGATGATCGTCACCGGCGAGGATTTCCGCTTCCTGGTGGCCGACCAACTGACCCGTGCCGGCAAGGCGGGGCGCATCATCCTCGAGCCCATGCGGCGCGATTCCGGCCCGGCGATCGCCGTGGCGGCCGAGCTCCTCAAACGGTCCGACCCCGATGCGGTCATGCTGGTCCTGGCCGCCGATCATCTCGTGACCGACGCGAGAGCCTTCGCGGCGACCGCCCAGGCGGGTCTCGCCGCGGCCGAGGCCGGCGCGCTGGTCACCTTCGGCGTCAGGCCGACCCACGCTGCCACGGGCTACGGCTATATCCGGCCGGGTGACGTCATGGACGGCTCCGTGCGCATGGTCGCCGCCTTCATCGAGAAGCCCGATCAGGAGAAGGCGGAGGCGCTCGTCCAGCAGGGCTACCTGTGGAACTCGGGGAACTTCCTGTTCAAGGCCGACGTCTTCCTCGACGAACTGGCGCGCTTCGAGCCCGAGATCGCCGAGGCTGCGAAGCTGGTCGCCGACGGGATGGCCGTCGATCAGACCGGCAACGTGACCTTCGAGCGGATGGACCGGGCCGCCTTCGCAGCCTCTCCTGCCAAGTCCGTCGATTACGCGGTCATGGAGCGCACCGATCGCGCGGCGGTCCTTCAGGCCGACTATGCCTGGTCGGACCTCGGATCCTGGGACGCGCTGTGGGACGCCTCGGCCAAGGACGGGGAGGGCAACGCGGTGCGCGGCTCCGTTTCCCTCGTCGACACCCGCAACTCCTATGTGGCGAGCGACGACGTGCACACCGCGGTGGTCGGCCTCGACGATGTGGTCGTCGTGACCACCAAGGACGCCGTCCTCGTGGCGCCGCGATCCGTCGCGGGCGAGCTCAAGAGCCTCGTCGGTGCGTTGCGCGCCGGAGATGCCGAGCGGCGGCGCCTGGCAGAGGAGCACCGGCGTGTCCTGCGCCCGTGGGGCTCCTATGAGAGCGTCGACCGGGGCGACCGCTTCCAGGTCAAGCGCATCGTGGTCACACCCGGCGCCCGGCTGTCGCTGCAGAAACACTTCCACCGCGCCGAGCACTGGATCGTCGTGAAGGGGACCGCCACGGTCGAGGTCGACGAGACGACCAGGATCGTGCGCGAGAACGAGAGCGTCTACATTCCGCTCGGCGCCTGGCACCGGCTCGCCAACGAGGGCAAGATCCCGCTCGAGCTCATCGAGGTACAGTCGGGCAGCTATCTTGGCGAGGACGACATCGTCCGCAGCCAGGACGACTACAAGCGCGTCTGAGCAGCGGCGTCCCGCATCATCCGGCCGAGTCCCGCCGCCGAACTCTCGGCGGGACGCCAGCCGAGGGCACGGATGGCCGCATCGTCCAGCACGAGGTTGCGGCAGAGCTGATCGGCGAGGCCCGGGGCGAGACGCGCCACCAGCCACTCGCTCAGCGGCGCCGGCAGGCCGACGATCCCCGGCCCGCGTCCGGCCGCCTGCCGCATGGCGGCGATCACGTCCGGAAGAGTGAGCGGCGCGCCGTCGGAGAGGTGGAACGTGCGCCCCGCCGCGTCCGGCCTGTCCAGCACGAAGGCGACGGCCTCCGCCAGGTTGACGTCGGAGAGAATGGATCGCCGTCCCGTCAGGCCGGCGAGCGGCAGGGGAAGCGGAAGGCGTGCGAGGCGCGCCAGCCGTGCCATGTTGCCCTTGGCTCCGGCCCCGTGCAGCACCGGCGGCCTCAGGATCACCGCTCCCGGCATCACGGCATGCACGGCCGCCTCGGCAGCGAGCTTGGAGCGGCCATAGGCGTCGGTGGGGGCGGGTTGCGCGCTCTCCGCCAGAGGCAGGGGCGACGACGGCCCGCTGACGGCACGGGACGATGAGATCAGCACGAACCGTCTGACGCCCTGTCTCACAGCTAAGCGCGCAAGGCTTTCCGAGGCCCCCGCATTGACCGCCAGCATCGCAGTTTCGTCCATGCCGGGCGGCTGATGGGCGAGACCCGCGGCATGGACGACGGCGTCGACGCCGTCGAGGAGCGCGGCGAGGGGGCCGTCGAGATCCCCCGCCGCGAGGTCGGGCAGGGGAGCGGGCGTCACCAGCCCCGCGAGCCCGCCGGGCAAGGGGCCGCGGGCGGCGGCGCGCACCGCGTGGCCGCGCGCCGCCAGTGACCCGGCGAGGGCCGCACCGACGAAGCCGCTGGCACCGGTGACGAGGATCATCATGCCGTCCGCCCCGGCCGGCGGAGCCAGGCGGCGATCGGCACGAGGGCCGCGACGATGGCGACGGCGCCGAGGGCCGCCGCGATCCACGGGTTGCCCGCAAAGATGGACGCCAGCCCCAGCGTCGCGGTGGCGGCGGAGACGAGGGCGACGGTCAGCGCGACGCGCGGCGCCCCCACGCCGCCATCGACGGCGCGCTGGTAGGCGTGGTCCCGGTGGGGCTCCGTGAGCCTGCGGCCCGCGATGAAGCGCCGGACGAGCGTGATCCCCCCGTCGGCGAGCGGGTAGAGCAGCATGAGGAGGCCGGCCACGGGCTGGCCGGCGAGGGCGAGGTTCAGCGCCAGCCAGCCGAGGATGAGGCCGAGCGGCAGGCTGCCGGAATCGCCGAGAAAGATCGACGCGGGATGGCGGTTCCACGGCCAGAAGCCGAGCATGGCGCCGAGACCGGCCGCGGCGAGGGCGCCCGTCGCGCCACCGGCCGGGATCAGCAGGCCCGCCGTCGCTGCCAGGGCGAAGGCCGGCGCCGCATGGGCGAGGGTGATCTCGTCGATGCCGTCGATGAAGTTGACGATGTTGACGGTCGCGACGAGTGCCACGGTGGCTGCCGCCCGTTCGGCCCAGAACAGCGCGGGCGGCACCAGCGAGGCCTCCGGCGGCAGGCTCGCCACCGCCAGCACTGCGGCGAGGGCCTGGGCCGCGAGCTTCGGCCGCCAGGCGAGGGGACGCATGTCGTCGACGAAGCCGAGGACGGTGAGGCCGACGACGGCCGCCAGCAGGGCGAGGAGCCGTGCGTCGCCCGCGCCCGCAAGGAGCGTCGCCGCGCCCCCCGCCACGAGAATGGCGGCGACGACGCCGATGCCGGCCCCCTGCGGCGTGACGGTGCGATGGGAGGAGCGCGCGTCGGGCCTGGCGGCGGCGACCCGGCCGAGCCATGGCCGCAGGGCGGCGATGGCAAGCCAGGAGAGGGCGAACGCGGCGACCACCGTCGCGAGGCTGGAGGCAGAAACCATGGACGAGAGACCGCGCCGGGCCGATCAGCCGCCGGTCTGGCGGCAGGGAAGGCTAGCAGATTCGGCCAACGGCCCTATCGAGGGGCCAGGAACGGTCGAAAGGGGCGGGTGGAATGGCCTGAGCCCGCGGGGTCGCCAGGATCGGCGATCAGAAGGCGCGCATCCGGTCGCGGACCACCATCCAGGCCGACGCAACGCCGAGAACCAGAGCCACCAATTCGAAGGCATTCTCTACATTCACGCTCGTAACCCTCATACGCAACGTCACGATTTGCTGCACTGCCGAAGAACTGAGGGTACTTTCTCGCGGCGGCGCAAAAACGTCAACCCGGAATTGCAGCAATTCCAGACTGCGTCCGCGCAGCGACGGGTGCTTCAGGCCACGGCCGCCCGGACGCTCTCGATGACGCGATTCTGGAGGGTCTGGTCGAGATAGGGGTGCATGGGCAGGCTGATCACGTCCCCGGCGAGGCGGTCGGAGACCGGCAGCCCGTTGCCGGCGACCGGATAGCGGCGGTAGGCCGTCTGCTGGTGCAGGGGCCTGGGATAGTAGATCGCCGTCGGGATGCCCTGGGCCTTCAGCTTGGCGGCGAAGGCGGCACGGTCGCGGCCGCGCAGCAGCACCGTGTACTGGGCCCAGACGGAGACGAGCCCTTCCGCCACGCGGGGGACGTCCACCAGCTCGGCGAGCGCCGCGTTGTAGCGCGCCGCCACGGCGTTCCGCGCCTCGATCTCGTCGGGAAAGATCTTCAGCTTCTCGATCAGCACCGCGGCCTGGATGGTGTCCATGCGGCCGGTCATGCCGATGCGCTGGTTGTCGTACTTGTCCTCGTTGTTCTGCCCGTGGATGCGCAAGGAACGGATCACGTCGGCGAGGCCGTCGTCGTCGGTGAAGACCGCGCCGCCGTCGCCGTAGCAGCCGAGCGGCTTGGCCGGGAAGAAGGAGGTGGCGGTCGCCATGCCGATCGTGCCGATCTTGCGGCCCCTGTAGGTGCCACCGAAGGACTGGGCGGCGTCGTCGAGAAGCCAGAGGCCGTTCTCGGCGCAGAAGGGCTCGATGGCGTCGTAGTCGGCCGCCTGACCGAAGAGGTCGACGGCGATGACGCCGACCGGGGTCAGCCCCGCCGCCCTGGCGGTGGCGAGGCCCTGGACCAGCGAGGCACGGTCGATGTTGAAGGTTTCCGCGTGCACGTCGACGAAGACCGGGCTGGCACCGAGCCAGGCCACGACCTCGGCGGTGGCGGCGAAGGTGAAGGCGGGGCACAGGACCGCGTCGCCGGGCTTCACGCCCTTGGCCATGAGGATGAGCGCAAGGGCGTCGGTGCCGGAGGAACAGGAGATGGCGTGCTTCGCGCCGCAGAAGTCGGTCAGCGCCTTCTCCAGGGCGAAGACCTCCGGCCCCATGATGTAGGCGCCGTGGTCGACCACCTTCATGATCGCCGCGTCGACGGCGGGCCCCAGCCGGCGCCGCTGGGCGCCGAGGTCGATGAAAGGAATGGGGGTGAAAGCGGCTGCGTCTGTCACGTGTCGACCTTCATTGCGGATGGGCGGTCCGAATCGGCCGCGGCGGCCGGACGGGCCGGCTGAAGCCATAGGCAGTGCGTTGCGGCAACCGAAATCACATTGTCTTCCAAAGCGTGACTCACCGCCGCAGCAGGGTCACGACGAAGACCGTCACGGCCTCTTCGTTCGTGCGATGACGCATTGTCGGGTGCAGCATGCGCGGGCACAGATCTGCGAGGGTTGACAATTCCGTTCCCTCGCCACCAATGCACTGGACATCGAAGGTGGCACGGCAGGCAAGACATGCGGGCCGTCGCGGC
>LNFH01000069.1 GCA_001464235.1 Rhizobiales bacterium Ga0077556 | reverse complement strand
GGCGGCAACGGCTGATTCAAGTACCAAAGCTTCGATGGAGATAGGCTGCCTTCGGGAACAACCAAGCCGGGGCGCACATGGTAGCCGAATTCTCCGGATTCCAACCGAACTGGCTCCCCAAATTGTGCGATGGCATCTACGCGTGGCAATGCCTCGTGGTTGAGAACATCGGGAAGCCGTTCAACGGGACGATCCGGGCCGCGAAAATTCGGCCCATCCGGTGTCCTATCGGGTCGACTAATTTCGGGATGACTTTGTGTCCTTGAGGGCTTTCCAAATCGTGCTTCGGCAACGCCGCAAGTCGCGGCAACTAGAAATCCTAGCGCGCATA
>LNFH01000068.1 GCA_001464235.1 Rhizobiales bacterium Ga0077556 | reverse complement strand
GCGGCTTCCGTCAAAGCGACGCCTAGCAAGTGCGCCCCCATTGCCCAAGATGCGCATTGTTCCATTTTGACGAAAATCATTCGAGCTGCAAGCCATTGTTGTGTCGGAGGCACGCGATCCATGGCTAGCCTTTTGCTGCCACCTTCGTCTTTGCCTGGCCTAGATGCTTGGCCGCGAGGCCAGCCCAATCAGCATCTTTCGGCCGATTCATCAGATTGACAGTCCTCTGCATGTACTCCTCGAATTGGCCTGCTGCCCGTTTTCGTGGACACCGAGATTGGGTGCTTCATGAAACCGGAGGTAGCAAATGCTACGATGGAAGTTTTCGCGGGAACTCAAAGTTGAAGCGGTTCGGCCGATCAAAGAGCGGGGTTGTCGGCGGCTCAGGCAGCGCGCGATCTCGATTTGCACGAGAACGTGCTGCGCAAACGGGTGCGGGAGCTGGCGTCTGCTCCGCCCGTCTCCCCCACCCGCCCTTGCCCCGTCTCCCTCCCCACGCCATGCTGCCTTGGCACGGCGGTTGCCCGGGCCCTCGCAAGGAGAGCGTTCCATGCGACACAAGCCGTCCCGCGCGTCGTGGTCCGACCTCCTGCATCTGGCGCTGGACCCGGCCGGCGACAGCCCCCTCTTCCAGCAGATCTATCTGGCGCTGCGCGAGGCGATCGTCGCCAACACGCTGGCGCCCGGCGGCAAGCTGCCCTCGAGCCGCGCCCTCGCCCTCAGGCTCGGCGTCTCCCGCACCTCCGTCGTCTCCGCCTATGACCAGCTCCTGGCCGAGGGCTATGTGGTCGGCCGCGGCGGCTCCGGCACCTATGTCTCGGACGAGGTCCCGGCGGCCGTTCTGGCGCCGCCGCGCGCCGCCGGCGCGGCGGGTGCCGCCACGGGCCGCAGCCTCTCGGTCGCGGGCGCGCGCTACGGCCGCTTCGCCGCCGAGATGACCCTGCCGGGCAGCCTGCCGTTCGCCGCCGGCTGCTGCTCCGTCGACGCCAGGACGGTGGAGGACTGGCGGCGCATCGGCGCCGGCCAGATGCGCCGTCTCGACCCGGTCAACCTGTCCTATGCCGATCCGAGCGGCGAACCGGCGCTCCGCCGCGAGATCGCCGCCTATCTGCGCGCCGCCCGCGCCGTCCGGTGCGACGAGGACCAGGTCGTCGTGCTCTCCGGTGCCCAGCAGGCGATCGACCTGTCGATCCGCACGCTGCTCGATCCCGGCGACCCCGTCTGGATCGAGGACCCCGGCTATGGCGCGACGCGCGAGGCGCTGGCGGCGGCCGGCGCCGCGCTCGTGCCGGTGCCGGTGGACGAGGCGGGCCTGGACGTCGCCGCCGGCATGGCCGCGGCCGCCGGCGCGCGGGCGGCCTACATCACCCCGTCGCACCAGTATCCGACCGGCGCGGTGATGAGCATGGCTCGCCGCCTCGACCTGCTCGCCTGGGCGGCGCAGACCGGCGCCTGGATCATCGAGGACGATTACGACAGCGAGTTCCGCTATGCCGGCCGGCCGCTGGCCTCGCTCCAGGGCCTCGATCGCAACGGCTGCGTCGTCTATGTCGGCACCCTCAGCAAGGTGCTGTTCCCCGGCATCAGGCTCGGCTTCGCCGTGGTGCCGCACCAGCTCGTCGACGTCTTCCGCGGCGCCCGTTTCCTCTCCGACCGCTCGCCGCCGACCCTTCAGCAGGCCATGACGGCGGAGTTCATGCGCCAGGGCCTGCTCGTCAGCCACATCCGCCGCATGCGCCAGCGCTACAAGGACGCGCGCGACGTGGTCGTCGAGGCCATGAGCCGCCATCTCGGCGATCTCGTCGACGTCGAGGTGCCCGATTGCGGCATCCAGCTCGTCGTCCATTTGCGAGACGGCCTTTCCGACATCGCCGTGACCGAGGCGGCGCGCCGGCAGGGACTGGTCGTCAAGCCCGTCAGCCCGCACTACCTGGCCGCCCCGCCCCGCCAGGGCCTGGTGCTCGGCTATTCGGGCTTCGACGCCCACCGGCTGCGCGCCGCCGCGGCCGAACTCGGCCGCACCGTCCGGGCCGTGGCCGATGGCCCCGCCTCCGACGCCGCGCCGCCGGAGCCTCGCCGCGCGCTCGCCGGGGCGGGCTCGCGCGGCTGAGGCGGCCCGCGCGAAGTGGCCCGCCGCTGCCGGGCCAAGTGGTCATTGCAGCTGTTCCAGTTCGAAACTGAGATCGCCGCGCGTGTCGGTTCCCTCGCCGCGCGCCCGATCCGAGGATGCCGATGAAGACCGTCCGCGTGGCCTGCGCCCATGACTGCCCCGACCTCTGCTCCCTCATCGCCGAGGTGGACGGCGACAGGATCACGAAGATCTCGGGCGATCCGGACCAGCCCTTCACCGCCGGATTCGCCTGCGCCAAGGTCAACCGCGACGCCGAGCTGGTGCACTCGCCCGAGCGCCTGAAGACCCCCCTCAGGCGCACCGGCCCGAAGGGCTCGGGCCAGTTCGCGCCGATCACATGGGACGCGGCGCTGGACGAGATCACCGCGCGCTGGACGGCGATCATCGCGGAATCGGGGCCCCTCGCCCTGCTCGGCTACGCCTACAGCGCCCACCAGGGCCAGATGAACCGGCACATCGTCAACGGCCTGTTCCACGCCATGGGCACCAGCCGCCTGCAGGCCGGCACGGTCTGTGACAGCTGCTGCGAGACGGCCTGGGACCTGACGCTCGGCCCGGTCGGCGGAGCGGACCCGGAATCGGTGGTCGATTCCGACCTCGTCATCGCCTGGGGCTGCGACCTCATGGCGGTGAACGTGCATTTCTGGGCGAAGCTCGACGCGCCCCGCAAGCGCGGCGTCCAGGTCGTCGTCATCGACCCGCGCCGCAGCCGCACCGCCGCCAGCGCCGACTGGCACCTGCCGATCCGCATCGGCACCGATGCGGCCCTGGCGCTCGGCATCGTCCACATCCTCGTGCGCGACGGCCTGTGCGACCGCGCCTACCTCGCGGCGAACACGCTCGGCTTCGACCGCTGGGAGCGCCAGGTCGTGCCACGCTTCACGCCGGACCGCGTGTCGGAGATCACGGGCCTGTCCGTCGCCGACATCGAGAAGCTGGCGGCCATGTATGGCGCGGCGAAACGCTCCTTCATCCGCATCGGCGAGGGCATGACCCGCCTCGCCCGCGGCGGCCAGGCGCTGCGCGCCGTGGCGACCCTGCCGGCCGTCACCGGCGCCTATGGACGCCCGGGCGGCGGCGCGCTGCTGCTGACGGCCGGGTCGATGGACTTCAACTTCTCCGCCGTCCGCAAGCCCGCCTCGGGGCCCGCCGCGACGCGCCTCGTCAACCAGAGCCTGCTCGGCCGCCAACTCCTGGAGATGAACGACCCGCCGCTGCGCGCCCTCTTCATCGCCGCCAACAATCCCGCCGTGACCTGCCCGGAGGCGGGGCTCGTGCGCAAGGGGCTCTCCCGCGAGGACCTCTTCACCGTCGTCCACGACCCGTTCATGACCGATACCGCGGCCTATGCAGACATCGTGCTGCCGGCCACGACCTATCTGGAGACGGAGGACTTCTACCGCGGCTACGGCAGCTACTACATGCAGTATTCGCCCGCCGCCGTCGCGCCGCAGGGCGAGGCCTGGTCGAACTTCCGGCTGGCGCAGGAGCTGGCGCGCCGCATGGGCGTCTCCGATCCCGTCTTCGCCCGGAGCGAGAAGGAAATCCTGCCCGAATTCTTCAAGGGCTCCACCGGCGCCGTCGCGGCGGTCGATCCGGCGAGCCTCCTCGACGGCGTCCCCGTCAAGGTCGCCCCGCCTCCCGGCCAGACCTTCGCCACGCCCTCCGGCAAGCTGGAAATCTATTCGCAGACGCTCGCCGACCAGGGCGTCCCGCCCATGCCGGACTGGCAACCGGACGCGCAGGAGGTGGCGGATGCGGCGAAGTGGCCGCTGCGGCTCCTCACGGCCCCCTCCTATTTCCAGCCCCACACGGCCTTCTCCGGTGTCGCCTTCCTGCGTAAGCGCGAGGGCGAACCCTTCTGCGTGCTGCACCCCGAGGACGCCGCAAAACGCGGCCTCGAGAACGGCGCCAAGGTGAGGCTCTTCAACGAGCGGGCCGCCATCGGCCTCGTGCTGAAGGTCGCCGACGACGTCCAGCCCGGCGTGATCCTCGTCCCCGGCCAGCGCCCCGGCACCGAGGCCGTCGACGGCACGGTCAACATGCTCTGCTCCGACCGTCTCACCGACATCGGCGAAGGCGCCTCCTACCAGAGCACGTTCCTCGACGTCGAAGCCTGGGACATCAGGGCCTGACCGGCCGGCGGGCGTCGGGAGCCGCGATGAGCATGACCGGACAGCTCGCCACGCTCTCGGCCCACGCCATGGCCGCGCTGGTGCGCACGCGGTGCGCCTCCCCCGTCGAGATCACCCAGGCGGTGCTCGACCGCATCGCCGCGCTGGAGCCGCGCCTCAACGCCTTCGTGGTGCTGGACGCGGAGGGTGCCCTCGCCGCCGCCCGCCAGGCGGAAGAGGCCGTGATGCGCGCCGACCACATCGGGCCGCTGCACGGCGTCCCCGTGACGATCAAGGACGTGCAGGCCGTCGCCGGCCTGCCCACCCTCCGCGGTTCCCGCCTGTCGGACCCGGTGCCGGCCGCGGCGGACGCGCCCGCCGTCGCCCGCCTGCGGGCCGCCGGCGCCGTCATCCTCGGCAAGACCGCCACCACCGAGCAGGGCTGGACGGCGGTCAGCGAGAACCCGCTCACCGGTGCGACCGACAATCCCTGGATGACCGGTCGCACCGCCGGCGGCTCCTCCTCGGGCGCCGCCGCCCTCGCCGCCGCCGGCTGCGGGCCCCTCCATCTCGGCACCGACGGCGCCGGGTCGGTCCGCCTCCCCGCCCATTTCTGCGGCGTCGTCGGCCTCAAGCCGACCTTCGGCATGGTCCCCTACCTGCCCGTGCCCAACAACGGCGCGCTGTCGCACATCGGCCCCATCGCCCGCGATGCCGCCGATGTGGAACTGATGCTGGAGGTCATGGCGGGCCCCCACCCCGCCGACTACACCACCTTGCCCGGCGGCTTCCGTCGCGATCCCGCCGGTCCGGACCTCACCGGCCTGCGCATCGCCTACAGCCCCGATCTCGGCCATGCGCGCGTCGACCCCGAAGTGGCACAGGTGGTCGAGGCCGCCGCCCTCGCCATCGAGGCCCTCGGTGCCACCGTCGAGCGCGTCACGCCCCCCTGGGCGCCGCTCGGCCCCGACCTGATCCGCGCGCTCTGGGGACCGCCCCTCATGCCCTATGCCCCCGCCGACGCTGCGGCCGAGGCGGCGATGGACCCGGGCTTGGTCGCCTGCCTGCGGGAGAACCGGTCGACGTCCTGGGCCGAGGTTCAGGCCGCCCAGTCGCGCCGCCATGCCTATGCGGGGGCGGTCGGGCGCTGGTTCGCCGGGCGCTGGGACCTGCTGCTGACGCCCGCCGCCTCCGTCGCCGCCTTCCCGCACGGCCGCCAGGTGCCGGATCACTGGCCGGCACACCCCTGGGACTGGCTGGCCTGGGCGGAATTCTCCTACCCCTTCAACCTCGCCCACTGCCCCGCGGTCTCGGTGCCCTGCGGCCTGACGGCGGAGGGCCTGCCCGTCGGGTTGCAGATCGCAGGTCCCCGCCTGTCCGACCACATGGTCATGCGCGTTGCCCGCGCCTTCCTGGCGGCGCGGCCCTTCCGGGCCTGGGCCGGCTGAGCGGGCGGCCTATTCCGCCGCCGACGGCATGTCCTGGCTGACGTCCACCGGGCCGGCGGGATCACCCGGCGCCGTCTCGCAGCCGAGGTCGGGGGAGGCGACGATGCGCCGGCCGCGGAAGTCCGTGCGCATGACGAAGAGCCCGCGCTCCTCGAAATAGGCGATGAGCCGCCGCGCCCGGCTCGGCGAATGGCTGCCGTAGACGCGGGCGATGGTGGCGTCGGAGGGGCACGGAGCCCCGGTCAACGCGGCACGGGCAATCACGAGGAACACGCCCTGCAGGTCGTCCGGCAGGCCGGCGGAGAGCGTCACCGCCTGGCTCCAGCCCTCCTCGCCCTCGCGCGTCATGTCGACGCCGGCACGCGCCACGGCGAAGCGGCGGCGGAAATCGGCCAGCGTCAGCGGCTCGCCGGGCACGCGGCGGATGCGGCAGCGCACGAGGAAGTCTTGATAGAGCACGGCGACCGTCCGGAAGGCGGCGTCGGGATCGGTGAGGATCTCCCGCAGAACCTCCTCGATCAGCGCCTTGTGCTCGGCCTCGGCGATGACCGGGAGCATGGGCTCGGCCGGCTCCTCCGCCTTCGGCCGCGCCTGGGCGAGTTGGGTCAGGATGTCGGCGGTCGAGACCGGTGGAGGCGGCGGCGGCCGGCGCACCGGCAGCGCCCTGATCTCGTCGGCGGCGGGCGTGAAGATGAGGTCACGGGCGTCTTCCGGAGCCGGCGCCTCGGGGAGCGGCGTCAGCTTCGGGCTGGTCGAGCGCGCGGAGGTCTCCACCGGGCCGATGGTGACGGGCAGCGGCCGGCGCGACATGGCCGGCCCCAGCGCGACGAAATGGCCGCGCGCCAGGTCGCGGAACATCTCGGACTGGCGGCGGTCCATGCCGAGGAGGTCGGCGGCCCGCGCCATGTCGATGTCGAGGAAGGTGCGCCCCATCAGGAAGTTCGAGGCCTCCGCTGCCACGTTCTTGGCGAGCTTGGCGAGGCGCTGGGTGGCGATGACGCCGGCGAGGCCGCGCTTGCGGCCGCGGCACATCAGGTTGGTCATGGCGCCGAGGGAGAGCTTGCGCGCCTCGTCGGACACCTCGCCCGCCACGGCGGGCGCGAAGAGCTGCGCCTCGTCCACCACCACCAGGACCGGATACCAGTGGTCGCGCTCGGCGTCGAAGAGCCCGCCGAGGAAGGCCGCCGCGCAGCGCATCTGCTGCTCGACGTCGAGGCCCTCGAGATTGAGCACGACGGAGACGCGGTGCTGGCGGATGCGCGCGGCGATGCGGGTGAGTTCGGCCTCGGTGCGCTCGGCGTCCACCACGACGTGGCCGTAGCGATCCGCCAGCGTGACGAAGTCGCCTTCCGGATCGATGACGCATTGCTGCACCCAGGGGGCGCTCTGCTCCAGGAGGCGCCGCAAGAGGTGCGACTTGCCCGAGCCCGAATTGCCCTGCACCAGCAGGCGGGTCGCCAGCAACTCCTCGAGATCGAGCGTGGCCGCCTTCCCGCCGGACTGCGACCCCATGTCGATATCGACTTTCATCCCGACTCAGGAACCCTCATCCACTGCGCCGGTCTTCCTAGCATCCCGCCGCGGCGCGCGCCTCCTCCCCTTCGGCGAAACCCACAGGAACAGCCGGGCCCTCTGGCAGGCGGGGCGGCGATGGTCTATGCCCCGCCGCTTCCCCCGTGAGGCCCCATCCTTGGCAAGCTCCAGCCCGCCCCTCTCCATCGGCATCGATTTCGGCACCACCAACACGGTGGTGGCGCTGGCGGGCGGCAACGGCCCGGCCGAAGCGGTCACCTTCCGCCACGGCGAGGCGACGCTGAAGGGCTTCGTCACCGCCCTGTGCTACTGGCAGGAGCGCAGCGGGGGAAAGCTGACCAACCGGGTCGAGGGCGGCCCCTTCGCCATGGACCAGCTCATGGCCGGCGGCGGGGCGCAGCGCTTCATCCAGTCGTTCAAGAGCTTCGCCGCCAGCGCCAGTTTCAAGGACACCCGCATCTTCGGCCAGACCACGCGGTTCGAGGACCTGCTCGTCGCCTTCATCCAGACGCTCCAGCGCCATGCGGACCGTGACCTTGGCTTCTCCGGCGCCCGGGTGCAGATCGGCCGCCCCGTCCGCTTCGCCGGCGGCAATCCTGACGAGGCGCTCGCCATGCAGCGCTACCGCGCCGCCTTCGGCCGGCTCGGCCTCGACGCCGCCCGCTACGTCTACGAGCCCGTAGGCGCCGCCTTCTTCTATGCCCGCGCCCTCGACCGGGACGCCACCGTCCTCGTCGCCGATTTCGGCGGCGGCACCTCGGACTTCTCGGTGATGCGCTTCGAGCGGCGCGACGGGCGGCTCACCGCCCGACCTCTGTCCCATGCCGGCATCGGCATCGCCGGCGACAGTTTCGACGCCCGCATCGTCGACCACATGGTCTCTCCGGCGCTCGGCAAGGGCTCGGACTACCGCTCGCTCGACAAGCTGCTGACCGTGCCGAACCGCTATTTCGCCAACCTCGCCCGCTGGCATCAGCTCGCCATGATGAAGTCCAACGGCGACCTCGCCGGCCTGCGAGACCTCGAGAAGGTGGCGGTGGAGCCGGAGAAGTTGCGCCGCTTCATCGACATCGTCGACTACGACCTCGGCCTCGCGCTCTACCGCGCCGTCTCCGATGCCAAGGTGACCCTGTCGGCCGCCGACGCCGCAAACTTCCACTTCGCGGCGGAGGACGTCGCCATCACCGGCCGCATCACCCGCGCCGACTTCGAATCGTGGATTGCGGCGGACGTCGCCCGCATCGGCGCCACGGTAGACGAGGCCCTCGCCCGGGCCGGCGTCGCCGAGGGCGCCATCGACCGGGTCTTCCTCACCGGCGGCACCTCCTTCGTGCCGGCCATCCGACGCCTCTTCACCGACCGCTTCGACGAGGCCCGGCTCACCAATGCCGACCAGTTCGAATCGATCGCCTATGGCCTCGCCCTCATCGGCCGCGAGCCCGACGCCGACCGCTGGGCCGCCTGACGACCCCTGACGACCCCTGGCGGCGAATGGGCGCCCCGCGTCCCTGGCCCTTAGCGCCGCCGCCCGTCCCGAGGCATGATCGCGCCGCCGCAATCGCCAGGAAGGGTGCAGCGTGACCATTCTCATCACCGGAGGCACCGGCTTCGTCGGCGCCGCGACCGTCGACCACCTCGTCTCGGCGGGCGAAGATGTCGTGGTGCTCGCCGCCCACCCGGCGGAGCCCGGCTGGCTGCCCGCCGGCATCGAGGTCACCATCGGCGACGTGCGCGACGGCGACGGCCTGCGGGCGCTGATGAGCGCCCATCGGTTCTCCGCCGTCATCCATGCCGCCGCCATCACCGCCGGACCGGAGATGGAGCGCGCCCATCCCGAACGCATCGTCTCGGTCAATGTCGGCGGCACCGCCGCGGTCCTGCGCGCTGCGGCGGAGGCCGGCTGCCCCCGCGTCGTCATCGCCTCCTCGGCCAGCGTCTATCCGCTCGCCAAGGG
>LNFH01000067.1 GCA_001464235.1 Rhizobiales bacterium Ga0077556 | reverse complement strand
GATCGCCCGCTTCTCCCTCAAAACCCCCGAGCAAGCCCCGCAGAGACTGTAAGGGATGTCTCCGAACACCTGTCAGGGATGTCCCCGGTCTTTACACTTGTGCCGGGCATCCACGACTTGATCTCAGTCAGTTCAGAAATTCGTGGATACCCGGGCGAGGCCCGGGCATGACGAGCGCCAAGCGAGCGGCTTAACCCTCGATCTTCGAGAAGTCGGCCACCGTGGCGGTGGCGGCGCGGAGCTCGGCGAGGATCTTCAGCCGGTTCTCGCGCAGGGCGGGATCCTCGGCGTTGACCGTCACCTTGTCGAAGAAGGCGTCGACCGCGGGCCGCAGCTCCGCGAGGGCCTTCATCGCCCCGGCATAGTCTTCGCGTCCCACGTGGTCGCGGGCATGGGCGCTCGCCGACTGGAGCAGGCCGAACAGCGCCCGCTCCTCCGGCTCGCCCTGCGCATGGACAAGGGCGGCGTCCGGCGCGCCGTCATAGGCGCGGCCGTCCTTCTTCTCCTCGATGCGCAGGATGTTGATGGCGCGCTTGGTGCCGGCGAGGAGGTTCTTGCCGTCATCGGTGCCGAGCAGGGCCGCGAGCGGCGGACGACGAGGAGGAGGTCGTCATTGCCCTCGCCGGAGGCCAGCACGGCATCGACGAGGTCGTGGCGCTGGCCCTGGTCGCGGAGCAGGACCTTGAGGCGGTCGTGGAAGAAGGAGAGGAGTGAGGCCCGAGTTTGCGGCCCCATTTGGTACGGGCCGACAAAAGGATGAAAAGTCAGGGTCGTACCATCGCTCTCGAAGACCTTGTCATGCCGGACCAAGAACGCCCGGTCCTCATGGATTGCGTGTTCCTCGGTGGGGTTTCCTTGTTCGACAAACGCAGCCTCGATTTTTGCTGGTTTCTGCCAATTCAACAGTGATTTGAGCAGCTCTTTCATCGAGAAGATGAATGCTGAGCCCAAAACGATGCTGATCTGATTTTCTGCGATCAACCTGATCACACCCAGGGCAGCCCTGCGCAGCGCAAACGGATCCTTGCTCCCCGTCGGCTTCTCGTCGATCGCCCAGAAGCCCACAAGCGTGTCCAGCTTGTCGGCCAATGCGACCGCCACGGCCACCCGGTCCGTCGGCACGCGGTCGCTCGGTCCCTGCGGCTTGTAGTGGTCCTCGATGGCCGCGGCGACGCTCTCGTGCTCACCCTGGAGCAGGGCGTATTTCCGCCCCATCAGGCCCTGCACCTCCGGGAACTCGCCGACCACCTCGGTCATGAGGTCGGCTTTCGCCAGTTCCGCCGCGCGCTCGGCGAGGTCAGGATCGGCTGACACCAGCGGCGCGATGTGGCGCGCCAGTGCCTTGATGCGGTCGACGCGCTCGCCTTGCGTGCCCAGCTTCTCGTGGAAGACGACGTTGAGGGCGCGCAGCTTCGCCATTCGCTGGTCCAGCGGCTTGCCCTTGTCCTCGAAGTCCGGCAGCGGCTTCTGGTCGGTCTGCCAGAAATAGAGCGCGTCGGAGAGGCGGGCGCGGATGACGCGCTCGTTGCCGGCGACGATGGCGCGGCCCCCGTCGCTGGCCTCGAGATTGGCGGTCAGCACGAAGCGGTTGGCGAGGCGCCCGGTCTTCGGATCACGGACGACGAAGCACTTCTGGTTGGCGCGGATGGTGGCGCGGATGACCTCGTCGGGGATGGCGAGGAAGCTCTCCTCGAAGGCGCCCATGAGCACCACCGGCCATTCGACGAGGCCGGCGACCTCGTTCAGCAGGCCCTCGTCCTCGACGAGCTCCAGTCCCTGGGCGAAGCAGAGGTTGCGGGCGTCGGCGAGGATGCGACGCTTGCGCTCCTCCGGATCGGCCACCACGAAGGTCTTCTCCAGGCTCGTCAGATAGTCGTCCATGCGCCGCACG
>LNFH01000066.1 GCA_001464235.1 Rhizobiales bacterium Ga0077556 | reverse complement strand
TGCGGGGAGAGGGTAGGGTGAGGGGCTTCGCGCACGGCCAGATGGTGAGGGGCCCGTCACGCCGCGACGCGCGAGCCCGCTGCCCTCACGCCAGCGTGTAGGCGGTCTTCACCGTCGTGTAGAACTCGCGGGCATAGGCGCCCTGCTCGCGCGGGCCGTAGCTGGAGCCCTTCCGGCCGCCGAACGGCACGTGATAGTCGACGCCCGCCGTCGGCAGGTTGACCATCACCATGCCGGCCTCCGAGTTGCGCTTGAAGTGCGAGGCGTACTTCAGCGAGGTCGTGCAGATGCCCGCCGACAGGCCGAACTCGGTGTCGTTGGCGATTGCCAGCGCCTCGTCGTAGCCCTTGGCGCGGATGACGGCGGCCACCGGTCCGAAGATCTCCTCGCGGGCGATCCTCATGGTGTTGGCGACGCCGGTGAACAGCGCCGGCTGCAGGTAGAAGCCGGGATTGTCGCGGTTGAGCCGCTCGCCGCCCCAATGCAGCTTGGCGCCCTCCTCGCGGCCGATGGCGATGTACTTCTCGTCCTGGCCGAGTTGGCTCTCGTCCACCACCGGGCCGATATGGGTGCCGGCCTTCATGGCGTCGTCGACGACGAGGCCCTTCATCCGCTCGGTCAGGGCATCGACGAAACGGTCGTGGATGCCCTCGGTGACGATGAGGCGCGAGGAGGCGGTGCAGCGCTGGCCGGTGGAGAAGAAGGCGCCGTTGGCGGCGCACTCGACCGCGGTCGCGAGGTCGGCGTCGTCCAGCACGACGAGCGGGTTCTTGCCGCCCATCTCGAGCTGCACCTTCTTCATCGGCGTGGAGGCGACGCAGGCCGCGGCCACCTTACGGCCGGTGGCGACGGAGCCGGTGAACGAGATGGCGGCGACGTCCGGGTGCTCCAGCATGGCCTGGCCGACCACCGAGCCGCGGCCCATGACGATGTTGAGCACGCCCTTCGGCAGGCCGGCGCGGTTGAGGATGTCGACCAGCGCCCAGGCCGAGCCCGGAACGAGGTCGGCCGGCTTGAT
>LNFH01000065.1 GCA_001464235.1 Rhizobiales bacterium Ga0077556 | reverse complement strand
GAAGCTGATCTTGAGGGTATCGGACATGGAGCCAACTTGCTGTGGATGAGAATCGGGCGCAATGCCCTGATGGATCACACTAACGCGACGTTGTGGCCTGTGGGAGACGCCCCGCCGGGAATCGGCCGTGCGGGGCCGCGCGACCTTGCCGCCGCCATGATCGGCTTCTAACCCTGACCTTCACACAAGCGCGGGTTGGCGGACCCTGCACGAGCATGAGCCGGGAATGGGATCCCTCGAACGCTACATTTTCCGGCAGGCCGCTCTCGCCTTCGCGGCGGGGCTGTTCATCCTGACTCTGGTCGTCTGGATCACCCAGGTCCTGCGGCAGCTCGACCTCGTGACCAACAGCGGCCAGACGATCGCCCTGTTCTTCATGATGACGAGCCTCGGCATTCCGGTGCTGCTGGCGCTCATCGCCCCGATCGCTCTGTTCATCGCCGTGGTGCAGACGCTGAACAAGCTCAACAGCGATTCCGAGCTCATCGTCATGTCGGCGGCCGGCGTCTCGCCGGCGCGCATCGCCCGGCCGCTGTTCATCCTCACGGCGCTGGTGATGCTGTTCGTCGGCACGCTGTCGCTGTGGCTGACCCCCTCGTCGATCCGACACTTCCGCCTGCTGCTGACGCAGGTCCAGGCCAACCTCCTCACCGCCATCGTGCGGCCCGGCCAGTTCACCCAGGCCGACCGCGGCCTGACCTTCCACATCCGCGACCGCGCGGCGGGCGGCGTCCTGCTCGGGATCGTCGTCTCCGACACGCGCGATCCCCAGGTCCACATGATCTACGTGGCCGAGCGCGGGGTGATCACCGAGCAGCCCCAGGGCACGTTCTTCGTGCTGGAGAACGGCAACCTGCAGCGGCGGGAGACCAAGGACGGCAACACGTCCATCGTCGTCTTCGACCGCTACGCCTTCGATCTTTCGCAGCTGACCCAGGCGGCCGAAACCATTTATAGACCATCCGAGCGCTATACGTCGGAGCTCATAAACCCCGACCCCGCCGATCCCATGCTGGAGAGGTGGCGTGGGCGGTTCCGTCAAGAGCTGCACGACAGGTTTGCCGCGCCGCTCTACCCACTGGCCATGTTGTGTATTGCGTTCGCCATGCTGGGACAGGCCCGTACGACGCGGCAGAGCCGCGGAGCCGCGATCGCCGGTGCGATCATCATCATGGCTGCCTTCCGCGGCGGCGGCTTCGTCGTGTCCGGCATCGTGGCGGCGCGCCCGGCGGCGGTGCCCTTCGTCTACCTCCTGCCGATCGCCACGATCCTGTTCTTCGGCGCGGTGTCGCTCGGCCTGATCAAGGTCCGGCCGCCCGAGGTCCTCACGCGCCTGTCGAACGAGATCACCGACCGGATCACCCGGATGATCGCGGCACGCACGGCGCAGGGAGGCCGCGCCTGATGGTGTCGACCTTCTCGCGCTACATGACCCGCAAGTTCCTCGCCGCGGTGGGCGGCACATTCCTCGGCACCTTCGGCCTCGTTCTCATCGTCGACTTCGTCGAGCAGCTGCGGCGGGTGGAGGATGCGCTGCGGGCGCCGACCCATCTGGTGGCGCTCCTCACCATCTATCGCGTTCCCGCCTTCATCGAGATCGTGCTGCCTTTCGCCGTCCTCGTCGGCGCCATGCTGTGCTTCCTCGGACTGTCGCGGAAGCTGGAACTGGTGGTGGCCCGCGCCGCAGGCCTGTCGGCCTGGCAGTTCCTGACGCCGCCGGTGGTGCTGGCGGTGCTGCTCGGGATCTTCGCCGCCGCCGTCTACAACCCGGTCGCTTCGGACTTCCGCGAGCGCAGCTTCAAGCTCGAATCGGACCTGTTCGGTCGCGCCGTCTATGTCGACCAGCGCACCAATTTCTGGCTCCGCCAGGCGACGCCGGACGGGCAGACCGTCATCAATGCGTCGTCGGCCACGGAACGCGGCCAGCGCCTGACCGGCGTCAGTGCGCTCGTCTATGGCGCGGACGGGGCGTTCAAGGACCGCATCGACGCCCAGTCGGCCGAGCTCGGCGACGGATTCTGGCTGTTGCGGAAGGCCATCGTGACGCCGGTGGGCGCCGAGCCGACCAAGCATGAGACCTATCGCCTGGCGACGCAGCTGACCGCCGAGCAGGTGCGCCAGAGCTTCGTCATGCCCGAGCAGGTGTCGTTCTGGGAACTGCCGCAATTCATCGAGCTCGCCCGCCGCTCGGGCCTGCCGACGGCGCGTTTCGAGCTGCAGTACCAGCTTCTGCTGGCCCGGCCGCTGCTCCTGGTGGCGATGGTGCTGGTGGCCGCGGCGGCCAGCCTGCGCTTCGCCCGGCTCGGCGGATTGGGCAAGACGATTCTGGGTGGCGTGGTCGCCGGATTTTTGCTTTACGTGGGATCGGAACTGGCCGGCAATCTGGGGCGCTCCAATCTGGTGCCCCCGGTCCTCGCCGCCTGGTCGCCTGCATTTATCGGTGCGTTGATGGGTTTCATGGTTCTACTGAAGCTGGAGGACGGCTGATGCTTCGCGCA
>LNFH01000064.1 GCA_001464235.1 Rhizobiales bacterium Ga0077556 | reverse complement strand
AACTGCGATATAGCGTCGGATAGGACAAAAAACCTTTACAGCGTGACGCTGGTCCTGTAGTGTTCCGGCATGTTCGGCAACTGCGGCTAAATCTGATCGAACGTCGCGGGCGGCGTTGCACCTGCCGTCATTCCCGGCCGAGCGGAGCGAGGGGAAGGGAATCCAGGGGCCACAGGCGTAGCCCCTCGTCCCCTGGACCCCCTTCCCTCGGCCTGCGGCCTCGCCGGGGGTGAAGACCGGCGTCGGTGCAACCCCGGCGTGCGCGGACGGAGCGCAATCAAGGCGTGCGACGACCACGGACTGGACCGCGCGCCCAATTTCGTATATACAAACGTAGTCCTGCCCGATGACCATGATGAGACGGACGAAACGGATGACCCGGGGCAATGGGGACTAGATCCGGCGGCGTTCGTTGGGGATCATCATGGAATTCGAATGGGATGAGAACAAGCGTCTCGCCAACATCGAGAAGCACGGAATCGATTTCAAGGATGCCGTCAACGTTCTCGAACAGAATGGGCCACTCTATGAGACCGTTCGAAACAAAGAAGTTCGGTGGGTCACCATCGGTGTCCTGGACGGTGCGCCGATTGCGGTTGTCTGGACATTGCGAGGAGAGGGCTGTCGCCTGATTTCGGCAAGGCGGGCAAGGAAGTATGAAAGAGAAGATTACACGCGTCACGTTGGAGGACATCCGGTCGGGTAAGCTCAAGGGCGAGACCGATTGGGAACGGGTCCGCGCCATGACCGACGAGGACATCGAGCGCGCCATCGCCGAGGACCCCGACTCCGATTTCGACCTCGCCAATTCGACGCTGGTCTTCGTCGGAAAGGTGTCTGAATGGACCCCTCCGCCGCGCAAGACGGCCATCTCGATCCGCCTGGACGAGGATGTGCTGGACTTCTTCAAGGCGCAGAAGGGGCCCTACCAGACCCACATCAATGCGGTGCTGCGGTCCTACATGACGGCGAACAAGGCACGGCGTGCGAAGGCTGGATCGACCCGCCGACGGGCGCCGAAGACAGCCGCCGAGTAGCCCGCGCCGAAAGGGCCATACTCGACGCGTCATGCCCGGCCTTGCGCCGCGCAACCGCAAGTTATGACCGAGCGGTGTTCAAGTCGTGGATGGCCAGGACAAGCCCGGCCATGACGGAGAGGGCGTGAACCTTCGCCCCGACGCTGCCCTTCACCTCTCCCCGGCGGGGAGAAGTCGGCCGCAGGCCGGGTGAGGGGCCCGGCTCCTTGCTGAGCCCGCCTCGCTGCGCTCGTCGACCTCTCCCCGCCGGGGAGAGGTGTGACAGTGCCCCCCTCACCCGCAGCAGCATCCCCCGGCCTCGCCCGCCCCGTCCTCAACACTCGCGTGGTTCGCCTCCGCCGGCAGGTCCATCGCCGGGTTCTCGGCGAAGAAGCCGTTGGGCTTGAGCATGAAGCCGGCATATTCCATCGGCATGACCGGGAAATCCTCCGGCTTGCACACGTGGGTGTGGCCGAAGGAGTGCCAGACCACGAGGTCGGCGTTCTCGATCGAGCGGCCCTGTTTCACATAGGCCGGCAGGCCGTCGCCGCCCGCATGCTGGTTCGGATAGTCGCCGCTGGCATACTTCTCCGCCGGGTCGAAGGGCGTCACCCACACGTGCTTGCTGGCGAAGCCGCCGCGCTGCGCCACCGTCGAGCCCTCCTGCGCCAGCATCAGCGGGCTCGGCTGCACGACGAGCTTGTAGCCGGTGGGCTTGCCGACGCTGTTGGTCACGTTGGGATTGGTGATCTTCCAGTAGCGGCCGGTCCGGCCGTCCGCCTCGCGGGCGGCGTCCCGCTCGTTCGAGAGCACCCGCGACGTCGTGTCGAAGACGTTGCCGTAGGGGTTGTCGGTGCCCCAGGGGCGCGGCACGAACTCGTGCTCGGTCACCGTGTTGCCCTCGCCGTCGAGGGCCATGTGCATGCGCACGTTGAAGAAGTGCTGGTGGGTCGGCCCGCCGAGGCCCGCGTCCACCATGCCGCCCCAGGGATAGGGCTTCCCCGGCGCCACAGCCGCCGTCTGGATGATGCCGGTGAGCTTGGCCTCCAGCTGGATCGTGCCGTCCTGGTAGAGGTACCAGTAGAAGCCGTAGTCGTAATTGCCGACGGTGGCGAAGAACGAGATGACGAGGCGGCGCGAGCGCCGCGCCTCGAAGACACCGGTGCGCAGCTCGTAGTGCTTCCACAGGAGGCCGTAATCCTCCTCGTGCATGCAGATGGCGTTGGGCATGACGATGGGATTGCCGGCGTCGTCCGCCATCGGCACGTCGAAATAGCGGATCAGGCCGAGGCAGTCGCAGCCGAGTTCGAGCGCGTTGGCGAGCTTGCCGAGGCCGTATTCGCCGGCATCGAACGCGCTCTTCCAGAAATGGTTCGTGGTCGGGTCGGCATAGGGCACCACCATCTCGGTGACGCTGGCGCGGTGCATGATGGGCCGGAGGCGACCTTTGTCGGTGATGCCGAGCTGGTGCAGCACCAGCCCCTCGCGCGGCGTGAAGCCGAGGCGAAACGACCAGTTCTGCCAGGTCACCTGCCAGCCCTCGACGGTGAAGCTCGGCCCCTCCGGCTGCACGATGTTCAGGGGCTTGAGGTCGGTGCGCGGGGCGGGAAGCGAGCCGCGGTCGTAGTTGCGGCGCTTCTTCGGGATCGGGACGATCTCCGCCTCGTCGACCAGATGGACGACCCGGTTCTCGACGAGATCGACCAGGGCGACGACGCCCTCGATGGGCGAGGCGTAGCCGTTGTCGTTGACGTGTTCGCGCCAGTAGCTCACCGCGCTGACGAGGCGGCGGCCGAGCTCGGCCTCGCGGCCGAAATAGCCGGCGGAGAACGGATCGACCTGGACGAGGGCGATCTCCGCATCGGTCAGGCCGCGGCGGTGCATGGCCGCCCGCCAGCCCGGATCGGCCTTGACGATGTCGCCGGCCTTGAAGAACTCCTCGATGATCACCGCCGGCTGGCCGTAGGGCGCCGCCTTCGTGTCGCGGGCGACGAAGGTGAGGACGGTGCCGGCACCGATGTCGACGAGGGCCTCGTGCACGGCGCCGCTCGCGGTGTCGATGGTGACGGCGAAGGCGCGGCGGCGGATCGGGCGGCCGGGGGCCCAGCCTGCGATTTCCGCCTTCAGCGGCTCGTCGAGCTGCAGCGTGGCGAAGCGCGTCGTCTCCGGCAGCGCCTTCCGCTCCATCAGGACGGCGCGGGCTGCGGCGATCTCGGCCGTCGACAGGGGATCGAGCGGGTGGACCGGGGCGGCCCCGGCCGCGACGCTGCTCTCGGACGCCATGCTGTCTCCCTCCGCTGGACGGGGGATGGTCCTCCGGCGGCTCGTCCCGGGCAATCGACCTTTCGGTTGACCGGCATCGCCGCCGGCCCGCACCATGCCGCTGGCGTGCTTCTTGCTCGCCTCGCACGCGTCACCACGTCCGGACGGGCCCTCGATGTCCAGCACGCCCCATGCCGTCGCCGCGGCCATGCACTTCGCCAAGACCCTGCTGCACGCGGGAAGCTGCGCCTTCTACCGCGTCGATGCCGACTGCAACCTGCACGACTTCCACATGGACGAGGACCTCCGCGGCTTCCACCGCGACTATGTCGGGCGCCTGCACGAGGTCGATCCCTTCCACGCCCGCCGCCTGCGCGACACCGACCGCACCGTCTCCTGCCTGTCCGCCGACGTCGTCCGCCCGCCGCCTGCGCCGCCCACGGCATCGGCGACATGGTCGAGCTGTTCTTCCGCCGCGAGGGGCGCATCACCGCCGGCCTCTGCCTCACCTGGCCGGCGGGTCGCGCCGCCCGCCCCGGCGACCTCGCTGCCGCCCGCGCCGCCCACGCCTATATCGAGTTCAACCTGCCGCCCGCCGCGGCTGCCGAGGACCATGGCCTCACCGCCCGCGAGCAGGAGGTCGTGCGGCTGATCTGCGCCGGCCGCACCAATCGCGACATCGCCGAGGCGCTCGCCATTAGCCTCGCCACGGTGAAGACCCACGTCATCCACATCTTCGAGAAGCTCGGGGTGGAGAACCGCGCCTCCGTCGTCGCCCGCATGGCGCGCGGCTGAGG
>LNFH01000063.1 GCA_001464235.1 Rhizobiales bacterium Ga0077556 | reverse complement strand
CCGCCGCACCGTCCGGTGCGGACGTTGAAGTTGCCGCAGTTCATCGGCGAACGATGGTCGGCGATGAGGTCACGCGAACCCTCGAGGTGGGGCGACCATTCCTGCGCCACCACGGTGCCGGGCGTCTGCCAGACCGTCTGGATCTGGCCGTTCTCCTGGATCTCGCCGATCAGCACGGGCTTGGTGATGTGGTGGTTCGGCATCATGGTGGAGATGCCGCCGGTCAGGTTCGGCACGGCGATGCCGATCATGGCGCGGCGGACCGCGGTCGCATCGGTGGTGCCGGCGGCCTCGACGGCCTTCACCCACATGGCGAAGCCGATGACGTGGGCCTCCATCGGGTCGTTGGTCACGGCCCGCTCGTTCTTCTTGAAAGCGCGCCAGCGGGCGATGAAGTCGCGGTTGGCCGGGGTGTCGACGGACTGGAAGTAGTTCCAGGCGGCGAGGTGTCCGACGAGCGGCTTGGTGTCGATGCCGGCGAGCTCTTCCTCACCCACGGAGAAGGCGACGACCGGGATGTCGGTGGCCTTCACGCCCTGGTTGCCGAGCTCCTTGTAGAAGGGAACGTTGGCGTCGCCGTTGACGGTGGAGACCACCGCGGTCTTCACGCCGGTCGAGCCGAAGCGCTTGATGGCCGCGACGCGGGTCTGCCAGTCGGAGTGGCCGAAGGGGGTGTAGTTGACCGAGATGTCCTCGGCCTTGATGCCCTTGGAGAGGAGATAGGCCTCGAGGATGCGGTTGGTGGTGCGGGGATAGACGTAGTCCGTGCCTTCCAGGACGAAGCGCTTCACGCCCTCGGCGAGGAGATAGTCGATGGCGGGAATCGCCTGCTGGTTCGGGGCG
Organism: Rhizobiales bacterium Ga0077556; assembly: GCA_001464235.1. GTDB lineage: Bacteria > Pseudomonadota > Alphaproteobacteria > Rhizobiales > Phreatobacteraceae > Phreatobacter. The sequence continues at coordinate 3,956 of LNFH01000063.1, read as the reverse complement.
GCGCCGGTGTAGAAGATGTTCGGCGAGGATTCCTCGCCCTCGTACTGCACGGGATAGAAGAGGATCGAGTTCAGCTCCTCGAAGACCGGCAGGACCGACTTGCGCGACACCGAGGTCCAGCAGCCGAAGGTCACGGCCACCTTGTGCTGGGCGATCAGCTCGCGGGCCTTCTCGGCAAAGAGCGGCCAGTTCGAGGCCGGATCGACCACGACGGCTTCCAGCTTCTTGCCGAGAACGCCGCCGCGCTTGTTCTGCTCCTCGATGAGCATGAGCATCACGTCCTTCAGCGTCGTCTCGCTGATGGCCATGGTGCCGGAGAGCGAATGCAGGATGCCGACCTTGATCGTCTCCTGCGCCTTGGCCGGCGCGGCGAGGACGCCGGCTGCCATAGCGGCGCCGGCGACGAGGCCGAGCACTTTTGATTTGAGGTTCAACATGGAGAGTTCCCGTTACTGGTTCCGCCCCGGGCTTCGGCAGCCAGACCATTGCCCGATGGCCAAGATGCTGTCGCAACAGCCGTGCCAGCGTCGGTTGTGGAGACCAATCCTTTGACTCTGTTTTCGAATCATCCCGGACGCTGCCGCAGGGGCATGTCGTACCCGCTGTCTTCACCCGGACCGCGATGCAATACGCCTAAAATTTAGGCATATCGAATTGCCTGCGATTGCGGCAGATGCAGCGGGCCCGCCTCGCCCCGGGATTAGCGAATGGGAAGGAGTTCCGCGCTAGGGTTTTGGCCGATGCGGGCGTCGCCCGCTCACCGGGATTGCTCATGGTTTCGCCCGCCCTCGCAGCCCAGGCACATGGTCAGGAGGCCGCCGGTCCGGCGAGCCCCGCCCGCGCGCGTCTCCTGGACATCGACACGGCCAAGGGGATCGGCATCGTCCTCGTCGTGGTGGGGCACGTCGTCTCCCAGCAGGTGCCCGCGGGCCACGAGTGGTACCAGCAGCTCAAGACGGCGATCTATCTCTTCCACATGCCGTTCTTCATGTATCTGAGCGGCTACGTGCTCGGCTATGCCGGCAGCGACCGGAGCGAGGGCGCCGGCCGCTTCATCGCCCGCCGGGCCGACCGCCTGCTCCTGCCCTTCTTCGCCTTCGGGCTGCTGATCATCGCGGGAAAGGTCGTCTTCTCGCAGATCGTCCACGTCGACAACACGCAGGACAGCCTCCTCGCCTATCTCGACGGCCTGTTCGTGCATACGAGCCGCAGCCCGGCGACCTCCGTGTGGTATCTCTACGCCGCCTTCGTCTATGCGCTGCTCTTCCGCTTCGTGGTGGTGCCCTTCCCGCGCATGCTGCCGGTGCTGATCGCCGCCGGGCTGGTGCTGACCCAGGTGGAGGTGGAGAGCCTGCTCTATGCCGACCGGGTGCTGCGCCACGCCGCCTTCTTCTTCATCGGGGTGTGGATCGGCCAGCGCCGCGGCGTGATGGCCGACCTGCTGGCGCGCCGGGGTTGGATGGCGGTCATCGTCTTCGCCGCGCTGCTCGGTCTCGCACAGTGGCTGGCGAGCCCTCTCACGGCCCTTGCCGTGGCGCTGGCGTCCATCCCCGCCCTGCATTTCGCGGCGACACGGCTCGCCGCGGCGCATGACCCCGTCTTCCTGTTCTTCGGCCGCTACACCATGGCCATCTATCTCTTCAACACGATCTGCATCGGCCTGGTGAAGGGCTTCGGCTTCCTCGTGGTGAAGTGGGACGGCAACGCCTTCTATGCGTACTTTTTGATCCTGACCCTCGCCGGCCTCTTCCTGCCGGTGCTGATCCGCCTCGTCGTCGAGCGCGTGACGCCCGGCCTCGCCCGCTACATCAAGTAGGGTGGACAGCCGCCGCCAGCCTTTGGCATTGAGGCTTCGTTAACCATGATCGCGTCACCTGCCACCATGGGGCGGAGATCGCGGAGGACGAGATGAGCACGGGTCAGGCTGCGGTCGAGCCCGCCGCTCCGGCGAAGCACGACTGGCGCGAGGCGGCGGGCGTCTATCTGCGCCGCGACGTCCTCGTGGTGCTGTTCCTCGGCTTTTCCGCCGGCCTGCCGCTGGCGCTCTCCGGCTCGACCCTGCTGGTCTGGATGGCCGAGAGTTCGGTCAACCTCTCCACCATCGGCCTCTTCGCCCTCGTCGGCACGCCCTACACGATCAAGTTCCTCTGGGCGCCGGTGGTGGACGCTCTCGACATTCCCATCCTGTGCCGCCTGTTCGGCCGCCGCCGCGGCTGGCTGATCTTCAGCCAGATCATGCTGATGGCGGCGATCGTCTTCCTCGGCTTCCAGAACCCGGACGTCTCGCCCTTCATGATCGCGCTGGGCGCGGTGCTGGTGGCGCTCGCCTCCGCGACGCAGGACATCGTCATCGACACCTATCGCGTCGAGAAGCTCGACGTGTCGGAACAGGCTGCCGGCGTCGGCGCCTATGTCGCTGCCTACCGCATCGGCATGCTCGTCTCGACGGCCGGAGCGCTGTTCATCGTCTCGTTCTTCGAGAAGGTGCAGGGTTTCGACAAGGCGACCGCCTGGACCTTCGGCTATATCGTGATGGCGGCCTTCGTCGCGGTCGGAATGGTGACGACCCTGGTGGCGCGCGAGCCCGCGCGCTCGCAGGAAGCGGCCAAGGTCCTCGCCGGCGAGAACCAGCTCGCGCGGGTCTGGAAGGCCGCTGTCGGCGCCTTCTCGGAATTCCTCACCCGCGACGCCGCGCTCGCGGTGCTGGCCTTCGTCATCCTGTTCAAGCTCTGCGACGCCTTCGTCGGCGCCATGACAGGGCCCTTCGTCATCCGCGGCATGGGCTATACGCGTGAGGAATATGCCGCCATCGTCAAGGGCCTCGGGCTCGCCGCGACGCTCGCGGGCGGCTTTGCGGGCGGCTTCGTGGCGCGCGGCCTCGATCTGCGCACCAGCCTCTGGCTCGCCGCCTTCCTGCAGATGGGCTCGAACCTCGTCTTCGCGCTGCAGGCGGTGGTGCCGGCGAGCTACGGCATGCTGGCCTTCGTCATCGTCGCCGAGAACTTCACCGGGGCCATCGGCACGGTGATTTTCGTCGCCTATCTCTCGGCGCTCTGCCAGTCGCCGCTGCACACGGCGACCCAATATGCGCTGCTCTCGGCCCTCTCGGCGGTGGGGCGCACCTATATCTCGGCTCCCGCCGGTTTCGTCGCCGCCGAGACCGGCTGGTTCTGGTTCTTCGTGCTGTCCTGCCTCACGGCGTTGCCGAGCCTCGCGCTCCTCTGGTGGCTGCAGAGCCGCGGCCATTTCGAGGCCCTGATCCGGCCGACGGGCAAGCTCTCGGCCGACGACTGATGCTGCCGCCCGCCTTCCGCTCCTCGGGCGATCTCCTCGCGGACCGCCGCTACGACTACGCCATGGCGGCGAAGGCTGACGGTGATCTCGCCGCCGCGGCCGACCTGCTCGTGCAGGCCTTGGAGATCGCTCCGGGCTGGGCCGCGGGCTGGTTCGCGCTCGGCGAGGTGGAGGCGGGGCGCGGCGCTGCCGACGATGCGGCGCAGGCCTTCCCGACACGCTCGGCGCGCGGCTGATGCTCGCCCGGCTTGGGATGGACGATCCCGGCCAGGCGATGAGCCCCGCCTATGTCACGGCCCTCTATGAGGACTACGCGCCGCGCTTCGAGGAGGCGTTGCGCAACCGCCTCTCCTATCGCGGGCCGGAAATGCTCCTCGATGCCGTGACGCGCGCCTGCGCGACGGCCGTTCGGCCGCTGCGCTTCGAGACCATGCTGGACCTCGGCTGCGGCACCGGCCTCGCCGGAGAGGTGTTCGCTCCCGTCGCGGGCGCCATCGACGGCGTTGACCTGTCGGCACGGATGGCCGCCCAGGCGCGCCGCAGGAGTGCCTATCGCAGTGTGGCCGTGGGTGACCTCGGCACCTTCCTTGGCGCCCGCGACGGGAGCGAACACCTCTCCGGCGAGGCCGGTGCCGCAGCCGAGGTCCAGCATGGTCTCGAAG
>LNFH01000062.1 GCA_001464235.1 Rhizobiales bacterium Ga0077556 | reverse complement strand
GGGTCGCATCCGGGACGGCGGCGCGGATGGCGGCGAGCCGCTCGGCGTCGCCCTCGCCGCCGAGCTTGATCTTGAGGTGCGGGCGGCCGCACCGGGCCGCCTGCTCGGCCATCTCCTCCGGCGAGGACAGCGAGATCGTATAGACCGTCGTCAACGGCTTCGGCGTCGGCAGGCCCGCCAGGTCCCAGGCGCGCTTGCCGGCGAGCTTCGATTCCAGGTCCCACAGCGCGCAGTCCACCGCATTGCGCGCAGCGCCCGGCTTCATCGCCGTGAGCAGGGCCTGCCGGTCGAGGCCGTTGTCGAGAGCCTCGACCATGGCCTCGATGTCGGCGGCCACCCCGTCGACCGATTCGCCGTAGCGCGGATAGGGCACGCATTCGGCGCGGCCGATGGCCGATCCCTCGCGAATTTCGCACACGACCACCACCGCCTCGGTGCGCGAGCCGCGCGAGATGGTGAAGGTGCCGGCGATCGGCCAGCGTTCGGTGCGGACGGTCAGTTCACGCGATGCCATGGTGCGGGAAGCCCTCAGTTCGCCCGGCGGGCGGAGGTCTTGGCCTTCTTCGGCCGCGGCTCCGGCTCGCCGTAGAGCTCGGCGAGGGCATCGACCAGCGGCTCGACGCCGAAGCGCACCGGGTCGGTGGCCGGCAGCTCGTATTCGCGCGACAGCCGGTCCAGATAGGTGAAGGCCTGGTCCTCGGAGAGGTGCTCGGTGTTGATCGACAGGCCGGTGCAGATGATCGCCGGGTTGGTCAGGCGCCCGAGATTGACCGTCTGCTCGATGACCTCGTCGATGGACGGGAGCGGCGTCTGGACGCCGCGCATCGTACGACGCGTCGGCTCGTGGCAGACGATGAAGGCGTCCGGCTGGGCACCATGCAGCAGGCCCAGCGTCACGCCGGCGAAGGAGGGATGGAAGAGCGAGCCCTGGCCCTCGACCACGTCCCAGTGCAGCGGGTCGGCGGCGGGGGTGAGCCACTCGGCCGCACCGGCGATGAAACGGCGACGCCGCGGCCGGAGATGAAGATGCCGGTCTGGCCGGTGGCGCGGAAATCGGCATCGAAGCCGCGATCCCGCATGCCCTTCTCCATGGCCAGCGCCGTGTACTTCTTGCCGACCGAGCAGTCGGTGCCGACCATCAGCAGCCGCTTGCCGGAGCGCAGGCCGCCCTTGCCGGTGGCGAAGGTCTGGGTCGGATGGCGCACGTCGTGCAGCTGGCGGCCGTGCTTCTTGGCGGCGGCGGCGATCTTCGGAATGTCCGAGAGCTTGGCGTGCAGGCCGGTGGCGACGTCCATGCCCGCCTCGATTGCCTCGACGATGCTGGCGATCCAGTGGTCGGGCAGCACGCCGCCGGCATTGACCACGCCCACCACGAGCGTTTTCGCGCCCGCCTTGGCGCCCTCGGTGATCGAGAGGTCGTCGAGGCCCGTATCGGCCTTGCAACCCTCGAGCCGCACTTGGCCGACGCACCAGTCGCGGCGCCAGTCGACGATGCCCTGGGCCGTCTTGGCGGCGAGCTGGTCGTGGACGTCCCCGAGGAAGAGGAGATAGGGCTTGGCGAGTTCCATGAGCGGCCTGCGCGGAGAATGAGAGGGGCGGCGACCTCGACGGCGCCGGACGGCTCCTTTATGGAGAGAGCGAGCGCGCGTGCCAAGCGGGACCCGCGCATGCGACTTATTCGCGGCCGTGAGCGGGAAGAGCCTCGTGCCTGAAGCCCAACTGGCGAGCAGAGTGGACGGCAGCCGGCTGACGGTGGCCCTCGCCGGCATGTGGACGGCCGAAACGGCCGGTGACCTCGAGCCGCAGGTCGCCAGCCTCATCGCCGAGGGCGGCTCGCCGCAGTCCGTCCTGCTCGATTTCTCCCGCGTCCAGCGCCTCGACACGCTGGGTGGAACGCTGGTGCGCGGCATCGAGATGGCGTTCGGCGCGCGCGGCATTCCGATCGAGCGTTCCGGCCTGTCGAAGGCCGCGGCCACGATCTACGGCGAGATCGCCGAGGGGCTGTCGGAGCCCGCGCCGGCGCCGGCAAAGGCGAAGCCCGCCATCGTCCAGGCCCTCGACAAGGTCGGCGAGCAGATGGTGGACGCCGGCCGCGACCTCGTCGCCCTCGTCTCCTTCTTCGGCGAGGTCGTTGCCGCCGCAGGCTCGCTCTTCACCGGCGTCGGCCGCTTCCGCCTCGCCGCCGTGGTGACGCAGCTCGACCGGGTCGCCTTCCGGGCGGTGCCGATCATGGCGCTGATCACCTTCCTCATCGGCGGGATCATCGCCCAGCAGGGCATCTTCTTCTTCCGCGACTTCGGCGCCGACACCTACGTGGTCGACCTCGTCTCGATCCTCACCCTGCGCGAGATCGGCGTTCTCATCGTCTCGATCATGGTGGCGGGCCGCACCGGCTCGGCCTTCACCGCCGAGATCGGCTCGATGAAGATGCGCGAGGAGATCGACGCGCTGAAGGTCATGGGCCTCAATCCGGTCGAGGTGCTGGTCCTGCCGCGCCTCACCGCCCTCGTCATCGGCCTGCCGCTGCTGACCTTCATCGGCAACATCTCCGCCATCATGGGCGGCGCCATGGTGGCGCAGTTCTACGGGCAGATCCCCATCGACATCTTCTTCACCCGCATGCAGGAGGAGGTCTCCCAGCGCCATATCTGGGTGGGGCTCTTCAAGGCCCCCTTCATGGCCCTGATCATCGGCCTCGTCGCCTGCATCGAGGGCATGCGGGTCAAGGGCTCGGCCGAGAGCCTCGGCCAGCAGACCACCGCCTCGGTGGTGAAGGCGATCTTCCTCGTCATCGTCCTGGACGGCATCTTTGCCATCCTCTTCGCCAGCCTCGGCTACTGAGGAAAGGATCGCCCGTGGGAGAGTACGAGACCGGCGACGTCATCATCTCCGTTCGCGACGTCGCCATCGGCTTCGGCGAGCGGATGATCATCGATGGCCTCGACCTCGACGTCCATGCGGGGGAGGTCCTCGGCGTCGTCGGCGGCTCCGGCACCGGCAAATCGGTGCTCACCCGCTGCATCATCGGCCTCGTCCCGAAGCGCCGCGGCAAGATCACCGTCTTCGACCAGGACCTCGACGGCCTGACGCGGGCCGAGCACAAGGCCATCGAGCGGCGCTGGGGCGTGCTCTTCCAGCACGGCGCCCTGTTCTCCTCGCTGACGGTGAAGCAGAACATCCAGGTGCCGCTGCGCGAATATCTCAAGCTCTCCGAGCCGCTGATGGACGAGATCGCCCGGCTCAAGATCGCCATGGTCGGCCTCAAGGCGGATGCCGCCGACAAGTACCCATCCGAGCTGTCGGGCGGCATGATCAAGCGCGCCGCGCTCGCCCGCGCGCTTGCCCTCGACCCCGAGATCGTCTTCCTCGACGAGCCGACCTCCGGCCTCGATCCCATCGGCGCCGAGGAATTCGACACGCTCATCAGGACGTTACGCGACACTTTGGGCCTGACCGTGTATATGGTCACCCACGACCTCGATAGCCTGGCGCGAATCTGCGATCGCATCGCGGCCCTCGCCGAGGGCAAGGTCATCGCCACGGGAACGATGGAGGACATGCTCCGCCATCCCCATCCCTGGCTGAAGCAGTATTTCGGCGGCGAACGCGCCCGTGCCGCCCGGGTCAAGGCGTGAAGGATGTGAGCCGAAACGCATGGAGACCAAAGCCAACACGACGCTGATCGGCCTTTTCACCCTCGGGGTGCTGGGAGCCTTCGGCCTGTTCCTCTGGTGGTTCCTGCGTGTCGGCGACAGCAGCAACCGCGAGGATTTCCGTGTCGTCTTCACCGGGCCGGTGAGCGGCCTGCGCACCGGTTCGGCGGTCTTCTTCAACGGCATCCGCAAGGGTGAGGTGCGGCGCATCGACATCGACCCGAGCGATCCGCGCAAGGTCGTCGCCATCATCGCCCTGCAGCCGGGAACGCCCATCTCGACCGCGACCCGCGCCAACCTGAACGTGCAGCTCCTGTCGGGAATCGCCTCCCTCGGCCTGGTCAACGGTCCTGACCCGGCCCAGCCGCTGCAGCGCGCCGCCGGCGGTCAGCCGCCGCAGATCGGCCCGGACGTGCCCGGGGGCTCGGACATCATGTCCGGCGCCCAGCAGACGATGAACACCCTGAACGGCCTGGTGAACCGCCTCGATGCGGTGATCGCCGAGGGCCAGGGCTCGTTCCAGCAGAGCCTGCGCAACGTCGAGAAGTTCACCGCCGCCCTCGGCGACAATTCCGACGGCGTCCGCGAGTTTCTCGGCCAGACCGGTGAGGCCGCCAAGCAGATCGCGGCCCTCGCCCAGCGCCTCGACCGCGTCACCACCCAGATCGAGGGGATGATGGAGGGCGCCCAGCCCGGTCGCATCACCTCCATCCTGCGCAACATCGACGAGCTGACCGGCGGCCTGAACGCCCAGCGGGAGAATTTCGCCGACCTGCTGCGCGACGCCCGCCGCGCCGCCGGCTCCCTCACGCAGACACTCGGCACCGTCAACGAGACGGTGGCGAGCTTCGACGTGCGGGCGCTGAACCGCACCATGGCCGGCGCCGACCGGGTCATCCAGTCCCTCGACAGCGAGCGGATCGGCCGCGCCATGGCCAACATCGACCGGTTCACCCAGGCGCTCGGCGACAACTCGGCCAACGTCGACCTCCTGCTGAAGAACGCCGGCGAGGTCTCCGGCAAGCTCAACGCCATGGCCGACCGGATCGACGGCCTGCTGAAGAGCTTCACGGGCGATGGAACCAACAACATGTTCGCCGAGTTCACTGCCACGGCGCGGTCCGTCCGCACTCTCGCCGAGCGGCTCGATACCCGCACGGCGCAGCTGACGACATCCATCTCCGGCTTCACGGATCGCACGATCCGCGATATCCAATCCCTGTCGACCGATGGTCGGCGAACGCTGACGGAACTCGAACGGACCCTGCGCTCCCTGGAGCGTAACCCCCAAAGGTTCATTTTCGGCGGCTCGGGCGTGCCCGAATACAATCGCCGCTAGGCGGAACTGAAGGTTCGGGCGTGCAGCACACCACGGTGGCCGACAAGGGATCGAAGCGGATGGGGCGCCGCGGCCGACTGGCGCTGGCCGGGCTGATGGCGCTGGCACTCGCCGGCTGCTCATCGTCCTCCAACGTGCCGCGCGGCTACGACATCCTCGCGCCGACCACCTTTCCCGCCCGCGCCGGCGCCGTCCGCGGCCAGCTGCTGGTGGTCGAGCCGAAGGCCATCGCCAGCCTCGACACCGAGCGCATCGCGGTGCGCGGTCCGGGCGGCGCCTATTCCTACCTGACCGACGGCGCCTGGGCCGACCGCCTGCCGAAGCTTCTGCAGGCGCGCCTCATCCAGTCCTTCGAGAACGCCAACCGTCTGCGCTCGGTCGGCCGCCCGGGCGACCGCCTCGCCTCCGACTGGCAGCTTCTCGCCGAGATCCGCTCCTTCGAGGTCGTCGCCTCCGGCGCGACCGAGGTCGTGGTCGAGCTGTCGGTGAAGATCGTCAACGACCGCTCGGGCCGCATTCTCGCCGGCCGGGTCTTCTCCGCCCGCGCCCCGGCCGCCGGCACCGACGCCGTCAACGTGTCGACGGCCTTCAACGGCGCCGTGCAGAGCGTCATGCGCGAGATCGTGCTCTGGTCCACCGGCCAGGTCTGACCGCCGACCTTTCGCCGTAAGCGGTGTATTCCTCGCACATCGACCAAGCGCGATGGGGCTTTCCGATAAGAGCCGCTACGACATTGATGGCAAGAAAGCGCCTATGGCGGTCATCCTGCCCTTCTTAAAGCTGATTGATCCATTCATGTCCGGGATACATCGCCTCCAGCCAACAGCGCAGGTCGGCCTTTTCCTGGACGTGAAGCTTCGGCAACGCAGCCTGGAAGTCTGCAGCATCTTTGGGCCGAATGTGTTTTGCTTTAAATAGAAGGACGAGAGCGGGAGCGAGATAAGGAATTCCGGAAGGTGTTTCTCGCACGACAGTCGACCTGGCAAAACGGAACGATGGGTCGCGCTTGTAAATCCAGATATCCCGGGTGCCATGTTCGATCATCATGTCGATTCGCCAGCAAGCGTTGGTCGTGTCGGCTCCCCACAATTGGGAGGTCTCTGGTCGAGGCCTCATGTCAGGAGCAAGATAAGCAAACGTGCCGTTATGGACCTCGTACAAATCGAGTTCGGGCAGCCGGGCGCGAAAAAGATCGATATCCTCGGAAAGTATGCAGAACTCCAGGTCCTCATGATCGCGGCTCTGATGCCCGTGCCACAGGTCCAGTGCCCAGCCACCGACGACGTACCAGGGCGAATTCTGATGGCGGAAGCGCTGAAAAAGCAGTTCCGGTGTCCAGGCATCCCACGCATCGTCGGGAATACGCTGCATTCTCATCCTCTGTCTTCCTATCGACTCGACTGCCGCATTACTCAGTGAGGTATGACGGCCCTTTGCACGCGGTCGATGCTGTCATTGATGCGTCTGGCTTTCCGATATCACATGCCGCGTCTGTCTGCGTCTGCCCGACAGCAGACTTCATCCGTTTGTTCATCCATGGAAGGCGATTACCGATCAGACGGCAGCTGCCAATGTGGTGGAAGAACACCGGTTCCCGCCCTCGCCGTCACGGCCACGAAAAAGGGCGCCTCGCGGCGCCCTTTCGCGTGTCAGCCCCCGGGGCCGCCTCAGTCGAAGCGGCCGCTCGCATGGGCGAGGAGCGTGAAGACCTTGCCCGTCTCCGAGGTCAGGTAGGACTTGGCCAGCGAGCCGTCGCGGTCGTTGCGATCGACATCCGCCAGGAGCCGCTGGAACTCGTCGACATAGCGGTCGACGGTGGCGCGGAACTCGACGTCGCGGCGGTAGCGCCGACGCAGCTCGTCGAAGGTCTGCTGGCCCTGGGTCGTGTAGAGGCGGCGCGAGAACACGTTCCGCTCGCCGCGGCGCCAGCGATCCCACAGGTCCGCCACCGCCTCGTGGTCGACCATCCGGGCGATGTCCGAGGACAGGGCGTCGAGATTGTCGAGGGCCGTCGGGGCAGGCGTCCGGCGCTGGGCGGGCCGCATCGGCTGGTCGGTCTGCTCCTCGGTCGAGGCGCGGGCGAGGAGGTCCGACAGCCAGCCGCCGGAGCGGTCGGCCGCCTTCGGCGCCTCGGCGCGGGCAGGGGCCTCGCGGCGCGGCTCGGCGGCGCGGGGCTCGGGCGTCCGCTCGGGGAGGCGCGCCTTCGGGGCCTCGCGCACGGGCTCCGGCCGCTCCTCGGGCCGCTGCAGCTCGGCGACGGCGCCGCGCAGGGGCAGCGGGCTCTCGTCCCGTGCCGGCCGGCGGGCGGTCGGCGCGGGCTCGCTCACGTCGAACGCCCGACCGGACTTGGCGACGATGTCGTTGAGCTCGGCCAGGGCCTTGATCTGGTCGGCGACGACGCGGCGCATGGCGGCGGCGTTCTCCTGCGTCTCCTTCGGGATCTCGATCATGCCGCGCGACAGCTGGTCCCGCGTCTCCGCGAGCTCCCGCTGGATCTCGCTGCTCATCGCCTTCATGCCCGAGGTGAGGGTCTCGAAGCGCTCGGCGGCCTCTCGGAACAGGGCGTGCATCTCGTGCGTCGCCTGCTCGTAGGCCGAGCGCATGGCGTGGGTGGTGCGCTCGCGCTCCTTGCCGGTGGCGAGGCGCAGCGTTTCCGCCTGCTCGCCGATGGCCTGGGTCGTCTGGTTGGTCGATTCGACGAGCACGCGGCCGATCTCGCGGGCGCGGTTCTCGGCAAGCCCGAGATTGTCGTCGAGCAGGCCGGTGAAGCTCTTCACCAGGTTGTCCATGTCCTCGGTCTTGGAGGCGAGGTGGTGGACCAGCGCCTCGATGACCTCGCGGCGGGCGTCGAAGGAGGCGTCGAGACGCTGCTGCATCTCCTCCACCTGCTCAGCCGCCGCCCCGAGGAGGCGCGCCTGGTTGTCGAAGCGCTCGGTGAGCGAGGAGACGTCGCGCAGCACCGTGCCGGCCACGTGGGTCAGCTGGCCGATCTGGCCGTTGAGCATCCGCGTCGAGGTTTCGGCGGCGGTGGACGCCGTCTCGGCCGACGAGGCGAACTGGCCGATGCGCTCGGCCAGCTGGTCGTTGATCGCGGCCAGCGACTGCTCGGTCTGCGAGGCGACCGCGCGGATCGAGCCGTTGGTCTCGCCGAGGCGGGCGAGGATCGAACCGATCTCGCCGCGCAGCTGCTCGTTGGTCGCAGTGAGGGCGACGACCGATTCACGGGTGTCGGTCTCGATCTGGCTGCGCAGCTGTTCGGAGCTCTCCGCCAGGATGCGGGCGGCCTGCTCGCTGGAGTCGGAGATGCCGCGGGTGACGTCGATGCCGGTCTGC
>LNFH01000061.1 GCA_001464235.1 Rhizobiales bacterium Ga0077556 | reverse complement strand
CCACCGGTGCGTGTCGCCGGGCCTCGCGGGCGACCCCCTCGCCGATGTACACAAGGTCCACGTGTGTTCCAAGCATGGTGGTGTCACGCTACCCCGGGCGTGGTCGATGCCGGACGGCGGACGAGTAGACGCGGACGCCCGCCCCTTGCTACCGATGGTCCATGTTCGGCATGACACTTCTCGACGGCCTCGCCTTCGGCTATTTCGCGCTCGCCTGGGCCGCCTATGCCTGGCTGGTGGAGGTTTGGGGCGGCAAGCGACGCGGCCTCACCGCCACCATGGCCGAATACCGCCAGCGCTGGATGGCGGAGATGCTGGTGCGCCCGAACCGCATCGTCGACACCCAGATCAACATGACGCTGCAGCAGGGCTCGTCCTTCTTCGCCTCCACCTCGCTGCTCGCGGTCGGCGCCTGCCTCGGCCTCATCAACGCCTCCGACCGCGCCCTGGAGGTCGTGCAGACCCTGTCTCTCGGCCATGCCGGCTCGCGCGAGCAATGGGAGATCAAGCTGGCGGGCCTGATGGTGATCTTCGTCTATGCCTTCTTCAAGTTCGGCTGGGCCTACCGGCTGTTCAACTACTGCGCCATCCTCATCGGCGCGACGCCCGAGGGCGAGCGCCGCAGCTCCGACGAGGCGCAGGCCATGGCCGCCCGCGCGGCGCGGATGAACACCATCGCCGCCGCCCATTTCAACCGCGGCCAGCGCGCCTTCTTCTTCGCCCTCGGCTATCTCGGCTGGTTCGCCGGGCCCGTCGTCTTCATGGTGGCGACGACGGCGGTCTTCGCCGTGCTCTACCGCCGCCAGTTCTATTCCGAGAGCCGGCAGTCGGTGATCTAGCCGCGTCTGCGCGGATCCGGATGGCCGTCGAGGCGCATCTGGAAGAGGAAATAGGTCGGCGAGCAATAGCCGAGCCCGGCGACGCGCCCGACCTCCGGCAGGTCCGCCGGCAAGGCCTGGCACATGAAGTCCTCGCGGCAGAGCCGCTCCACCGAACAGGTCGCGCGCATGCCGCGGACGATGGCGCCGCCGAGGCAGCTGGCGAAGTCGTTGGTGGCGACGCAGATGTCGAAGGCCCGCCCTCCCGCGAAGCCGCAGATCTCGTTCGGCGGCGCCTGGCCCGGCCGGAAGCCGGCGAATCGCCGGTCCGCCTCGTCGCACTGGCGGTAGGCGAGGCCCGCCGGCGCCCCGCCCACCGGCGGCCGGCAGGTGTGGTCGCGGGCGTTGATGCGGGCCGCGCGGCTGTTGATCTGGCCGGTGACGGCGAAGCGGTCGAGCCAGGGGCGCGCCGGATCGGTGGTGGTAATGCGGCCGGTGAGGCAGGCCTGGCCGGAAAATTCCTCGCGCCTCTCGTTCAGCACGCACTGGCCGTAGGCGACGCCGACGGCGCCGGTCTCGGCGAGTTCGGAACAGGTGGCGCGTCCCTCGCAGGCAAAGCCCGCCGCGATGTGGCGGCGCTGGCTTGCAGGCAGGCAGGCCTGGCCGAGCCCCACCCGCCGGAAGGCCGGGACGCCCTCCCCCTCCCAGCGCGCCGGCGGGCTGAGCGGCAGCGGCCTGTAGCGGTTCGGCGCGCGGTCTTCCGCGAGCGCCTCGGCATAGGCGGCGCGCCGCGGCCGCTCGGCGAAGAAGTGCGGCGAGTAACCGACGAGCACGCGGTTGACCGGTGACATCGCCCGCTCGTCCTCGCCGATGAGATGGAAGCCGGCGGTGGCGCCGGACTGGTGGCAGCCCTGGCAGGTGCCGGCGTCGAGCCGCTCGAGGAACCCGGCCGGGCTCGCGGCGGTGGTCATCCCGGCGAAATCCACGGCGGAGAAGGCCTCCCCCGTGGCCCCGAAGATCTGCGCATAGGGGCGGTTGGCGAGCCGTGCCGAACCATAGGTCGAATAGGACAGCGCCCGGGTGGCGAGGAACCGCTCGGGAAGAAGGTGCACGCCGCCGTCGACCGAAGCGGCCTGCTCGGTGAGGAACCGGACGAGGTCGGCCCGCAGCGCCGCATCGCCCTGGAGCCGCGTGACGTCCGGCGTGTTCTCCAGCCCCTTTTCGACGAGACGGACCCCGCCCCCGCCTGCGACGCCGAAGACGCGCATCAGATAGGCCGCCTGGCCGCCGAAGGTCGTCTCCTGGCCGGAGGGGAAGCGGACGATCTGGGCGTTGATCTCGATCTGCCGCGGCAGGCCCCGCGCCCCGGCGAGCGGCCCCTCCGCCAGCCACGCAGCGCGCGCCGCGGCATCGGCCCGCCCCTCCGGCACGCGGAAGCGGCGGGCGAGCGCCCCGCAGCCCTCGGCCGGGCGCGGCAGGTCGTGCACGACGTTGATCGAGAACGGCATGCGCGAGGCATAGACGCGCCCGGCGCGCTGGAAGCGATAGGCGAGCCGGTAGACGAGCCGGACCTCGCCGCAGCCCGCCTCGCCGCGCGTGGGATCGGCGAAGTCCCGGCGTTCGAGGCGGAGGACCACCCCCGCGAGGCCGAAGCGCGCCGTCGGCGAGGTCAGCCACGCCGTCTCGAACACCCGGCCGACATTGCCGTCGGTCACCTCGTAGAGGCGGCGGCCCGTCGCCTCCATGGCGCGCCTGAGCTCGCCGATGT
>LNFH01000060.1 GCA_001464235.1 Rhizobiales bacterium Ga0077556 | reverse complement strand
GCCTGCGCCACCACGAGGGTCGCCGGGCTCAGCGCCGTCTCGGTGGCGTCGAGAAGCACGATCTTCTCGCCGGCATAGCCGCTCTCGCGCACCAGCGCGCGGGCCGCGGCAACGTCGGCCGGTTTCCAGCCGGTGTTGGAGAAGTAGGGCGAGTCGCACATGAAGAACGACGGGCAGTTCGTGTAGAGGCTCTTGTCGTCGACATAGGCCCGCAGCGTCTGCTCCTGGTCGACGAGGCGCAGGATCGCCTGGCGCAGCTTCGGATTGTTGAAGGGCGGCTGCAGCTGGTTCATGCGCATGACGCCCTGGAGGGCAGACAGCCGGCTGATGGCAATCCGCGCGTTGGACTTCACCAGCGGGATCATGTCGGGGGGCAGTTCCTCGAAGATGTCGATCTCGCCCGCCTGCAGCGCGTTCAGCGCGGTCTGCGCGTCGGGCATGATGATCCACTCGACGCGGTCGACCTGGGCCCGCTTGCCGCCGGCGAGGCCGTCGGCCGGCTCGGCACGGGGCACGTACATCGGCGCCTTCGCGTAGACGATCTTCGCGCCCGGCGACCATTCGGCCCGAACCATCATGAAGGGGCCGGAGCCGACGGGATCGGTGATGTTCTGGTTCGCCGGCGTGGCGGCGATCCGGGCGGGCATGATGAAGGGCACCATCGAGCTCGGCTTGCCGAGAGCCTCGAGCACCAGACCCCAGCGCTCCTTGAGGACGAGCGTCACTGTCCGGGCGTCGGTGGCGGTCAGCGAGGCCGCCTGTCCCATCAGCTGCTGGCCGAGGCCGTCACGCTCGCCCCAGCGCTTCAGTGAGGCAACGACGTCCTCCGCGGTGACCGGCTGGTTGTCGTGGAACTTCAGGCCCTCGCGCAGCACGAAGGTCCAGGTCTTGCCGTCCTCCGAGACGGTGTGCCGGTCCACCATCTGCGGCCTGATGGCGCCGGCGCTGTCCTGCGCGAACAGCGTGTCGTAGACCATGTAGCCGTGGTTGCGGACCATGTAGTCCGACGTGGTGATCGGGTCGATCGTCCGCAGGTCGCCGAAGGGGCGCACCTTCAGCACCGTCTGCGCCATGGTCGGCAGGGCCGTCATGGCGAGCACCGCCGCCGCGGCGGCCATCGTCAATCGTCGTGTCCAGTGGGTCATTCCTGTCTCCTCCCGCCTCGTTCGTCGTATGGCGCCGTTCCCGGCGCTCTTGCCCGCGTCGCGGGACCTGTCAGGCGCGGAGCTGCCGCGCGAGTTTCGGATCGATCGCGTCGCGCAGCGCGTCGCCCAGAACGTTGACGGTCAGCACCAGCAGCGCCAGGGCGACGCCGGGAAAGGCGATCATCCAGGGCGCGCGCTGCATGAAGGCGCGCCCCTCGGCCAGCATGTTGCCCCAGCTCGGGATCGTCGGCGGCGTGCCGGCACCGAGGAAGGAGAGGACCGATTCCACGATCATCGCGGATGCGAAGACATAGGTCGCCTGGACGATCACAGGCGCGGCAACGTTCGGCAGGATGTGCTGGATGAGAAGGCGCGGGGTGCGGGTGCCGCTGGCGCGCGCCGCTTCCACATAGGGCTGCTCGCGAATGACCAGCACGGACGAGCGCACGATGCGCGCCATGCGCGGGATCTCGGCGATCGCGATGGCGATGATGACGTTGCGCACGCCCGAACCGAACAGCGACATCAGCGCGATGGCCAGGAGCACGCCCGGGATCGCCATCATGCCGTCCATGATCCGCATGGCGATCCCGTCGAGCCAGCGGACGAAGCCGGAGACGAGCCCGATGAGGAGGCCGAAGACCACCGTCACCGCCGTGACCAGCGCGCCGACCGTCAGCGAGATGGCCGTGCCGTTGAACGTCCGCGACAGGGTCGAACGGCCGATCTGATCGGTGCCGAAGGGATGGGCGAGGCTCGGCGGGCGGAGCCGCTGCAGCGGGTTGACCCGGGCCGGATCGACGAAGAGCAGCGGCGCGAGGAGAGCCACCAGCGCGAAGACGAGGAGGACGATGAGCCCCGTGGCGACCACGGGATTGGCGCGCAGGAAGGCGCCGAGCCGCCCCGCCGCCTCGGCGAGGCCTTGCAGGGGCGTGGCGCTCCGCGGGGGGGCGTCGGTCATCGCCATCTCGCCCTCAATAGCGCACGCGCGGGTCGAACAGCACGTAGCTGAGGTCGACCAGCAGGTTGATGAGCACGTAGACGCCCGAGAAGATCAGGATGAGACCCTGCACCACGGGATAGTCGCGGCGCAGGATGGCATCCGTCGTCAGCCGGCCGAGGCCGGGGATGTTGAACACCGTCTCGGTGACCACGACGCCACCGAGCAGCGCGGCGATGCCGACGCCGACGACGGTGACGATCGGGATGGCGGCGTTCTGGAGGGCGTGGCGGACCAGCACGCGCAGCGGCATCAGCCCCTTGGCGCGGGCGGTGCGGACATAGTCCTCCGACAGCACCTCGAGGAGGCTGGTGCGCGTGATGCGCGCCAGCAGCGCGGCATAGAGCATGGCCAGCGCCATGCCCGGCAGGATCAGGCTGTTGAGACAGGCCCAGACACCGTCGGCGAGCGGCACGTAGCCCTGCGTCGGGAACCAGCCGAGCGTCAGCGCGAAGACGTAGACGAGCAGGAAGGCGACGACGAAGACCGGTGACGAGAAGCCGAGCATGGCGAAGGCCATGACGGCGCGGTCGATGCGGCTGCCGGCCGTCACCGCTGCGAGCGCCCCGAGAGGCAGCGCGATGACCAGCGCCATGACGATGGCCACCAGAGCCAGCAGGGCCGTCGGCTCGATCCGCATC
>LNFH01000059.1 GCA_001464235.1 Rhizobiales bacterium Ga0077556 | reverse complement strand
GCGTCGCGTCCCCCGCCGCGCCATCCGGGTTGATATCCTGGGCCATCCAGCCGAAGGCGTGGTTCAGGGTCGGCCGGAGATAGGTGAAGTCCTTTTCCATCGACACCATGACCGGCTCGAACAGCTTGGCCGCCCCCATATCGACCAGGTCGGGCCGGAAATGCAGCATGAGCGAGGTCTCGACATCGCCGGCATGGATGCCGTGCTTCACGTCGAGATCACCGTAGAGGCCCGGCGGCCGGCCGAAGGCGGTCCAGCTCGTCACCACCGGAAGCTGCCGGAAGCGGATGCGCAATTCGCGCGCCACGACGCGCATCGGATCGAGATTGCCGCCGTGCGAGGTGAGGAGCACGATCTTGTCGATCCCGGCGCGTTTCACGCTCTCGCCGATCTCGATCCAGCTCTTCAGCACCGTCTCGGCCGACAGGGTCAGGGTGCCCTTGGAGTGGAGATGCTCGTTGGACTTGGCGACCGCTTCGATCGGCAGGAACAGCGCGGTGACCGCCGCACCGACCAGCGGAAAGGCGGTCTCGATCATGCCTTGCATGATCGATGTGTCGGTAGAGACCGGCAGATGCGGCCCGTGCTGCTCGATCGCCGCCAGCGGCAAGACAGCGACGGTCGTCGCCGGATCGAGGCGATCGAAATCGGTGGTCTTCAGGTCACCCCAGTGACGGGCCGGCATGGGAGGTCTCCGCAAGGCTCATGTCACGGCTGTTGGCAAGCCGCGCTCCGGCGCGCAATGTGCGCGCCGGACAAGGGCCGCGCAATGCACTGGACCGGCCTTTCCAGCAAGCGGAGCCTTCCATGACTTTCGACCTGATCCTGCGCGGCGGCCGCGTGATCGACCCCTCGCAGAAGATCGACGGGGTGCGGGACGTCGCCTTCACCGGCGGCAAGGTGGCCGCGGTGGGCAAGGATCTGAAGCCCGGCCCGGGCACCGAAATCCGCGACGTGTCGGGCTACATCGTCACGCCCGGCCTCATCGACCTGCACACCCACGTCTACTGGGGCGGCACCTCGCTCGGCATCGACGCCGAGGAGTTCTGCCGCACCTCCGGCGTCACCACCGCCATCGACACGGGCTCCGCCGGCCCCGGCAACTGGATGGGCTTCCGCAAGCATGTCATCGAGAAGAGCCAGGTCCGCATCCTCGCCTATCTCCACGTCAGCCATGCCGGCATCTACGGCTTCGACAAGCGCGTGATGGTGGGCGAGAGCCGCGAGATCGACCACCTCAATCCCTGGGACTGCGCCCGCGTCGCCGACGAGAACCGCGATCTCATCGTCGGCATCAAGGTGCGCGTCGGCCGCAACTCCTCCGGCACCAACGGCGAGGCGGCCCTCGACATGGCGCTGCAGGTGGCGAACGAGGTGGGCATGCCGCTGATGGCCCATATCGACCATCCGCCGCCGTCCTATGAGCACGTCATCGGCCGCCTGCGCCCCGGCGACGTGCTGACCCACGCCTTCCGCCCCTTCCCCAACGCACCCGTGACCGCCCAGGGCGCGGTGAAGCCGGAGGTCGTCGCCGCCCGCAAGAAGGGCGTCATCTTCGACATCGGCCACGGCAAGGGCTCGTTCTCGTTCAAGACGACGCGCGCCATGCTGGCCGGCGGGTTCGAGCCGGACGTCATCTCCTCCGACGTCCACACGCTCTGCATCGAAGGACCCGCCTTCGACCAGGTGACGACCCTGTCGAAGTTCCTCTGCCTCGGCATGCCGCTCGACCGCGTCATCGCGGCGTCGACGGTCAACGCCGCCATGGCGCTGAAGCGCCCCGAACTCGGCAGCCTGAAGCCCGGCTCGGTCGGCGACGCGACCATCCTGACGATCAAGGACGGCAAGTTCGACTATGTCGACGTGGTGGGCGAGCACCTGATCGGCGACAAGAAGATCGTCTCCGAGGGCACGGTCATCGCCGGCAAGTGGTGGCATCCCAAGCGGTCCAACAAGTTCCGTAAGCTCGCGACGGCCTGATTCGACCCTTCCGGACGCGAAAAAGCCCGGCGTTTCCGCCGGGCTTTTTGATTCCCGCCGCGCGTGGCGATCAGGCGGCGCGGATGCGGCCGAGGAAGCCGGACACCGCCCGGTCGAGCTCGACCGAACCCTGCTTGAGGTGGCGCGCCGCGTCGTTCATCGCGCTGGCGGCCGTGCCGGTCTCGTCGGCGGCGCGGGTGACGCGGCGGATGTCGGTCTCCACCGAGCGGGTGCCGCCGGCAGCGTCGGACACCGAGCCGGCGATGCCGTTGGTGACGGCGGACTGTTCCTCGACGGCGGCCATGATCGAGAACGACACCGAGTTGATCTCGCCGATCGTCTTGTTGATGGCCTCGATGGCGGCCACGGCGTCGCCGGTGACCGACTGGACGGCGCCGATCTGGCTCGCGATCTCCTCCGTCGCCTTCGACGTCTGGGCGGCGAGGCTCTTCACCTCGGTGGCGACGACCGCGAAGCCCTTGCCGGCCTCGCCGGCGCGCGCCGCCTCGATGGTGGCGTTGAGGGCGAGCAGGTTCGTTTGCGCCGCGATGGCGTTGATGAGCGCTACGACGTCGCCGATCTTCTGGGTGGAGGTGGCGAGCGTGGCGACGATCTCGCCGGTGCGCGTCGCCTGCTGCACCGCGGAGGCCGCGATGTGCTGGGCCTGGGCGGTGCGGCTGGAGATCTCGCCGATCGAGGAGGCGAGCTCCTGGGCCGAGCTGGCGGCGCTCTCCACGCTCTGGGTCGCGCCGGCGGAGGTGGCGGCGACGGTCTGGCCGAGATCGGCGACATTGCGGGCGACGTCGCCGACGCGGCTGGCATTGCCGACGATCTCCTCGGCGGACCGGGTCACGGTCTGGACGACCGACTGGACCGTGGCGGAGAACTCGTCGGCGAGGGCCGACATCTCGCGGGCGCGCTGGATCCGCACCTCCTCCTCGCGCTCCGCCTCGGTGGCCTTCAGACGCTCGACCTCGCGGACGTTGTCGCGGAACACGAGCACCGAACGGGCGAGCCCGCCGATCTCGTCCTTGCGGTCGACGTCGCTGACCTCGACGTCCGTGCGCCCTTCCGCGACGCCGTTGACGGCGGCGGTGAGGCGGCCGAGCGGACGCGTGACACCCGTGAAGATGGTCCAGAAGGCGACGAGGCCGGCGAGCAGCGCCAGGGCGATCATGGTGCCGATCAGCCAGACCAGCGTCTGGCGGGTCGAGTCGACCTCGGCGGAGAGGGCCGTGACGCGGCGGGCGTTGGTCTGGGCGAAGGCGGCCATTTCGGCGTTGAGCCGCTGGCGGGTCGCGCGGTTGGGCTCGTTGTCGCCGATCACCCGGGCGGCCTCGTTGCCGCTGGTCCGGCCGGTCTGGGAGAGCTCGGTGCGCAGGCGGATGAAGTGCTCGGCCTGTTCGAGGAGGCGCTTCTTCTGCGCCTCGTCCTCGGGATGGGCGAGGCTCGCCCACTCGGTCACCACCGCCCTCAGGTTGGCGAGCTCCCGGTCCTGGCCGGCGGCGAAGCGCTCCAGCGCCGCCTTCTCGGACGACATGTAGATGCCGCGCGATTCCATCACGACCGCATAGATGAGGCCGTTGGCGCGCTCGGCGAGCTGCGTCACCCGCGCGGTCCGCTGGTTCTCCTCGACCGCGTGCTGGTAGCGCTGAAAGCCGTAGATCGCGACGCCCGCCACGATGAGCGAGGCGGCGGTCAAGCCGGCGACGATGGAGAAAAGTTTGGTCCGGATTTGCAAGGTCGGTCTCCGCTAATTTCGCAGAAACATGCTGCACATTTCATTGCCGCTACGTTAATGCGCACTTTTGCAGGAGATTAAGATGCATGACTCCCGCACGGAAAATCGCTAGAGGCGACGTCGCCCCGCCAAAAAGCGCGAGACATTCATGATCCGTGAGGGATATCCGCCCCGCGCCGAAGTCGATCTCGAGGCGCTGGAGCGTCTTCTCGGCGATGTGCCGACCGAACGCGAGCCGACCATCGTGCGCCGGCGTTCGCGCGACTTCTTCTGGTACTCGCCGATTCTCGCCGAGCAGCTGAAGCACGTCGCGGCGGACATCATCGTCAGGCCGCGCGACGAGGCAGACGTGATCCGGACAGCTGCGGCCTGCGCAAAGCTGCGCATTCCCCTGACGGTCAGGGCCGGCGGAACCGGCAACTACGGCCAGGCCATGCCGCTGGCCGGCGGCGTTCTGCTCGAAATGACCGACATGACCGGCGTTCTCTGGCAGAAGCCGGGATCGGTGCGCGTCAGGGCAGGCACCAACATCCTCGCCCTCGACCAGGCGACGCGGCCGAACGGCTACGAGCTGAGGATGCATCCCTCCACCAAGCGGACCGCGACCATCGGCGGCTTCGTCGCCGGCGGATCGGGCGGCGTCGGCTCGGTCGCCTATGGCGGCCTGCGCGAGCCCGGAAACATTCTCGCCGCCCGCGTCGTCACGGTGGAGGAGCAGCCCCGCATTCTCGAACTGCGACAGGATGCGGCGCAAAAGGTCAACCGCGCCTACGGCACGACCGGCATCATCACCGAGCTGGAGATGCCGACGGCCCCGGCCTGGCCGTGGATCGACGCGGTCGTCGCCTTCGACACCTTCGCCGAGGCCTTTCGTGCCGGCCGCGACATCGCCCATGCCGACGGGGTGGTGAAGAAGCTCGTCACCCCCATCGCCTGGCCGATCCCGGGGCAGTTCGCCGCCCTGAGGGAAGCCTGTCCGGAGGGCAAGGCGATCCTCGTCTGCATGATCGCCGAGCCGTTCCTCGAAAGCTTCGAGGCGATCCTGGGCGGGCGCGGCAGCCTCACCTACCGGGCGCCATCGCGGGAGGAGCCGGGGGAGACTCCGCTCTACGAATATGCCTGGAACCACACCACGCTGCAGTGGCTGAAGACCGACCGCTCCATCACCTATCTGCAACTTCTCTATCCCCATGACCGGCTGGAGGAGAGCGTCATGGAGATGGCCGAGACGTTCGCGGGCGAGGTGCTGCCGCATCTCGAGTTCATCCGCTTCGGCGGCCGCCTGACCTGCTCGGCACTGCCGATCGTCCGCTACACCACCCCCGAGCGCCTCTTCGAGATCATCCGCCTGCACGAGGAGCGCGGCGTCATGGTCGCCAACCCGCATGTGTTCGGTCTGGAGGGCGGCTCGCGCCACAAGCGGGCGGAGGCCGACCAGCTCGGCTTCAAGGCCGAGGTCGACCCGATGGGCCTGCTCAATCCCGGCAAGATGGAGAGCTTCGTGCCGGTGCGCTGAGGCACGGGACTTGCTGCCCCTACCCCGTTGCCCCCTCAGCCGGTGCCCTCATGCGCGTGCTCTACCTCTACTGCCATCCCCTCCCCGAGAGCTTCCACGCGGCGATCCGCGCCGAGGCCCTGGCCGCGCTGGCGGACGCGGGCCACGAGGTCGATCTCCTCGACCTCTATGCCGAAGGCTTCGACCCCGTTCTCTCCGAGGACGGCCGGCGGCGCTACCACGACGAGAGCCGCAACCAGCAGGGGCTGGAGCCGCTGATCGCGAGGCTGCGGGCGGCGGAGGCGCTGGTGGTGCAGTTCCCGACGTGGAGCTTCGGCCCGCCGGCCATGCTCAAGGGCTTCTTCGACCGGATGTTCATGCCGGGCGTCGGCTTCGACATCTCGAACCCCGCGGCGGTGAAGCCGCTGCTCGGCCACATCCGCTCCATCACCGGCATCGTCACCTACGGCCGGCCGTTCTGGTACGCGCTCTACATGGGCGACCCGCCGAAGAAGATCGTGATGCGCTACCTCTGGTGGTTCACGGGCCGCAAGGCGAAGCGCCGCTACCTCGCCCTCTACCACCTCAATGTCGCGCCGCCCGAGCAGCGGACGGGCTTCATCGCGAAGGTGAAGGCGGCGATGGCGGGGGTTTGAGCTCCTGCCTTGATACGCCTCTCGGTCGGTATAACCCTTGCGGTATTACCGAGGAGGCCGACCATGACCACCATGACCGTGAAAGGTCAGGTCACGATCCCCAAGGCTGTTCGCGAACAAGGTCGACGTGACCTTGGCGCCCGACGGGACGGTGACGATCGGCAGGGCCGGCGAGGATCGCGAACTGAGCTATCGGGAAAAGGTCGAGGCGGTCCGCAGGGCGGCGCCCCTCAAAGGCAAGCTGACGACCGACGAGTTCATGAAAATGATCCGAGGTGACGATTGACGCTCGTCGACACGAACGTGCTCATCGACATCTTCAGCGACGATCCGGCTTGGGTAGGGTGGCCCACCGAGCAACTGAGCGCCGCGGGAGATGCCGGTCCGGTCGTGACCACCCCGATCAACTACGCCGAGCTTTCAGCGCGGTTCGAACGGCGAACCGACCTGACGGCCTGGCTCAGCCGGCTCGACGTGAAGCTGGAGGATACCCCGCCGGAAGCGCTGTTCCGCGCCGGCAAGGCCTATGCGGCCTACCGCGAGTCTGGCGGCACCCGGACGAGCCTCCTGGCCGATTTCCTGATCGGAGCCCATGCGGACGTCATGGGCCACGCCGTCCTCACGCGCGACACCCGGCGATTCCGCACCGACTTCCCGGCGGTCCGGCTGATCGCGCCGGATACGCCCTGACCCCTCAATTCTCCCGCTTCAGCGCGCTCTCGTGCCAGCGGCGCAGCAGCAGGTGCGACACCCAGCTGATGGCGAGGAAGATGGCGATGCCGGACATGG
>LNFH01000058.1 GCA_001464235.1 Rhizobiales bacterium Ga0077556 | reverse complement strand
CTCGTCGCCGAGGTGCAGCGCCTGAAGCGCAAGGCCGAGGGCACGCTCACCTTCAAGGACATCATCACCCGCTCGCCGCGCATGCAGCCGCTGCTGAAGATGGCCGAGAAGGCCGCCTCCTCGATGATCCCGGTGATGATCGAGGGCGAGAGCGGCGTCGGCAAGGAACTGCTGGCGCGCGCCATCGCCGGCTCCGGCGAGCGGCGCGCCAAGCCCTTCGTCGCGGTCAATTGCGGCGCCATCCCGCAGAACCTCGTCGAGAGCATCCTGTTCGGCCACGAGAAGGGCGCCTTCACGGGCGCCACCGACAAGCACACCGGCAAGTTCGTCGAGGCCCACGGCGGCACGCTCTTCCTCGACGAGGTGGGCGAGCTGCCGCTGGAGACGCAGGTGAAGCTCCTGCGCGCCATCCAGGAGGGGGAGGTGGACCCGGTCGGCGCCAAGCGCCCGGTCAAGGTCGACATCCGCATCGTCTCGGCAACCAACCGCGACCTCATCCAGGCGGTGAAGGACGGCCGGTTCCGCGAGGACCTCTATTACCGCCTCTGCGTCTTCCCGATGACCCTGCCGCCGCTGCGCGAGCGCGCCGAGGACATTCCCGATCTCGTCCGCCATTTCCTCGCCCGCATCGCGGCGGAGGAGGGCAAGCGCATCCGCGGCGTGCAGCCGGCGGTCTTCGGCCTGCTCGGCGCCTATCCCTGGCCCGGCAACGTGCGCCAACTGGAGAACGCGGTGTTCCGCGCCGTGGTGCTCTGCGACGGCGACGAACTGTCGGTGGCCGACTTCCCGCAGATCGCCGCGCAGGTGGACGGCTACGAGGTCGTCGTGCCGCTGGCGCCGCCCGCGGTCATCGCATCGCCGTCGATCCAGCCGGCGATCGCCAGCCAGCCCGCCATGATCGTGCCGGGGGCCTCGATCGCGCTGGTCGACGCGGCCGGCCATGTCCGGCCGATGGAGGCGATCGAGACCGAGGCGCTGAAGTTCGCCATCGACCACTACCGCGGGCAGATGTCGCAGGTCGCGCGCCGGCTCGGCATCGGACGCTCCACGCTCTACCGCAAGCTCAAGGATCTCGGCCTGGACGAGCCGGTTGACGCGGCGGAGGAGGTGTGACCGCAAATCCTCGCCGGGCGCGATTTCCGCCGCGATGAAGCGAACGTGGGTTGATCGGGACCATCCCGCATGATCGAAAAACGACACGTGCAGAGGGGGGCGATCCGTGCCGGATTCGCTGCCAGGACCGAGGGGCTCACGATGCATTGGCGGTCGGCTTTCCTTGCTTGCGCCCTGATCGGTTCGGGATCGCTGGCAACGGCCAAGGCCGATCCGGCGCAGCGCCTCGGCCTCGCCGACTGGGAGGTCGAACAGGCCATTCCCCGCCCGCCGCTGGACGTGGTCGGCCCGGTCGCGGCGCAGGACTTCGGCCTCGCCTCGTTCCCGCCCTCGCCGATCCTCGCGGAGGCGCCCAACGCCGACGACGAGGCCCCGGAGACGGCGCGCGCCCCCGAGGTGCCGCAGCCGACCGAAGCCGACTTCGCCGCCATCCCCGACGATCCGCCGAGCCTCGTGGAAGACGGCCAGCCCGATCCGGCCATCACCGTCGAGCGCGTCGCCCAGCAGCTGCGCATCCTCCTGGCGCGCCCGGGCGGCGACCGGGCCCTGCAGCAGCAGCTCAACCCCTTCTATGCCGGGCGCGGCTACCAGCCGCTCTTCGTGCGCGACGGCATCGTCGGCGAGCGCGGCCAGGCGGCCCTGACGCGGCTCGGCCAGGCCGGCGAGGACGGTCTCGACCCCGCCGCCTACCGCATCCAGCTGCCCACCGGCCCGCGCACCGCGGAGAGCGTCGCCAGGCTCGAACTGGCGCTCGCCCGTGCGGTGGCGCTCTACGCCTCCCACGCCTCGGGAGGCCGGACCGATCCCAAGCGCCTGTCGGGCTATTTCGACGTCTCGCCGCCGCGGATCGAGACGACGGCGGCCCTCGACACACTGGCCCGCGCCGACAACGTCGCCGCCGCCATCGAGAGCTTCAACCCGCCCCATCCGGGCTTCCGCCGGCTGCGCGCCAAGCTGGTCGAGATGCGCGGCGAGCGCCGCGAGATGACCACGACCGAGGCGACGCGCCGCCATGCGCTGCGCGAGCGCGACCTCATCGCCAATCTGGAGCGCTGGCGCTGGCTGCCGCGCCAGCTCGGCGAGACCCACATCTGGGTCAACTCGACCGAGGCCGAGGTCAACGTCGTACAGGGCTCGCAGGTCGTGCACAGCACCCGCGCCGTGGTCGGCCGGCCGGAGACCCAGACGCCGGTCTTCTCCGACACGATGAGCTTCATCGTGCTCAACCCGTCCTGGCACGTGCCGCTCTCCATCGTGCGGCGCTCGATGCTCGGGCCGGCCAGCCGCAACGGCGGCGGCTACTTCGCCCGCCGCGGCATCCAGGTGACCCAGGGCGGCCGGGTGGTCGACGCCTCGACCATCGACTGGGCCTCGGCCAATGTCGGCCGCTACACCTTCCGCCAGCCGCCGGGCACGGCGAACGCGCTCGGCCGCATGAAGTTCATGTTCCCGAACCGCCATGCGATCTACCTGCACGACACGCCCTCGCGCGGCGATTTCGGGCGGTCGAACCGCACCCTCTCCAACGGCTGCGTCCGGGTGCAGAACCCGGAGGAACTGGCCTCGCTGCTGCTGGGCATCGCGCTGCCCGGCGAGAACTGGTCGATCGCGCGGATGCGCAGCCTCTATGGCGGCGGCGAGCGCTCGGTCCGGTTCCGGCAGACGATCCCGATCCATCTCGTCTACTTCACGATGACGGTGGATCAGTCCGGCTCGCTGGTTGAGCTTCCCGACGTCTACGGCCACAATGCGCGAGTCAGGGCCGCTCTCTCGGGGGGGCGCGGTTAAGGGTCGATTGACCACGATGGCATTGGGGCGGGAGGGGTTGGCATGATTTCGCCACTTTTCCTGCCTACCGGTCACGCATCCGTGAGCGGCGTCGTGGTTGCCGATCCGTTGACGGAACTCAGGGTTCTTTAACCGATCCTGACGATGATACGTTCACCATGAGCCACGCCGGAAGGGCTCACGAACCGTCCTTCGTTCAACGATAGAGCCCTGTCATAGTGTCCTCAGCCCAACGATCAGTGCCTGGCCGTCTGTCGCGCATGACCCTGCGCACGGCCGCAACCGTCGCCCTGGGCTTTGGCTGCCTCATCACCATCAGCAATTCGACGCAGACGGTCGTCGCCAACGGCGACACGCGCACGCTCTCCATGCTGCACAAGCACACGGGCGAGCAGATCCTCGTCACCTTCAAGCGCAACGGCCGCTACGACCAGGACGCGCTGAACAAGCTCAACTGGTTCCTGCGCGACTGGCGCCGCGACGAACCGACGCGGATGGATCCGCACCTCTTCGACGTGGTCTGGGAGGTCTATCGTTCGGTCGGCGCCCAGTCGCAGATCCACGTGGTTTCCGCCTATCGTTCCGCCGGCACCAACGCCATGCTGCGCCGCCGCTCTCGTGCCGTCGCCCAGCAGTCGCGCCACATCACCGGCCAGGCGATGGACTTCTACATCCCCGGCGCCTCGATGACCCGGGTCCGCGAGGCGGGCATGCTGCTGCAGCGCGGCGGCGTCGGCTTCTATCCGGGCTCTGCCAATCAGTTCGTCCACATGGACACCGGCTCGGTCCGCCACTGGCCGAAGGTGTCGCGTGACTATCTCGCCCGCCTGTTCCCCGACGGCCGCACGGTTCACATTCCCGCCGACGGAAGGCCGCTGGCCGGCTTCGACACGGCGCTGGCCATGGTCCGCTCGCGCGGCGGCACCGCCTCGCGCTTCTACAATTCGCGCGCCGACGAGAGCGCCACCTTCGACGACGACAGCGAGCGCGGCGGCGTGATCCGCCAGCGCGGCAATTCGATGGGCCTCTTCGCCGGCCTGTTCGGCGGTGGCGGCGAGCAACAGCAGCGCCGCCCGGCAGCGGCGCCGCCGGCGCCCGCCCCGGTCCAGGCTCCGCCCCCGGTCGCCGCAGCCCCGCAGCCGGCACCCGCCGCCGCGGCGCCCGCCGCTCCCGTCCCGACCACGATCAACCAGCCGCCGCCGGGCCGTCCGGTTCAGATCGTGTCTAACCCGCCGCCGCGGATGCTGATCGCCCAGGCGCCCGTGCCGCTGCGCGCGCCGCCCGCCGCCGAACGCATGCGCGGCCCGGCCGAGGACGAGGATGCGGCCGAGCGCCTCGTCGCCGCCCCGCTGCCGACGGCCCGTCCCGCCATCCCGGGTGAAGCTCCCGCCGCGGCCACGACCTTTGCCTCGCTTGCTCCCGAGCCCACCGCCCGGCCCGCCGTCCTTCCCGAACCCGGCACCGCGGCGCAGGCGCCGCTGCCGCAGTCCCGGCCGCAGGTTCTCGCCAGCGCCGCGCCGGTTCCGGCCGCCGCGCCGGCCCTGCCGCCGCTCATCACCACCGGCGAGCAGCGCGGTCGCACCCCGGCCGAAGGCGCGCCGGCCATCGCGCTCGCCTTCGCCTCGCCCTCGCAACCGGTGACTCTGCCGGCAGCGCCCGCCCTGCAGGGCCCGCAGCCGCAGCCCCAGGCACGCCCGGCTCCTGTCGCCCGCGTTGCCGCGGCTCCGGCGACCCCTGCTCCGGCCCGCCAGCCGGCGCGCACCGCGCGTGCCGCCGTTCCGGCCCCGGCCATGGTCGCTCCGAACGCCGACCCGCCAGCCGACCGAGCGCGCCGCGACGGTTGCAGCCATGCACGCCCCCGATCCGCGGGCGCAGCGGCTCATCCAGCAGCCTGTCCAGGTGGTCGCCATGACCTTCTCGGCCTCGGCGCCGGCCACCGTGCCGACCCAGCGCTTCTCGGGACAGGCAGTCTCGACGCTGCGGACGATCGAGTTCGCCGCCCCGACGCCGCAGCGCGGCGCCTTCCTCTCGCGCTGATCCGGCCAGCGGCGCCCTCGCGCGCCTGACCTGCACGCGGCCCCATGGCGGGGGCCGCCCATCCGTTGCATGGTCCGCGCTCTCCGGCCGCAGGGCCGGGCTCCGATGACAGTGCCGGACCGGCCGCGTGCCCCGGACGACGCGGGACGCCATGGACCCCATTCGCTTCATTCC
Organism: Rhizobiales bacterium Ga0077556; assembly: GCA_001464235.1. Taxonomy (GTDB): domain Bacteria; phylum Pseudomonadota; class Alphaproteobacteria; order Rhizobiales; family Phreatobacteraceae; genus Phreatobacter. Next base: position 118 of record LNFH01000058.1, on the reverse strand, counting down.
GCCGGCCCTGGCGATCCTCTGGGGCCTCAACTGGCCGGCCGTGAAGATCGGCCTGTCGGAGGTGCCGCCCTTCGCGCTGCGCATGGGTGGCATGGGAGAGGGCGGGATGATCCTACTC
>LNFH01000057.1 GCA_001464235.1 Rhizobiales bacterium Ga0077556 | reverse complement strand
TGGTGGGACAGCCCCAAGGCCGAGGCGCTGACGGAGGAGTGGCTCTATGCGCCCGACGAGGCGGGCCAGCAGAAGGCGGCGCGCGAGCTCGGCCGCCTGGCGCTGGAGGAGGTCGCGACCGTTCCGCTGGGCCAGTTCACCCTGCGCACCGCCTATCGCAAGACGCTGACCGGCATGCCGCACGGTTCGGCGCCCTATCCCTGGAGCCTCAAGCGGGCCTGAGACGGCCCCCTGTCCGTGATGAAAGGCCGGGCTCGCGCCCGGCCTTTTGCGTCGGGCTTCAGGTGGGCGAGCCCTCGCGCGGCGGCGTGGCCGCGGGGGCCGGCTCGTCCAGCGGCACGAAGGGCAGGTCGCCGTGGGGCGCCGCCGCCGCCGGGCCGTCGGCCATGGACGCAGGCGGGGGATTGCTCCCCGCAGCCCGGGTGATCTCGGCGATGATGCCGCGGGCGATCTCCTGCTCGCCCATGATGACCGTGCCGGCGCCGAGGCTCGTCAGGTGTTCGACCTCCGCGTCCGAATGGGCCCTCGCGATGATGATCAGCGCGGGGTTGGCGGCCTTCGCCGTCTCGACGATCTGGCCGGCCTCGAAGGCGTTGGGAATGGCGACGATGAGGCGCCGGGCGCCGGCGATGTTGGCGCTGGCGAGGATATCGCCCTGCACGGCGTTGCCGGTGATGGTCTCCACCCCTTCCTGGCGCAGGCGGGCCTGGGGCCGGGTCGCGTCCTCGATGACCAGGTAAGGAATGCCCTTGGCCTTCAGGCCCTCGCCGACGAGGCTGCCGACGCGGCCGTAGCCGACGAGGACGGTGTGGCCGGTGAGGACCGTGCTCTGGGGTTCCTCGTCGTCGGTGGAGGGAGGCGTCGGTGGCGGGGGAGCGGCCTCGGTCGCCGGGTCGGAAGGGGTATCGGTCGCGGCGGGCGCGACGGCCGGGCCCTGGTCGATCCGCCGCTTGATCCATCCGACGGCGGCGAAGACCGCGGGGTTCAGCATGATCGACAGGATGGCGCCGGCGAGGATGAGGTCGCGGCCCTCCTGCGGCAGGAGCTTCAGCCCGACGCCGAGCTCGGCGAGAATGAAGGAGAATTCGCCGATCTGGGCCAGCGAGGCCGAAATCGTCAGGGCGGTGCCCTTCGGATAGCGGAACGCGATGACGATCAGGAAGGCCGCCAGCGACTTGCCGATGATGATGATGAACAGCACGGCCAGGATCGGCCAGGCCGCGGTCACCAGCGTCCAGGGGTTGAACAGCATGCCGACCGACACGAAGAACAGCACCGAGAAGGCGTCGCGCAGCGGCAGCGATTCCTCCGCCGCCCGGTGGCTGAGTTCGGATTCGCTCATGATCATGCCGGCGAAGAAGGCGCCGAGCGCGAAGGAGACGCCGAAGAGCTTGGCGGCCCCGAAGGCGACGCCGAGGGCGATGGCGAGCACGGCGAGGCGGAAGAGCTCGCGCGAGCCGGTATGGGCGACGTAGTGCAGGAGCCAGGGGATGACCTTGCGCCCCAGCCCCAGCATCAGCACGACGAAGCCGGCGACCTTCAAGAGCGTGACCAGGATGACGCCGCCGATGCCGAGGCCGAGCCACTGCACGAGCGGATCGCTCGCCGCGCTGGCGGTGGTCTCGCCGCCGAGGATGCCGGCGAGCGCCGGCAGGAGAACCAGCGCCAGGATCATGGCGATGTCCTCGACGATCAGCCAGCCGACGGCGATGCGCCCGCGCTCGGTCTCGATGATGCGCCGCTCCTGCAGCGCGCGGAGCAGCACCACGGTAGAGGCGACGGACAGGGCGAGGCCGAAGACGATGCCGGCGCCCATGGTCCAGCCGAGCGCCCAGGCCAGCGCCATGCCCATGGCCGTCGCGGTGCCGATCTGCACCACGGCGCCGGGGACCGCGATGGCCCGGACTGAGAGGAGGTCCTTCAGCGAAAAATGCAGGCCGACCCCGAACATGAGCAGGATGACGCCCATCTCGGCCAGTTCGGTGCCGAGCTTCTGGTCGGCGATGAAGCCGGGGGTATGAGGCCCGATGAGGATGCCGGCGAGGAGATAGCCGACGAGCGTCGGCAGTTTCAGGCGGTTGGCGATGACGCCGAAGATGAACGCGAGCCCCAGACCGGCGACGATGGTGGCGATCAACGGGGTATCATGCGGCATCGGGGGCGCCTCCATCCTGTGTCATCATGGCGGGGAACCGGCGCCGTGGCGCCGGTTCAGCCATTATGGGGACGGCGATCCGTCGAGGCAACGCAGGCGCGCAGCGGACGCGCCCTGCGACCTCAGATGCCCGATGCGAGATAGCCGCCGTCGACGGCGATCACCGTGCCGGTGACGAAGCTCGCGGCGGGCGAGGCGAGATAGACCGCGGCGCCGACGAGCTCCTGCGTTTTGCCCCAGCGCCCCATCGGCGTGCGCCGCAGGGCGTTCTCCTTGCGGTCCGGCGGCATCTTGGCGGCGTTCAGCTCGGTCATGAAGAAGCCCGGCGAGATGGCGTTGACCCTGACGCCCTGGGGCGCCCACTCGGCGGCGAGGGTCTGCGTGAGGCCGACGACCGCGTGTTTCGTCATGGCGTAGGGACAGGCCTTCGGCCAGCCGCGATGGGCGGAGAGCGAGGCGATGTTGATGATGGCGCCGCTGCCGCGCTCCAGCATCATGCGGCCGAAGACCGTGCAGGAGAAGAAGACGCTGGTCTGGTTGGTGCGGAAGATCAGGTCGACCTCCTCGGGGGTGAAGTCGAGGGTCGGCTTGATGATCGTGGTGCCTTGGCAGGGCACGAGCACGTCGATCGGGCCGAAATCGCGCGTCACGGTCTCGGCGAGGCGGGCGAGGTCCGCGCCGTCCGTGACGTCGGCGACGTAGCCCTTGGCGCCGGGCGAGACCGCGGCGAGGCGGGCGGCGGCCTCGTTCAGCTTGTCCGGGCTGCGGGCGGCGATGGCGACGCGGGCGCCGGCCTCGGCATAGCCGTGGGCGATGGATTCGCCGATGCCGCTGGAGCCGCCGATGACGAGGGCGTTGAGACCTGCGAGCGAGAGGGACGTGCTGGGGGCGCTCATCGTGCGGACCTCCGCAGACGGGCGGCGGGCGACGGCCGGCGCGGAGCCGGGGCAGGCATCAGGGGCATGGCATCTCCTCCGCGGCCTTGTCGCGGCCGCTCCGGCCCCAAGGTGCTGGCAGGCCGGCGCCGATGCAAGCGTCGTGAGGCGCGTTCCGGCGCGTCAGCGCCAGGATCGTCGCGGGGGAATAATTTTCTCATTGTGCCAAGTTGTCGCATCCGTATAGGAACGGTTTTCTACGGTGCGTCGATCTCCGGGCGCCCGTCCCGAGGAGCGGACCATGGACGCCACCGACCGCAAGATCCTGACAATCCTGCAGGACGACGCCAGCATCTCGATCGCCGAGCTCGCCTCGCGGATCAATCTGTCGCAGACGCCGTGCTGGAAACGGATCCAGAAACTCGAGGCGCTCGGCTACATCATCAAGCGGGTGGCGCTGGTCTCGCCGGAGAAACTCGGGCTCGGCCTCACGGTCTTCGTCTCCATCGAAACCTCGGACCATTCGCGCGAGTGGCTGGCGCGTTTCGCCGACACCGTCTCCGGCATGCCGGAGGTGATGGAGTTCTACCGGATGGCCGGCGACGTGGACTATATGCTGCGCGTCGTGGTGACCGACATGGCGGCCTACGACGCCTTCTACAAGCGGCTGATCGACACCATCCCGCTGAAGAACGTCACCTCGCGCTTCGCCATGGAGCGCATCAAGTCGACGACGGCCTACGAGGTGCCGGAGCCGGTCAAGGCGTGAGGCCGGGCCGGTCGGACCGCCCTCCGCCGGGGAGACGGAAGCCGTCTTCGGCAGGGCTGCCGTCCCATTGCAGGATTTTGCGCCGGCAGCCTCCGGTTGCAATCGCCTCGCCGGGCACCCGCCGAGTCCCGTGAGGAGCGCGCCGGTCGCCACGTGGAGCGGCGAATTTTCCTAGAAGAAACGCGTTGCAGCGGTAGCGCGAAACCACTTTTGCGCGAAGCTGCCGTTCGGCTCACGGCTCCGTGATGGTCATGGGCGGCAAATGGACCGCTCCACGGTTGTTCTGGCCGCATGTCGAAAGCGCGGCGCTTGCGGACGGTGCTCCAGTACGGCCATGCGGGACTGTTGTTCCTCTCTTAGGAAAACGCCCAAGAGCGGTAAGCAGAAATCGCCATTATGACAACGCAGTTACAATTCCTTGGTGCTTCCTTCTCCGTTACGGAAAGTTGATACTATGTCTGTGCAGAGAAGCCATGTGAAAACAACTGGCATTTGCACCGGTGCACGGATGGAATTTGGGTGCCGATAGGGAAGTTCACTTTCCTTTGAAGTGCCGAGACCGCCCTGTCTGAGTCTGCATGCGGGCCTTCGGGCCTGCCGAAGGGGGATGCGTCGTGTTGGCGGTTCGTGGCGAACCACTGGTGAATTTTGCAGACGGGGGGAGCGTGACCTTCACGCCGCCCATTCCGGCCGCCGTGCGGCGGGAGTTCGACGGCCACTCGGTGGACGTCGATGTGGAAGGCCTGCGATTTTCCGTGGTGATCGGGGAGGACATCCCCCTGCCGCTGAACTGCGCCTCCTTCCGGGAGGCCAAGGACATCGTCATGTCGGTGTCGATCCAGATCATGTCGGCGCTCCTTCAGTCCCGCCAGACGGGACAGGTCACCAAGAGCCGGGAGCCGGCGGCCGCGCCGCGGCCGGTCGCGGCGGCAACCCCCGCTTCGGTCGTCGTTCTGCATCGACCGAACCCGATTCCGGTCCCCGCACCAGAGCGCGACCGCGGCGAGACGACCTTCGCCGCGCTCTTCGCCGCCTGGTCGCGCTATCATCTGAGCACCGGCGGTGCGCCGACGACGCCGCCCTACTGGCAGGTGCTGATCACCCGTTTCGCCACGTTTCTCGGCCATGACCGGCCGGCCGACGTGACCTCCCACGACATCCGGGCCTATCGCGACCACCTGATCGCGAGCGGTCGGAGGCTCCGCACGGCCCGGCATTCCGACTTCGCCGCGCTGCGGGCGATCTATCATTTCGGCGTCGAGAACGAGCTCGTTCCGACCAACCCGACGATCGGCGTCAAGTTCAAGGCCGACCGCCTCGCCGCGGCGGAATCGATGTCGGCCTTTTCCTCGGACGAGGCGAGGGCGATCCTGGCGGCCGCCGATCGGCAGACGATTCCCTCGCGTCGCTGGATTCCCTGGCTCACCGCCATGACCGGAAGCCGGGTTGCGGCCATCGCCAACCTGCGCAAGCAGGACGTGATCGAGGTCGAGGGCGTCTGGTGCCTGCGCATCAGCCGGCAGGCGGGCCCGATCAAGACCGCCGCATCGGAGCGGATCGTGCCGATCCATCCGGCGATCCTCGCGCGCGGCTTCCTCGCCTTCGTCGAGAAAACGCAGCGCGAACGGCTGTTTTTCGGCGAATCCGACGGCGCCGTGCCCGGATCTGGCAGCAATCCGCCGGTCGGGCAGGGGGCGCGACCCTACAATCCCGCCCGCTCGACGATCCGCCGGGTGACCGAATGGCTGCACGGGCTCGGACTCGAGATCGGTCGCGCGGCGAAAAAGGATCCGAACCATGCCTGGCGGCACTGGTTCAAGGAACAGGCCTTCGCGGCCGGCATTCCCGAAAAGATCACGGATGCGATCGTCGGCCATGCCCAGGCGACGACCTCCCGACGCTACGGCGCGGTGTCGATCGCCGCGATGGAAGCCGAACTGCGCAAAATCCGGCCTCCGGTCTGAGGGGAGGGCGGATCTTCCGCTCTTTGCGTCACGCTTCGCGCACCGTCGGAAAAAGGCAAAACCCCGGCGGTCGCCCGCCGGGGTCTGTCGGTCTGGAACCGGTCTTGCGACCGGACCGGATCAGAAGTTGCGCTGGACGCGGAACATGCCGGACCAGGCGTTGGCATTGCCCTGGCTCGAGATGCCGTTCGAGACGACGGCCGCATTGCCCGAACCGTTCTGGCGCGCGCTGAGGTTCGAGTAGACGACCTCGACGCCGAGGTCGAGGTTGCGAACCGGCGACCAGATCGTGTTCACGCCGATCTGCCAGAAGCGGATGTCGGCGAGGTTGCTGGTGGCGACGGAGGGCGCGTCGATGTTGACGTACTTGCCCCAGATGGCCGAGCGGAGAGCCGGGGTCCAGAAGTGGCGGAAGCCACCATGGATGCCCCAGGCCTTCGACTTCACGATGCCGGTGCCGGCAGCGTTCAGGTTGCCGTCGGCATAGAGAGCGCTGACGAGACCGACGCCGACAGCCTGGCGGGTCTGGATGAGACCGTCCGAGTTGTCGTTCGTGAAGACGTAGCCGAGGGCGCCGTCAGCGTAGGTCGCCTGCAGCCAGAGCACGTCGCCGCGGGCGAGCATGTCGAGGTTCAGGCGAACGCCGCCGCCGACAGCCCAGCCGGCGGTCGAGGCGCCGGTGGTCGGAGCAACGGCCGTCAGGTTGGTGCGCACCTCGTGATAGGCGGCCATGACCTGGGCGGAGCCCCAGCCCTGGTCGACGCGCAGGTTACCCACGATGTCCGGGATCTGGTTGCCGTTGTAGACGACGCCGTTGGTCTGCGAGGCGGCCGTGGTGAGCGTGCCGATCGCGCCGATGCGACGGAACTGCGGATCCTCGACCGAGATCGTGGCCGAGAAGCCCGAACCGAACGAAGCGGTATAGGCGATCAGGTTCGACGAGTTGCGGGACGGATCGAGCGTGGAGCCCGACGAAGCCACGAACTGGACGTCGCCCTGGTAGAAGTTGAAGAACGAGGCCGAGTTGCCGAAGGTGAAGCCGGCGAACTGGATGAACGCACGCGACATGTAGGCGGCAGACGCCTGACCGGTCGAACCGGCGCCGGTGGCGAGGGTCGCCGGGACGACGTTGTTCGACGGGCCGCGCTGGATGAAGAACTCGCCGTAGGCGCGCAGGAGGCCATACTCGGTGTTCGAGCGGGCATCGAAGTTCAGCAGCAGGCGGGTACGGGTGGTGTAGGCATTGGTGCCGGCACCGAACGTCTGGGTGGCGTAGGCATCCATGCGGACGTAGCCGCCGATGCGAAGGCAGGTGTCGGTGCCCGGGATGAAGAAGAAGCCCGCGCCGTAGGTGTCGCAGATGCGCACGTATTCGGCGGGAGCAGCCTTGCCCGGGAGATCCGCTGCCTGAGCACCGGTGAGGGCAACGAAGCCCGCAGCAGCGCCGAGAAGAAGGCTCGTCACCCCCTCGAGCGGCGCGTCTTCCGAGGGGCCAATTGCCGCCCCGGGGCAGCGCCGAGTCGCTTCAGCCGCGCCGGGCCGGCGGTGAGCCGAGGCATCCGGACGACGATTCGGCGTGGAATCGGGCCGTTTCCGCCCTGCCGGCCCGCCGGGGCTGCGATTCCGAGCGGTCCGGCGACACCGCAACAACCGCGTTCCCGCCCCGGCCCCCCTATCGCAGGGCGGGCCGGCCTCGTCGCCCGTTAACGTGCTCACGGCCCCGTGAATGGCCGAAAGGCGATGATTTTCATAAACTTGCGCAGGATTACCGGACTTTGGCCGTGGTTAAGGCGCCCGTGTCCTTCGTGCAACAGTGACGGCCAAAGCCTGCCGGGGGCCTGTTTGGAGGCGTTCTTTCGATTGATCGGCACCGGGGCATCGGTAATGGTGACCCTGCGACGAAGGGGGGCACCCCGGTCGCACCGCCCTTCCTGGGGTCGAACGGCACCTTGCCACGACAGCAGAAAAGGCGGCCACACGGGGAATATCGGAACCAAAGCCGTCAAAAGGCGCGGAACCAAGCTCCCTCAGGAGAAACATTTGGAGGTCTACACAATGAAGACGGTTAAGAGCCTTCTTCTCGGCGCTGCCGCAGGCTTTATCGGCCTGACCGGCGCTCAGGCAGCGGATCTCCCGGGCAAGGCTGCTCCCGCCGAGTACGTTCGCATCTGCGACACCTACGGCGCGGGCTT
>LNFH01000056.1 GCA_001464235.1 Rhizobiales bacterium Ga0077556 | reverse complement strand
GCGCGACGCCATCGGCCGCGACTGGCAGTGCGGCACCACCCAGGTCGACTTCAACCTCCCCGAGCGGTTCGGCGCCTTCTACATCGGCGCCGACGGCGAGAAGACCCCGCCGGTCATGGTCCACCGCGCCATCTGCGGCTCGATGGAGCGCTTCATCGGCATCCTCATCGAGAACTACGCGGGGGCCTTCCCCTTCTGGTTCGCGCCCAAGCAGGTGGTGATCGCCCCGATCACCTCCGAGGCCGACGATTACGCGCTGGAGGTGCTCGCCGCCTGCCGCAAGGCGGGGCTGCGGGCCGATGCCGACCTGCGCAACGAGAAGATTTCCTACAAGGTTCGCGAGCACTCGCTGCAGAAGATCCCGGTCATCCTCGCCGTCGGCAAGAAGGAGGCGGCCGAGCGTACCGTCTCGGTCCGCCGCTTCGGCAGCCAGGCGCAGGAGACGCTCGGCCTCGCCGAGCTCGTGGCGCAGCTCAAGGACGAGGCGACCCCGCCGGACGTGCGGCGCGCCCAGGCGGCGGAGTAGGACGGGCGGCGGTGCCTCCGCTTCACCTCTCCCCGCCGGGGAGAGGTGAGGGTGGCGCCCCATAGCGCTGGCGGCGCCCTGACGACTCGCTCGCTTAACTCCCCCGATCGGAGCTTCCGTCGGTCACCCCCGGCGAGGCCGCAGGCCGAGGGAGGGGGTCCAGGGGCCCACATGCGCATCCTCACGAAGGGCGCGGATCGCGTTCGCCCTTCAACTCCTGGATCCCCTTCCCCTCGCTTGCGCTCGGCCGGGGATGACGGGGAGCGTGCGGGCCGGACGGCGGGGCGGTACCGACGACGGACGAAGTCGAGCGGCGCGTCCGCTACCTACCGCGCGACGACCTCGATGTTCTGGTCCTTGCCCGCCTCCACCGTGAAGCGCCGGTTGAACACCCGGCCCTCATGGCGGGCGATGGCGAGGTACTCGCCCTCCTGCAGCACCATGGAGGGGAAGGCGCCGATCGATTCCTTGATGACGTCGCCGCCCGGCGTCAGCACCGTCCAGGCGGCGTTGCCGATGGCCTCGCCGCCCTCGCGCTGCTGCACGAGCTTGAGGCTGACATTGGCCGCCCGGTGCTGGATCGTCGCATCCGTCACCTGCCCCGCGCGGATGCGCAGGTCGGCGCGGATCGTGGCGTTGGCGTCGCCGTAGATCGACACGACGTGGTAGGTGCCCTCGGGCAGGGCGATGAGGTCGCCGGCCGGCGCCTGGCGCAGCACGAGGCGCGGCTCGCCGCCGTCGAACAGGCCGCCGGCGAAGATGTCGAAGGACAGGCGGGCGTTGCGGATCTGGCTCTCGCCGACCTTGCCGACGAGGCGCACCGCCCCGGCGTTCATCACGATGCTCTCGCGATAGGGCTCGGCGCCGATGCGCAGGCGGCGCGTCTGGGCGAAGGTGCCGAAGGCGACGTGCATGATGTAGCTGCCGGGCCGCAGGGCGAAGACCGGCGCGGGGTCGCGCGATTCGGCCACCAGGGCGAAGGCGCCGCTCGCCTCCGGCGTGTCGGCGAAGATGCGCCAGTGCAGGCCGTCGCGCACATATTGCCCGCCCTGGCGGTAGCGCGCGTCGAGGGCCACCGCGGTGCGGTCGGCGAACTGCGGCGGCAGGCCGGGGCTGCCGGGAAGGCCGGGAATGCTCGGCATCAGCGCCGGCGGCCCGCCCATCTGCGGCGTAAAGGGCGTCGCCCCGTCGGGCAGGGTGAAGAAGGGCGTTGCAGCCCCGCCCGGCATGTTGCGGCGGCGGCGTTGCTGCGGCTCGGTGGCGATCGGCGGCAGGTCCGAATGGGGCGAGGGGGTGATGCGCGGCAGCGGCGGACGCTCGAAACCCTGAGCGATCGCCTCGCCCGCCGGGACGGCGAGGCCGAGGGCCGCGGCGAACGCGGCCGCGGCGGTGAGCGATCCCGCGCTCCGGGTCATGCGTCGATCCCACTCATGCGTCGATCATCTCGCGTCCGATTATGGCTCTTTTTGGTGCGCCGCTCCACGGGACGCAAGCACGGGCGGGCAAGTCCTGCGCTTTGTCCCCTTGGCGAAAGCGGGGAACTTGCCTAGTTGGAAGCGCGGCCGCGCCCCGGGGACCAGCATGCCTGTCGATTCCGACCTCGTCGATCACCTCAAGACCCGCCGGTCCACGCCCTTCGCGCTCATGCGCGGTCCGGGCCCGGATGCCGCGACCCTCGACGCCATGCTGGCGATCGCCGCCCGCGTTCCGGACCACGGCAAGCTCGCGCCCTGGCGCTTCATCGTCATCGACGCCGCCGCCGGAGCGAGGCTCGGCGAGGAGCTCGAGCGCCTCGTCCGCGCCGACGATCCGGCCGCCGATCCGAAAAGGATCGAGATCGACCGCGCCCGCTTCGCCCGCGCGCCCGTCTGCGTCGCCGTCGTCTCGCGCGCCGCGCCCCATCCGAAGATCCCGGAATGGGAGCAGGTTCTTTCCGCCGGCAGCGTCTGCCTCAACCTCCTCCATGCCGCCACCGCTTTCGGATTCGGCGGCAACTGGGTCACCGAGTGGCCCGCCTACGACCGCCGCGTCCTCGACCATCTGGGCCTTGCGGCCGAGGAGAAGATCGCCGGTTTCGTCCATCTCGGCACCCCGGAGGCGAAGGCGGAAGACCGCCAGAGGCCGGACATGGCCGCCATCGTCACACGTCTCTGAGGGCTGAAGACCATGCACTACAACGTCACCGCCGCCGACCACGGTCTCCCCTTCGACCCGTTCAAGGCGATCGTCTCGCCGCGCCCCATCGGCTGGATCACCTCCGTCGACAAGGACGGGCGCGTGAACTGCTCGCCCTACTCCTTCTTCAACGCCATTTCCGACAAGCCGCACATGGTCTGTTTCGGCTCCGGCGGCCGCAAGGACGCGCTCGCCTTCGCCGAGGAGACCGGCGAGTTCACCTGCTCCTTCGTTTCCTGGGAGCTGAGGGACGCGATGAACGCCACCTCCGCGCCGCTGCCGCGCGGCGAGAACGAGATGGAGTTCGCCGGCCTCGAGGCCGCGCCCTCGGTCTTCGTCAAGCCGCCGCGGGTGAAGGCTTCGCCCGCCGCGCTCGAGTGCAAGTGGCTGCAGACCGTGCCGCTGACCTCGCTCGAGGGCGTGACGAGCTACCACCTCGTCATCGGCCAGGTGGTCGGCATCTACATCAACGACGACTTCATCAAGGACGGCATCGTCGACACCGGCCGGATGCATCCGGTCATGCGTGGCGGTTACGACCAGTATTTCCAGGTCGGCTCCGAGCAGATGTTCAAGATGACCCGCCCGCCCGGCGGCGGCAATTTCAACGAGCGGCGCTGAGCCGGCGAGGGCGCTTCGGCGCCCTCAATTGCCCTCGTCGGGGATGTTGAGCACGGTGCCGCAGGCCTTGCAGCAGACGGCATCGGGCTCATGGCGCTGCAGCCCGCAGGTCGGGCAGGAAAAGCGCACCTTCACCGGCCGGAACAGCACCTGGGCGAGGCGCAGGAACAGCGTCACGCCGAAGATCATGATCACCACCGAGATCAGCCGCCCCGCCGTGCCGGGCAGGGTGATGTCGCCATAGCCCGTCGTCGTCAGCGACGTGACGGTGAAATAGAGCGCGTCCACATAGTTGGCGATGCCGGCATTGGTCCGGTGCTGCGTCTCGTAGACGAGCCCGGTCATGACGAAGATGAACACCAGCAGGTTCGTCGCGGCGAAGATGACCTCCTGGTTGCGCCGGAAGAAGGCGCTGTCGCCGCGCAGCTGCTTGACGAGCTGGTAGGTCCGCATCAGCCGCAGGGTACGCAGCACGCGCAGGAAGCCGCCGCCCTCGCCGACGATGGGGGCGAGGAAGGAGGCGATGGCGATGATGTCGGCCCAGGTCAGCGGGTTCGCCATCTCGCGCCACGGGCGCCGGGCGATCCACAGCCGGGCCGAGAAATCAGCGAGCAGTCCGAGGCCGATGACGAAATCCACCACCTCGATGGTGATGTGGCGCGGCATGAAGCTCGTCGCCACGACGAAGGCGATGGTGGTGAGGTCGAAGGCGAGCAGAGCGTAGCGGAAGCGCTCGGAGGCTTCCGTATGGTCCTCGTAGAGCGCCCGCACCCGTTCCTTCAGGGGGGGAGGCCGGAGGGGCGCGTCAGGGGTGGCCGAAAGCGTCATGGAATGGGTCCGCGAGCCGTTTCGTCGCATGTCGCCCGAAAGCCTTGATCGCCGCAACAGGCCGCGTCACCATTCATCCTTCACGGCCGGATGGGCTGAGGGCGCGAGGGGCTTCTCCATGCATCGACGCATCAATCGCAGGACCTTGTTCGCAGGTGCATTTGCCGCCATCGGCCTCATGTTCGGCCTGGGCCAGGCCACGGCCCAGGAGAGGCTGAAGATCGGCTTCATCTATGTCGGCCCGGTCGGGGATCACGGCTGGACCTATCAGCACGACGTCGGCCGCCAGGCGGTGGAGCGCCACTTCGGCAACAGGGTCGAGACGACCTTCGTCGAGCGTGTGGCCAGCGCCGATGCGGAGCGGGCCATCGAGCAATTGGCCCGCACCGGCCACAGGCTGATCTTCACCACCTCGTTCGGCTTCATGGACCCGACCGAGCGCGTCGCCCGCCGCCATCCCAGTGTCCGCTTCGAGCACGCCACCGGCTTCAAGCGCGCCGCCAACCTCGCCACCTATGCCGGCCGCTTCTACGAGGGCCGCTACATCCTCGGCCAGATCGCCGCGCGCATGTCGAAGACCGGGACGGTGGGCTATATCGGCGCCTTCCCGATCCCCGAAGTGCTCTCCGGCATCAACGCCTTCATGCTGGGTGCCCAGTCGGTCCGCCCCGACATGAAGATCCGCATCGTCTGGGCCAATGCCTGGTTCGATCCGGGCCGGGAGGCCGATGCGGCGAGGGCCCTCGCCGATCAGGGCGCCGACATCATTGCCCAGCACACCGATTCACCTGCCGCCATGCAGATCGCCGAACAGCGCGGCATCTTCGCCTTCGGCCAGAACTCCGACATGATCCGCTTCGGGCCGAAGTCGCAGCTCACCGCGATCGTCGCCGACTGGGGCCCCTATTACATCCGGCGGGTCCAGGCCATGCTCGACGGCCAATGGACCTCCGGAGACGTCTGGGGCGGGCTGAACAGCGGCATGGTCCAGATGGCGCCCTACACCAACGTGCCGGCCGAGGTGAAGGCCATGGCGGAGGCCACCGAAGCCGCCATCAAGGCCGGCACGCTGCACCCCTTCCGCTGCCCGGTCGTCCGCCAGGACGGCCAGACGGTGGAATGCAGGGGCAACGGGATGCTGTCCGACGAGCAGATCCTCGGCATGAACTTCTACATCCGCGGCATCGAGGAGCGGGTGCCCAGCGGGAACTGAGGGGAGGGCGCGCGGCGGCTCAGGCGGCCTGT